>JAKAHJ010000085.1 GCA_021815055.1 Pseudomonadota bacterium | reverse complement strand
AGCGATCCGGTCATTCCGGGACGCGAGCCAACGGGTCCGGCCTTTGGCCGGCCCGATGATAAACTCCGCGAGCGGACCCGGAATCCATACTCCGCAGCATCGGTGGTTATGGATTCCGGGTTCCGGCCTTCGGCCGGCCCCGGAATGACGGTGAAGAAGATCGGCTGCCGCGCGCTATTGGCACAGCGCGCGGGACACGAAGGTCTCGGCGGTGCATTCCCGCCCGCTCGAGCGGCCGGCCATGTAGACCTTGGGCGGGCAGATCTCGGCGGTGGTCATGTCGACGCTCTTGCCGGACTGGAAGCCCTTCGACTTGCACACGGCATTGGCGGCGGCAACGCAGTCGGGCGCGCCGTTGGGCGCGATCAGGCACTTGGCATGGCCGGCGACGACGCGGGTATTGGGTATGCGCGCGACCACGTCGGCGGCATCCCTGGCGCCTTGAGCCGTGTCCCTCGCGGCCAAACCGGCATCGCGGCCGAAATTCTCGACGCGCCGCCCGGCATCTTTGAAAGTTGAATGAAGCTGGGTGGCCTGCTGGTCGAACCAGCGCGACACGGAACCGAAGAACCCGCCGCCCTGCGGCCGCTGCGGGGCTGGCGTCTGCTCCTGTGCCGCGGCCAGGGCCGACACCAGCACAAATGCACTTGCGCAAAGACAGGCCCGCATGGCGGGCGCCGCCGCATACGCCGGATGCCTGTTCGCGCGTCCGATTCTCATGCCCTTCACACCCGGCATCCCGCAGACGGCCCGCGGAAATCCGGCGGCGCTCCCCGCCGGCGGATTCACAGATAAGGCCGCCGGATGGCGAAAATGAGATGCGCCGATTCGGTCAGATCAAATATAGCGCGGCGACGATGCCAGCGACGAGCACCATGGCCCCCAAAGTCACCCACAGCCCTAGGCGTTTTTCAATAATGTGACGGGCGCGATCGCCATAGCGGTGCAGCAGGAAGGCGAGCAGGAAAAAACGCCCGCCGCGGGTGATGATCGAGAACAGGATGAACAGGCCGAGATTGTAGCCAACGAAGCCGGACGTAATGGTCACGATCTTGAACGGGATCGGCGTCAGGCCCTTGAGCAGGATGATCCAGGCGCCCCATTGCGCGTAAAACTCGCGGAACGCCTCGACCTTGTCGCCATAGCCGTAGAGATGGATCAGCCAGGCCCCGACCGAGTCGTAAAGCAGTGCGCCGATGGCATAGCCGACCAGCCCGCCCAGGACCGACGCCACCATGCACCAAGCCGCCATGACGTAGGCGCGCTGCGGGCGCGCCAGCGCCATCGGGACCAGCATCACATCGGGCGGCACCGGAAAGAACGAGCTCTCGGCAAAGGCGATCGCCGCCATGGTCCACATGGCATGCGGCTTGTGGGCGGCGTCGACGCACCAGTTATAGAGACGGCGTAGCAGGGAGCGCGGCGCTGCGGCCTCAACGGTCATGGGGTACTCACGCGAGGAAACTAAGGATCAGCGGCGCCGACGGACGCGCCGCGGTTCCAGGGTCACAACCTTCCGCCGCGGCGGGGCTTGTACTAGATCCTTTGGCACTTTTTCCGCAAGTCCGAACAGCAGTTCGCGCCGCCGCATTTCGGCCCAAACATCCTCGGGCCGGACGCCAGCGTGTACCCAGAGTACGACCAGATTGTAAAGCAGGTCGGCGCTTTCCCGGACCACCGCCTCGGGCTCGCCGTTCACGGCGTCGATGACCACCTCGACGGCTTCCTCGGCGAGCTTCTTGGCCATCTTGGCACGGCTCGATCGCAGCAGACGCGCGGTCCGCGATTTCGCCGGGTCTTCACCCTGCACCGCGATAACGGCGTCATAAAGTTTGGAAACCGAATCAGCCATTTGCAGAGAATAACTGATCTGTCGACCGATCCGGTTAATGTTTGCCTGCTTGGGGCCGAAAAAGGCGCGTTAGGCTTACCGCCGGAGCGATCGCGAGGCGGCCGGGCTTCGCCCCCTACTCCTCGTCCGCCAGCAACGTCGCGTTTCCTCCCGAGGCCGCCGTGTTGATCGTCACAACCTGCTCCAAGGCAAAACGCCGCAGATAGTTCGGCCCGCCGGCCTTGGGGCCGGTGCCGGACAGACCGCTGCCGCCGAAAGGCTGCGAGCCTACCACCGCGCCGATCATGTTGCGGTTGACGTAGACATTGCCATTGGCAAGCCGCGCCACGATATGCACGACCGTCGCCTCGATGCGTGAATGGATGCCGAGAGTGAGCGCGGTGCCGTTGCTCGCCACATCGTCGAGAAGAGCGTCAAGCTCGTCGCTCCTCCAGCGCACGACATGCAGCACCGGGCCGAACACTTCCTCCTTGAGCTCGCGCGCGCGGTCGAGTTCGACGATGGCCGGCGCGACATAGGTGCCCGTAGCCGGCAGCCGCCGCCCGGCGTCCCAACGGAAACGCACCGCGCCGTGCGACTCCATTTCGGCGATCCAGCGCTCGAGCCGGTCCTTGGCTTCGGCGTCGATCACCGGGCCGACCTGGGTCGACGGCTCGCGCGGATCGCCCACAGCCAGCTCGCGCGCGGCACCGGCGACCATTTCGAGCACCCGCCCGGCAATGTCGTCCTGCAGGCATAGCAGCCGCAACGCCGAGCAGCGCTGACCGGCGGAGCGGAAGGCGGAGGCAATCACGTCGTCGGTCACCTGCTCGGGCAGCGCGGTGGCATCGACGATCATGGCATTGATGCCGCCGGTCTCGGCGATCAGCGGCACGATCGGCGCGTCCCTGGCCGCCAGTGCACGGTTGATGAGGTGGGCGACCTCGGTCGAGCCGGTGAAGACGACACCGGCCACCCGCCGGTCGGCCGTGAGCATGGCGCCGACCGCGCCGTCGCCCGGCACCAGATGCAGCGCGCCGGCCGGTATGCCGGCGGCATGCAGAAGCTTCACCGCCTCGAAGGCGAAAAGCGAAGTCTGCTCGGCCGGCTTGGCGACCGCCGCATTGCCGGCGGCGAGCGCACCGGCGATCTGGCCGGTGAAAATTGCCAGCGGGAAGTTCCACGGGCTGATGCAGACGAAGACGCCGCGTCCGCGATAGCGCAGTTCGTTGCTCTCGCCGGTCGGCCCCGGCAGCGATTGCGGCGCCAGTGCGCGGCGCGCCTCGGCCGCATAGTAACGGCAATAATCGGCGGCCTCGCGCACTTCCGAGACGCCGTCCTCGAGCGTCTTGCCGCCTTCCGTTTGCATGAGCGCGATCAGGCGCGCGCGATTCTCTTCGATCAGATCGGCGGCGCGTTCGAGCGCCGCGGCACGCTCGGCGACGGGCGTCGCGTTCCAACCGGCAAAGCCCGCGGACGCCGCCGACATGGCGGATACGACGATGCTTTCATCGCCCTCCTGCACCGTCCCTATGCGGTTGCCGTCGATCGGCGAGCGCACATCGCGGATACGCCCAGCCACCGCGACGCCATCGATCAGCGGCGCGGCCTCGATATCTGGCGGCGCGGCGCGGATGGCGCCGAGCAGCGCATCGAGCGCGGCGCGCTCGCCGAATTCGATGCCCGTCGAATTGCGCCGTTGCGGCGCGAACAGGTCGCGCGGCAACGGAATATGCGAATGGCGCGCATGCGCGGCATCGCCGATCCAGCTCTGCGGACGCCGCAGGATCGTTTCGACCGGCACATTGGGATCGGCCACCACCGAAACGAAGGAAGAATTGGCGCCGTTCTCCAGCAGCCGCCGCACCAGATAGGCGAGCAGGTCGGAATATCCGCCGACCGGCGCATAGACGCGCACCGTTAGGGCGGGCAGTTCGTCCAGCAATTCCTCATACAGCACCTCGCCCATGCCGTAGAGGCGCTGAAACTCGTAGCCCTCGGTGCCGCCGGCATCCTCGATCGCGCTCGCCACCGTCAGCGCATTGTGGGTGGCGAATTGCGGATAGAGCCGCGGCCGCGCCGCCAAGAGCCGGCGCATGCAATCGGCATAGCAGAGGTCGGTCATCGCCTTGCGCGTGAACACCGGATAGTCGGCAAGCCCACGCTCCTGCGCCCGCTTGATCTCGGTGTCCCAATAGGCGCCCTTCACCAGCCGCACCGACAGGCGCCGGTCGAGTGCCTCGGCGGCCTGCGCGATCCAATCGATCACGACGGGCGCACGCTTCTGATAGGCCTGCACGGCGAGCCCGAAACCGTCCCAACCGGCAAGCGAGGAATCGCGCAACACCTTAGCGATCACTTCGAGCGACAATTCCAGCCGGTCGGCTTCCTCGGCATCGACGGTGAAGTGTAGCGCATGCGACTTGGCCGATCGCGCCAAGTCCAGCACGCGCGGGGCCAATTCCTCGAGTACGCGTTCGCGCGACAGCGGCTCATAGCGCGGATGCAGGGCCGAAAGCTTGACGGAAATCCCGGGCCGCTTCGGCATCGCATCGGAACCCGCCTCGGCGCCGATCGCGGCAATTGCGTGCGCATAGGCGGTAAAATAGCGCTCGGCATCGGCGGCGGTCCGCGCGCCCTCGCCCAGCATGTCGAAGGAATAGAGCTGTTCGCGATGCGCGCGGGCCCGCGCGAGCGCCGTTTCGATGGTCTCGCCCATGACGAAATGCGAGCCGAGGAGCCGCATCGCCTGACGCGTGGCGGCACGCACCGCCGGCATGCCCAGGCGCTTCACCAGCGCCTGCGCGATGCTTTCCGGGCTTTCCCGCGGGTGAATGACGCGCGCGCTGATGCCGAGCGTCCAGGCCGAGGCCGATACTAAAAATCCGGTCGAGCGCGTGCCGTGGCGGGTCCAGTCGCCGCTGGCAAGCTTGTCCTCGATGAGCCGGTCGGCCGTGTCGGCGTCCGGCACCCTCAGCAGCGCCTCGGCCAGCACCATCAAGGCCAGGCCTTCCTTGGTCGACAGCGCGTAGGCATGCAGAAAATCCTCTACGCCGCCGACGCCGCCGACACGGCCTCGGATTGCTTCGACAAGCCGGGTGGCGCGGCTATCGATCGCCGCCTCGATGGCGTCGGAACGACCGGCATCGGCGAGCAGCGCCGCGGCGAGACCCTCGTCGGGCTCCGCATACGGCGCCGCGAAGGGCGTTATATCGCAGGTAACGGCCGCGGCCGGTTCCGCTGGCATGGCTCGGGCCTCCGACTCCGCTTTTCAGCATAACGCATTCGGTGGCGATTCTCGCGATGCGGGAACGATACCGCGCACAGCCGGCCGCGGATTAGCCATACCGTCACAGAATGCGGCACAAACGCGCGGCAAAATCTTGCGCTTTGCGACATGTTGCTCTTTGCTCGGCATCAAGGAATTCCGTCACCGTCCGGGCCTGTGCCGCCGACGGCATGCCCGCGAGAGAAGGATGCCCTGTGATGGGCGTTCACCACATCGCCCGCTCGGCTTTGGCAGGCCTAGGTCTTGCCGCCCTGCTGGCGACCGGCGCCGCCGCGCAGACCAAGATCGGCTTCACCCTCGACCGCGGCTTCGACGGTCCGGCAGCGCCGTTTCTGCTGGCGCTCGACAAGGGTTATTACAAGGCCGAAGGCCTGAATGTCGCAATCGACGCCTTGCGGCCGCCGGACGAGCCGATCGCACGCGTGGCTTCCGGCCTTTACGAAATGGGCGTCGCCGACATCAACGCGCTGATCAAGTACCGCGATGCCAATCCGAAACAGCCGGTCAAGGCCGTGTTCATCGTCTACAACCGGCCGCCTTACGCGGTGATCGGGCGCAAGAGCCGCGGCACCGCCAGCCCCAAGGATCTCGAGGGCAAGAGGCTCGGCGCGCCGGCCGCCGATCCGGCTTATGCGGTCTGGCCGATCTTCGCGAAGACGAGCGGCATCGACGCCGCCAAGGTGGAGATCGTGAATGTCGGCTTGGCCGTGCGCGTTCCGATGCTGGCGGCCGGCCAGGTCGACGCCGTGACCGGCCTGTCGTTCGCCTCCTATGTCGACCTCAAGGACGGCGGCGTGCCGGCCGACGACATCGTGCTGATGAACATGGCGGATTACGGCGTCGAGCTCTACGGCACCGCCGTGATCGTCAATTCGAAATTCGCCGCCGAACATCCCGATGCGGTGAAGGGTTTCCTGCGCGCCGTGCTCAAAGGCATCAAGGAAACGGTGCGCCAGCCGGCAGCGGCGATCGAGACAGTATTCAAACGCAGCGGCGGCGGCAGCAAGGCGCTCGAGCTCGAGCGCCTCATGATCGCGATCCGCCAGGACATCGTGACGCCGGAGGTCAAGGCTAACGGCTATGGCGGCATCGACACGGCGCGCTTTTCACGCGCAGTCGACCAGCTCGCGCTCGCCTACACGTTCAAGAATGCCAAGCCCAAGCCGGACGACATTTTCGATTCCGCCTACCTGCCGCCGCCGGAGCAGCGCCGGTTTCGCTAGGCTCACGCTGCTGAAGTGGCGACCCGCACCGTCATGCGATTGAACGCCACATTCGCTGGCGCTTCGGGCGCGCGATAGACGACCGTGGCGATTTCGTCGGCGAGTTGATCGTAGATCGCGTTGGGGCCGCCCTCGCGCACATAGATTCCGCTGTAAAGATCGGGCAGTTTCGGCAGCGGCCCGTCGTCCCAGACGGTCATCCCCATGGTGATCGCCCGGTTCCGCGTGATCGCCATCACGCCGAACCCAGCGGCGACGGCATTGTTCACGCTGTTCAGGCTCGGTCCGGTGAACACGCTTTCCCATTCCAGGCCGGCCGACCGCAAGATCTTGACCGCGAGCCGGTGATAGGTACAGGGGTCGCCATAGGAGACGAGCGGCACCGGACGGTGGGGATCGAAGTGTGTCCCCGCGCCCCGCACCCACACCACGTCCTGACTGCGGAAGTGACGCGCGTCGTGCGGCTTGGTCTCCGACAGGGCTATCATGACATCGATATCGCCGCCGCGGAGCTGACGTATCAACGGCTCGTAGAAGTCGGTGTGCACGGTGTAGCTCACCTCGGGCCAGCGCGACCGGAACCGCGCCAGCGTATCGGGCAGCATCGAGGCGACGAAATCGCTCGGGGTGCCGACGCGGATCACCAGCTCCGGCCGCATCCCGCTGTTACGCAATCCGACGATCTGGTCGTTGATCGACAACAGACGCCGCGCATGACCGACCACCGCCTCGCCATGCGGCGTGAGGCTCACGCCTTGCGTGGCGCGGTCGAACAGGCCCTCGCTGAGGAGAAACTGCAGGCGCTTGATCTGGGCGCTGACGGCCGGCTGGCTCATTCCGAGCATGACCGCAGCCTTGGTGAAACTGCGTAAATCGACCACGGCAACCAATGTACGCAAGAGATCGGTCGGAATATTGGTCATGCGCCGCCTTTCATGCCGGGAATCCGAAAACGTGATTTGGAGCCAATAGACTCAACACCCGTATTACGGAAAATAGTAACAGGTTCTCGCAGGCGATCAATTTGCGCGTGGGGCGTTCGCGCAGCCGAGCACACCACGCAAAAAATATCGCCGGTTCCATCGTAACGGCACATGGCGCCGGACCTCCGGCCGCCGGAGTGTTGAATACCCGGCAACAAGACGGCTAACGGATGCGTTCGAGGATGCTGACGTAGTTCGCCACCGCTGCGCCGCCCATGTTGAAAATGCCGGCAAGATCGGCGTTTTTCACCTGAATATCGCCGGCCGCGCCTGTGAGTTGCATGACGGCCAAGGCATGCATCGACACGCCGGTCGCGCCGATCGGATGGCCTTTCGCTTTCAATCCGCCCGACGGGTTCACCGGTAACTTTCCATCCTTCTGCGTCCAGCCTTCCGCGATCGCGCGCGCCCCCTGACCTTCCGGCGTCAGGCCCATGGCCTCGTATTCGATCAGCTCGGCGATGGTGAAACAATCATGCGTCTCCACCAGCGACAGATCGGAAAGGCCGATGCCGGAGCGATCGAAGGCGCGCGCCCAGGCCTGCGCGCAGCCCTCGAATTTCAGAATGTCGCGCTTGGACATCGGCAGGAAATCCTGCACGTGTTCGGCGGCACGAAATACCACCGCCTTGCCGAGCCTGAGCGCGGTCTCGACGTCGGCGAGAACGACAGCGGCGGCGCCGTCCGACACCAGCGAGCAATCGGTGCGCTTGAGCGGCCCGGCCACGAACGGGTTCTTCTCGCTTTCGGTGCGGCAGAATTCGTAGCCCAGGTCCTTGCGCATCTGCGCATAGGGATTGCCGACGCCGTTCTTGTGATTCTTGGCCGCGATCATCGCGAGCGCGTCGGACTGATCGCCCCACCGTTGGAAATAGAGCGAGGCGATCTTGCCGAAGATGCCGGCGAAGCCGCCTTCGATGTCGGCCTCCTCGCGCACATAGGACGCCTTCAACAGGTTGCGGCCAATCTCAGGGCCGGGCGTCGCCGTCATCTGTTCGACGCCGACCGCGAGCACGATGCGCGCTGCGCGCGCCTCGATCGCCTTGATGCCCTGATGCACGGCGGCCGAGCCGGTGGCGCAGGCGTTCTCCACCCGGAGCGCGCGCTTGAAGCGCAGATCGGGCGAGGCCTGCAGCACCAGCGAGGCGGTAAAATCCTGCGGAGAGAAGCCCGCATTGAAGTGGCCGAGCACGATTTCGTCGACGTCGCCGGGCGCGATGCCGGCGTCCGCGATCGCCGCGGTCGCCACGCGCACGATCAGGCTTTCGACGCTTTCGCCGTCGAGCTTACCGAAGGGCGTATGCGCCCAGCCGACGATTGCCGCGGTCATCGAAGTCTCCTTTGCCGAACTTTGGTCGCATTAATTGGCGATTGACTCCCGGTTACCATGAATTTGGCCGGGACCCTAACGCCTTTGCCTCCAGTCCCGCGCTTCGCTAGTTTAGCACTCGTGCGGCGGATTTGACGTTCCTATCTGTGTTTCCGCGAGGCCTTCATAGGAACGTCAAATCCAAAGCCGCACTAGAATCATAGACTTGTTAGAGCGCACGGGACTCACCCGTTTCCGAGGCCCGAGAACCCGACCGGATCCGACGATGCGCGTATTTTGCACCCTCCCTTTCCGTGCTCTGGCCTTCAGCCTCGCGGCCTGCGGCGCTCTGTCGCTCACGGCGCCTCGCGCCCATGCAGAGGCGCAACTGCTGATCGAAGCCTCGACCGGCAAGGTGCTGCAGGCCGAGAACGCCACCCTTCCCTGGTATCCGGCCTCCGTCACCAAACTGATGACCGCCTACACCGTGCTGCGCGAAATCAAGGAAGGACGGATCACGCTCGACACACCGCTCACCGTGACGCGCGACGCGGCGGCGCAGCAGCCGACCAAGATGGGTTTCAAGGCCGGCACCGTCGTCACCGTCGACAACGCGCTCAAAATGCTGATGGTGAAGTCGGCAAACGACATCGCGGTGACCATCGCGGAAGGCGTCGGCGGCTCGATCGCGGGCTTCGCGGACATGATGAACGCGAACGCCCGCCGGCTCGGCATGACGCAATCGCATTTCGTCAATCCGAACGGACTGCCGGCCGAGAATCACGTCACTTCGGCGCGCGACCTCGGCATTCTCGCGCGCGCGCTGATTCTCCAGTTTCCCGAATACGATTCCTATTGGCACATCCACGCCATCCGCTACGGCAACCGGGTCATGCGCAATTACAACACGCTGCTCGACCGCTATCCCGGCGCCGACGGCATGAAGACCGGTTTCATCTGCGCGTCCGGCTACAATCTGGTCGCGTCCGCGACGCGCGACGGCCGGCGGCTCATTGCGGTCGTGCTCGGCGCCTGGTCGGGCGCGGTGCGCGCGCAGAAGGCGGCGCAACTGCTCGAAAACGGCTTCAACGGCAATCGCCTGTCGTGGCTCACGCCCTCGCTCGGCACGGTCGATGCGCTGGCCCCGATCGACGCGCAGCCGCCGAACCTGCGTGAAGAAATGTGCGGCGGCCATCGGCGCAAGCCGCCGTCCGAAGCCAATGAGGAGGAGCCGGACGAAACGCCGGCCGCGGTCGGCGACGACAGCCAAGCCTATATGCTCTCGAGCCTGAAACCGGCGAACGAAAAGTTCGTGCTCGGCCCGCCGGTCGAGACCGAGATGCCGGTCGTCGTCTACACCGGCCCGGCCGGTCATCCCGACGCGGTCCCGCAGACCGCGACCGCCGCCAAGAAGAAAAAGAAGGTCGCGGCGAAACACGGTTACGCAGCGAAAAGCAAGAAGGCCAAGAAGGCCAAGACGGCTATGCCGGCAACGGCCAAAAAGCCGGCAACGGCCAAGAAGCCGGTGAAACGAAAAGTCTCATCGACCACTCAATGAGCGACAGCACCGAAAATACCGGGCGGCGGCAGCCGCCGCAGCCGATTCCCTTGACCGTGCTCACCGGCTTCCTCGGCGCCGGCAAGACCACGCTTCTCAACCGGCTCCTGAAAGACCCCGCGCTCAAGGACACCGCGGTCGTCATCAACGAATTCGGCGACGTGTCGCTCGATCATCTGCTGGTCGAATATGTCGGCGATAACATGGTGCTGCTGCAATCCGGCTGCCTGTGCTGCACCATGCGCGGCGACCTGGTCGATGCGCTGGAGACACTGTTGCGCGATCTCGACAACAGGCGCTGCACGTTCAAGCGCGTTCTTCTTGAAACCACCGGCCTCGCCGATCCGGCGCCGGTGCTGCATACGATGATGGCGCATCCTTATCTGCTGCTGCGCTACCGGCTCGACGGCGTGGTGACGGCGGTCGATTGCGTCAATGGCAACAAGACGCTCGACGCCCACGAAGAGGCGGTGAAACAGGCCGCGGTCGCCGACCGCCTGGTGCTGACCAAGACCGATCTGGCGACCGCCGAACAGCGCGCGGCGATGCTCGAACGTCTGCACGCGCTCAATCCGGCCGCGCCCATTCTCGACGCCGCCAAAGGCGAGGCGACGGCGGAGCGCCTGCTCGGCTGCGGCCTCTACGATCCCGCGCGCAAGATTCCCGACGTGAAGAAGTGGCTCGCCGCCGAAGCCTATGCCGATACGTCCGCGCACAAGCACGGCCACGATCACGGCGACCATCACCAGGGTCACGCGCACGATCACGACCACGGCCGTCTCGACCGCAACCGGCACGACGAGCACATCTCGTCCTTCGTGCTGACGGCGGACAAGGCCATACCGGCGGGCACGCTGGAAATGTTTCTCGAACTCATCCGCGCGAATTACGGCGCCCAGCTTCTGCGGCTCAAGGGCATCGTGGAACTCGCCGAAATGCCCGACACGCCCGTGGTCGTCCATGGCGTGCAGCATGTCTTCCATCCGACCGCGCGGCTCCCGCGCTGGCCCGATGAGGACCACCGGACGCGCCTAGTCTTCATTACCCGCGATCTGCCCGAGCGCACCGTCCGCGAGCTGTTCGAGGCCTTTCTCGGCACCCCTGCCATCGACCGGCCCGACCGCAGGGCCCTGACCGACAATCCGCTGGTCCCCTTCGGCGGCGCCGATAGCCGCACCTGACCCCTCCGCCCGGCCTTGCACGGCGCGCGCATTGGCCTGATGCTTGCGCCGAATCGGCGCCGGGCCATGCCCGCGCCGGCGCAGGGGGGAAACGAGATGGAACGGCTGTGGCTGCGGCACTATCCGCCGGGCGTCCCCGCCGACATCGACGCGACGCGCTACCCGTCCCTGGTAGCGATGTTCGAAGAGACTTTCAAAACATATCGGGCGCGCGAAGCCTTTGCCTGCATGGGGAAGACTCTGACCTATGCTGAGCTCGACGCGGCCTCGCGCGCTTTCGCCGCCTATCTGCAAAGTCTCGGCTTGCAGCGCGGCGCCCGCGTCGCCGTCATGATGCCGAACGTGCTGCAATATCCGGTGGCG
>JAKAHJ010000084.1 GCA_021815055.1 Pseudomonadota bacterium | reverse complement strand
AACCGCGAGCGCGCGGTTGCGCGCGATCACCATGATGCGGTCGAGCACGGTTTCGTTGCTGAGCGCGACCGGGTCGGTGGTGACGACGGGCTCGGCGCCGGACACCTGTGCTCGCAGGGCGGCCGCAACGTCGGCCTTGATGGCGTTGACGCGATCGAGCGGCAGCGTGCGGCTGACGGCGACGGCGAGCTCGATAAAAGTCGTCTCGCCGACCGCGCGCGCCCGCACCCGGTCGACCTTCACCACGCCCGGCACCTTCTCGGCGATGGCGGTGATGGCGAAAGCGGCGCCGGGCGGCGCCACGTCGATGAGCGTGTCGATGGTACGTTTGCCAAGCCGCCATCCGGCAACGCAGACCAGCACCGCAACCGCCAGGGCAGCCACGGAGTCGGCCCAGGACAGGCCGAAATAAACGCCGGTAAGCCCGACCAGAACGGCCAGCGAGGACCATAAATCGGACGAGAAATGCAGCGCGTCGGCTTCCAGCGCATGGCTCTGTGTGTCCTTTGCGGTCTGCGACAACGCGCGCGCGCGGTAGAAATCGACGACGATAGACACGACGATCACGCCGAAGGCCCAGAAGGTCGCCTCGACCGCGTGGGTTTCGTGCTCGATCAGCCGCTTGGCCGCCTCCCAGATCACCACACCCGACAACAGGAACAGAAGCGCAGTCTCGGCCAGCGCGGAAACCGCCTCGACCTTGCCGTGGCCGTAGTGATGGCGTTCGTCGGCGGGCTTTCCGGAAATGCGCACCGCCACATAGGTCATCACGGTGGCGCCGAGATCGATCAGCGAATGACCGGCTTCGGACAGGATCGCGAGCGAGCCGGTGGCGATCCCGACGATCGCCTTGGCGACGGTCAGGCCGGCCGAGGCGGCGATCGAGGTGAGTGCGACGTGTTCTTTTTCGTCTTGCATTGCCGATCCCGATCATTGGTCTTGTTTTTTCTTGCGTGGTTTCTGCGCCAGAATGCGGGGCCGGGGACGAATGTGCAATGGCTTCCGGCTTGGTCATTAACCATGCCGTCCACAGGGGGCGGCACCGGTCTGCGGCCCGCGTCCGATAACGACTTCATGGAGCGCGCCGAAGACCGGTCGCCGAATCGTTTGACCTGGATCATTGCGGACCGCCGCGAGCCGACGTGGGCGTTTTGCGCGCTACGCGGCATCGC
This sequence comes from Pseudomonadota bacterium, assembly GCA_021815055.1. Lineage (GTDB taxonomy): Bacteria > Pseudomonadota > Alphaproteobacteria > Rhizobiales > Xanthobacteraceae > Pseudolabrys. Next base: position 10,830 of record JAKAHJ010000084.1, on the reverse strand, counting down.
CAACGATCACAACTGGAAGCTCAACGAATACGGCCTGTTCGCGGGCAAGCGGCGGCGGTTAAGTCTTCAGGCCGTGCTTGGCCATCAGCTTGACCGTGCTCGCCTGCGGACCCTTTTCGCCCACTTCCTCGGCGAAGGTGACGCGCGCGCCGACGGTCAATTCGCGGAAGTCGCCGTTGAGCACGCTGTTGCGGTGGAAATAGATCTCGCGTCCGTCGGACGTCTCGATGAAGCCGAATTCGCCGAGCGGATCGAGTTCCGACACGGTCCCGATCGGCGGTCCGTCATGCTGCTTCACCTCCCCCTGCATGCGGCGGACCATATCCTGCAACTGCCGGCGCGCCCGTTTGAAGGCATCGTTGAGCGCAAAATTGAGGTCGGAATAGCGTTCGTCGTTCTGCGGCGTGCGGCCGATATTGACCTCGCGGCCGTCCGGCAAGGCGAGACGGATGGCGATCTCGTACAGCCCGCCGGTGCGGTGACGGCCGCCCGGCGCTTTCAGCACCACCCGGCCAGCCGTGATGCGGCCACAGCGCTGCTCGAGCTCGTCGACGTGCTTGGCGATGGCGGCCCGGGTATCCGCAGCCGCGTCCATGCCCTGGAAATCGATTTCGACAGGTGTTTGCATGTCTTACTCCGATTGCATCCGGCGAATGCGAGGTGCCTGCGGCCGACTTCCTTGCTTCGTCCGGCCACGGCCGGGGCGGTGCGTTCTGGAATGCTATCGACTGCGCCTCCGGCACCTTTGACGCATATCAACGTGCGATCGGCCCGAACGGTTCGGGACGGCCGTCCTGAACGAACCGGCAGTTCCCGAGGGTTTCAAGCCGCTCGCCTCCTTCGCCACTGCACGAGAGCGTAGGTGATTGTCTGCGCCACGATCAAGGGAACGAGACTCATGCCGAGGATGACGGACCACATCGCGAAGCTCGGCGGCGTCAAATGCAGCACATAGGCGAGCGGCTCGATATAGGGCGGCAGTGCGAGCAGCGCGGCGCACAGCGCCAGCGAACCCCATAGCCACGGATTACGGGTGATTTCGTTGCGCAACAGGCCCGAGCGCGGGTGACGCATGTTGAAGACATGCCAGAGCTGCGCAAAGGCGAGGGTGAGGAAACTGACCGTCACCACCGAGGCGGCATCCAAATCGAGGCCAAGGCGGGCGAGCGCCAGGGCGCCGAAGGTCGCGGCGGTCAAGATCAAACTCTGCAGCACGATGACGATCCATTGCGGGCGGCCGAGGATTTCCTCCTTCGGGCTGCGCGGCGGACGCTCGAGCACGTCGCGCTCGCCTTCCCCCATCGCGAGGGCAAAAGCCGGAAATACGTCGGTGACGAGGTTCAGATAGAGAATCTGCAGCGGCAGAATCGGCAAAGGAAGCGACGACAGGATCGCCAGGCCGACCACCAGCACTTCGCTGAGATTGCAGGACAAGAGATAAGCGACGAAGCGGCGGATATTGCCGAAGATGATGCGGCCCTCGCGAATCGCGTTCACGATGGTGGGAAAGGCGTCGTCGAGCAGAATCATCGCGGCGGCTTCGCGCGCGACATCGGTGCCGCGCATCCCCATCGCCACGCCGATATCGGCTTGCCGCAGCGCCGGCGCGTCGTTGACGCCGTCGCCGGTCATGGCGACGATGTCGCCGGCTTCCTGATAGGCGCGAACGAGCTCGAGCTTTTCCGCCGGCGTCACGCGCGCGAAAATGCCGGCCTTGAAAAGTTCAGGCTTCTTCTCGGCAATGAGCTGGCTGAGATGACGGCCTTGGACGACGGTCGCAGCGGCTTCGCCCAGCCCGACCGCGCGGCCGATGCTGCGCGCGGTCACCGCATGGTCGCCCGTCACCATGACCACGCGAATACCGGCCCGCCGGCAGGCCTGAATGGCGTGCGGCACGTCGGCGCGGGCCGGATCCTCGAGCGCGACGAGACCGAGAAAGGTCAGACCTTCGTAGGGCGGCGCCGCGGCGTCGCGTGTCGTCTTGGCGGCGCAGGCGAGCACACGCAGGCCGTGATGGCCGAGGTGCTCGACCCGTTCGTGCCATTGGGCGCGATCGGCGTCGTCCAGCGCCGCCGTTCCGGCATCGGACACCGCGTTGTCGCAGGCCGCGAGCACGGCTTCGGGCGCGCCCTTGACGGCATAGAGGAAATGCTCGCCGTCGCGATGCACCGTTGCCATCATCTTCGTGGCGGTATCGAAGGCGTGCTTGTGGACGATCGGGGTGCGGTGCAGAAGCGCGCGGCGTTCGACGCCCGCCCGCCGGCCGGCGCGCAGAAGCGCCAGTTCCATGGGGTCGCCGGTGCCCTCATTGCCGCTTGCGGCGAGCGTGGCGTCGTTGCAGAGCACGGCGACCCGGATAAGCTGGGCAAGTTGCGGGTCGCCCGCCGCGGCGGCAAGCTCGGCCGTGCCGCCGTTCACCTCGACCTCGCCGGAAGCCACCCAGAAACGGCGCACCGTCATCCGGTTTTCGGTGAGTGTTCCGGTCTTGTCGGTGAGGATGACGGTCGTGGCGCCCAGAGTCTCGACCGCGGACAGGCGTTCGACCAGCGCATTCTGCTGGGCCATGTGCCACATTCCGCGCGCCAGCGTCAGCGTGGCGACGATGGGCAGACCTTCCGGAATGGCGGCGACCGCAAGCGCAATCGCCGCCTCGATGATCAGGAACGGATCTTCGCCCTCACGCAGGCCGATGGCGGCAATCAGAGCCGTGAGGATCAGCGTCGCCCAGACCAATTGGCCGGAGAGCCGCGCGAGCTTTTTCTCCAGCGGTGAGGTGCCCGGCTCGGCCTCCTCGACGAGCTGGGAGATGCGTCCGATCTCCGTCGCAAGTCCCGTCGCCGTCACGACGCCGGCGCCGCTGCCGCGCGTCACCGCGGTCCCCTTGAACAGCATCGCGTGCCGATCGGCCAGCCGTGCGTCACGCGCGACGGCCTCGACTGCCTTGTCGACCGCGACAGATTCTCCCGTTAGCGTCGATTCGTCGGCCGCCAGGTTCGAGGCTTCGACCAGCCGCAGGTCGGCCGATACGGCGTCGCCGGCCTCCAGCAGCACGATGTCGCCCGGTACCATTTCGTTCGCTGGGACGAGCCGGGTATGGCCGTCGCGGCGGATGCGGGCCGAACGCGTTCCGAGACTGCGCAAGGCTTCGATCGAGCGTGCCGCTTTGAGCTCAGTCGTAAAGCCGATGGCCGAATTGAGCACCAGAACGATCGCGATGGCGACGCCTTCCTCCAATTCGCCGAAATAGAAGGCGAGGGCCGCCGCCGCCGCAAGCAGGTAAACGACCGGACTCTTGAACTGATGCAAGAGGACGATGAAGGCGGCGACCTTGGCCCGCGCGACGATCGTATTCGGGCCGTAGATCCGCGAACGGCGCGCGACTTCCTCGTCGCTCAGACCCGTTACCGGCGCGACCCCAAGTGCCGCCAGCACTTCGCCGGCGGGCTGCGAATGGGGAAGGTCGGGCAGTGCAGGCGATGAGTTCGCTTGGGGCATCTCCCAGCGGTCTCCACTCGGATCGGTCGGGCTCGCGCGCGGCCGGCGCGTGCAGCTAAGATGTCGGAGAGCAACGCCGACGGACTGATATGGATCAACCGCCTCAGCCCGCCATGGTGAGCCCGCCGCTGACGCTGATCACCTGGCCGGTGATGAAGCTCGCTTCGTCGGTGGCGAAGAAGGCGACCGGCCCGGCAATATCCTCCGGCTGTGCCATCCCGCGTTATTGACCAGCACGTTCGGCGATAGCCCGTCGGCGGCCAGCGCCGTCCTGTCTTGAAGGTTCATGCTGCTCCCGTTTCTTAAAACTGTATCTTAGCGTCCGGTGAAATTGGGGAGGCGCCGTTCCGCCGTCGCCTTCACGCCTTCCTTGAAGTCGTCGGTCTTGCGCAGTCGCGTCTGTTCCGCGAGCTCTCGCTCGGTCGCCTGGCGCACCCGATCGGCGATGTCGCCGCGCAAGGTCGTGCGCGTGGCGATCAGGCCGAGCGGCGCATTCTCGGCGATTTCGGCGGCGAGCGCGAGCGCGGCACTGCGCACCTGATCTTGCGGCACCAGCATATCGGCAAGGCCCATGGCGAAGGCCTCGTCGCCCGGCACGCGGCGGCTGGTGTAGAACATGAGCGCGGCCTTGGTCGAGCCGATGACGGCGGGCAGCGTCACCGTCAACCCGAAACCCGGGTGGAAGCCGAGACGCGTGAAGTTGGCGCAGAAGCGGGCCTCGGGGCAGGTGACGCGGAAATCCGCCACCATTGCGAGCCCGAGTCCGCCGCCGACCGCCGCGCCGTGCACGGCTGCGATGATGGGCTTTTTGGTGCGGAACAGCCGGTTGCCTTCGATATAGAGGTGCTGCACGGCCTTGGCGCGGGCGAGATCGTCCGGCCGCTGGCCGTCCTTGTCGAGCGTCGAGCCGTCGCCGAAATTGGCGCCCGCGCAGAACGCTTTGCCTTGCGCGGCAAGTACGATGGCGCGGATGCCAATGTCCCGATCGAAATCCTCGAAGGCGCTGGCGATGTCCTTGATCAAGGCGATGTCGAAGAAATTATTGGGCGGCCGCCTGATCTCGACCACGGCGACGTGGCCGGTTTTTTCGATGCCGATATCGCTCATAATTATCGTTCCTCGTTGCTATTCCGCGGCGGCGCGTGGTTCCGTTTCTTCCGCGCGGCGCTTCACGATCAGCGCATCGACGACCGAAACACCCTGGCCTTCGCCATGTACGATCACCGGGTTCAGATCGATCTCGGCGATCGCCTCGGCATGATCGGCGGCGAAGCGCGACAATCTCACCATCAGGTCGGCGAGCGCGCCGATGTCGGCGGGCGGCAGGCCCCGATAGGCGCCCAACAGGCGCGCGCCCGTGAGGCGCGACAGCAACCGCAGCGCGGCCTCGCGGTCGAGCGGGACGGGCGCGAGCGCCACGTCGCCCAAAGCTTCGACCAGCACGCCGCCGAGTCCCACCATCAACAGCGGTCCCCAACGCGCATCGCGATTGATGCCGAGAATGACCTCGCGCCCGGCCGGCGCCATCGGCTGCACCAGCACGCCGTCGACCTTGGCCGCGGGGCAATGGTATCTGGCAGCGGCGAGCACGCGTTCATATGCCGCGCGCGCGGCCGCGCCGCCCGACACGTTCAAGACGACGGCGCCGGCCTCCGTCTTGTGCGGGATGTCGCAGGATTGGACCTTGAGCGCCACTGGGCCGCCAAGGGCAGCGGCGGCTCTTTCCGCTTCCTCCGCCGAAACCGCTAACATCCCTGCGTCGTTCGCGCCGATGCCATAGGCGGAAAGCAGCGGTCGCGCCTTCCATTCGGTCAATACCGTACCGGCTTCTGCAAGCGCAGCGCGCGCCTCATCGCGCGTATGCCGCGGCGTAGGAGCGACCTCCGTCCGGCGCAGCAGGCCCTCGCGCGCAAGCCGATAATCCAAGAGAGCGCGCATGGCGCGGGCGCAGCCCGGCGCGCCGATGAACAGTGGATAGCCGGCCTCGTTGAGGATTTCGACGCTGCGCTCTGCGGGCAGTGTGTAGGTCCACATTAGAACCGGTTTCTTCGTCGTGCGCCTGAGTTCCTTGAGCTTGGGCAGATCGCCTTCCAAAAAGGCCGAGCGCCGCGCGGTCACCACGACCATCACCCCGTCGATCAATTCCGACTGCGCCGCAAGCTGGGCGAAGGCGGCATAGCCGAGCTTGTGCACTCCCTGCGCGGTGGAATCGATCGGGTTCTGCGAGGTGCCGTAGGAGGGCAGGTGGACGTCGATTTCCTTGCGCGTCGCATCGTCGAGCACCGGCACTTCCAGCCCGGCGGCCACGCAGGTATCCGCCATCCAAACGCCGGCGCCACCGGATGCCGTGCAGATCGCCATGCGGTTTCCCGCCGGCAGGCGGTCGCCGCAGGCGAGGAACGCGGCGGCGAGATCGAGCATCTCGTCGATATCGCGCGCCTCGATCAGCCCGTAGCGATCGAAGATGGCGCGGTAGGCGAGATGCGAGCCGGCGAGCGAGGCTGTATGGGAAGCCACCGCCCGGCGGCCGGGCTCCGATTGCCCGATCTTGCCGACGATGACCGGCTTGCCAGCGGCAAGCGCCTTTTCGGCGGCACGCTTGAATTTCTCCGGCGTCTTCACGTCTTCCAGGAGCAGTAAAAAAACGTCGGTCTTGCCCTCGTCGACCATGGCGTCGAGGAAGTCGGCGATTTCCAGCGCGGCTTCATTGCCGGTCGTGACGACATGCTGAAGCGCGAGATTGCGCGGCCGGGCGCGGTCGAAGAATGCAAAGCCGAGCCCGCCGCTTTGTGAAATCACCGACACTTTGCGTTCGCCGAGCGCGCGTTTCGGTACGATTGGACCGGCGGTTCGGTCGAGCGCCGGGCTGAACGTCGGACAAAAGGCGGCGGCGATATTGGCGAATCCTTCGGAATTGGGCCCGCTCACCGCCATGTCGTAACGCCGCGCGATGGCCGCGATCTCGCGCTGCATGCGCTGGCCGGCTTCACCGGGTTCCTCGGCGAAACCCGAAGAGAGAATGACGGCCGCCTTGATCCCGGCGCGCCCGCAGCGCTCGAGTTCGGCAGCGATGTGAATCGCCGGAATGATCAGGATCGCGAGGTCGGGCGTTTCGGGCAGCGCGGCGACCGACGGATAGGCTTTCAGCCCCTGCACTTCGCTTGCGCTGCGGCTCACGGGATAGATTGTGCCCGCGAAAGGGTGGGTCAGGATGATTTCGAGGATGCGCCCGCGCAGGCCGTGCAGGTCGGACGAGGCGCCGACCACGGCCACGGTTTTCGGCCACAACATTTTTCCGATGGCGGGCAATTTGACCGTGCCTTTCAGCGCAAGCCGAGTCCGCGCGCGATGATGCCGCGCAGGATCTCGGTGGTGCCGCCCTGGATCGTGAGCTTGGGCGCGACCGTGATGGCGAATGCGAGCTGCTCTTCCAGCGTCGCGCGGTTTCCGGTCTCGGGTGTGAGGAACGCGGCAAGTTCGCGTACCCGGTTTGGCAGCTTCTGCTCCCAGATCGTGCCGAGATCCTTCACGATCGAGCCTTCCACCACCGGCTCGCGCCCGGCTTGCAGCATGCCGGCGACCGAGACCGACATGCGCCTGAGCGTGTGCAATTGCGCGGCCAGCCGGCCCAGGCCTTCCGCGCTGCGGATATCCGGCTCGGGCCCAAGTGCGCGGATGAGTTCGGTCAGTACATAGAAGGTTTCCAAAAAGCGCTCCGGCCCGCTGCGCTCATAGGCGAGTTCGCTGGTCGCCTGTTTCCAGGCGCCGTCGATCTCGCCCATTGCGTGATCGTCGGGCACGAACACATCGTCGAACACGACCTCGTTGAAATCGTGCTGACCGGTCATCTGGTAAATCGGGTTGACCGTGATGCCCGGCGATTTCATGTCGACCAGGAACTGGGTGAGCCCGTGCCGGCGGTTCTCTTTGGTGGGCGGCGAGGTGCGGAACAGGCCGAGCATGTAGTCGGCAATATGCGCATTGCTGGTCCAGATCTTGCTGCCGTTAATGCGCCAGCCGCCGTCGACCTTGCTCGCCTTGGTCTTGGCCGCGAACAGGTCGGAGCCGGAACCCGGCTCGCTCATGCCGATCGCGAAGCACAATTCGCCGCGGCAGATGCGCGGCAGGATGTCCGCCTTGATGTGCTCGGGCGCGTATTTGAGCAGAACGGGCCCGCTCTGCCGGTCGGCGACGAAGTGCAGTCGCACCGGCGCATTGGCGACGCGGAATTCCTCGGTCACCACGTAACGCTCGAGATAGCTGCGCTCCTGCCCGCCATATTGTTTCGGCCAGGTCATGCCGATCCAGCCCTTGGCGCCGATGCGCCGGCTGAACTCGCGGTTATGGCTGTCGCCGTGCCCCGGCCGGTGCGGATCGAAGGTTCCGGCTGCAATCTCTTCGGCCAGGAAGGCGCGCACGTCCGCGCGTAGCGCTTCGCACTCGGACGGCAGACGGATGGGATCGAAACGAAGGCTGACACTCATCGCGACGCCACCAGTGGCCAGAATTCATCGGCGCCGCGGCGGGCGATCCGGCGGCCGAGTTCGGCCGCCCAATAATTCTCGTCGCCGAAGTCGTCGCGCCAGGACAGCATGCGCAGCGTGTAGCGGTGCAAAGCATGCTCTTTGGTGAAGCCGATGGCGCCAAACACCTGGTGCGCGATGGCCGAACCTTCGGCGGCGGCTTCGGCGCAACGGATTTTGGCCGAAGCCGCTTCCAGGAATGCCGCGTCGCCGGTCACGCCGCCTTGCGCGAGCGTGTCGGCGGCCGAGCCCGAAACGGCGACCGCGGCGGCGACTTCACCGGCGAGCCGCGCCAGATTCTGCTGGACGGCCTGGAATTTCCCGATCGGCTTTTCGAACGCCACGCGTTCATTGGCATAAGCGACGCTCATCGCCAGGACAGCCTCGAGCGCGCCGGCGGTTTGCACCGCGCGAACGACCGCACCCATCAGCATCAGGCCGCTGCGGTCGAGACCGTCCGGGGCCGGCGCGCGAAACATGGGCGCGACGCCCTCGAATACGACGCAACCGCGCGCGTCGCCTGCGAGATCGCGACCCGCCTCGATGCGGCAGTCGTTCCGCCGCACCAGCGCAATCTCGGCGCCACGGCTGCCCTCGGCCAGAACGGCAAGGTGATCTGCATCGGATGCAAAGGGAACGCCGGTCGCGCGGCCGTCGATCCGGCCGTCCGCGCCGATGGCGATGCGGTCGTGCGGCCGGGCGGGCGCGAGCGTCATCGGCCCCGGCGGCGCGTCCAATCCCGCCTGCGCCAACAACCAGCCCGCCGTCAGAGTTTCGGCCAATGGCACCACAAGCGCGAAACGTCCCGCGGCCGCCAGAACCGAAAAGCCGTCCGCGATCGTTGCGCCGGAGCCGCCGCGTTCCTCCGGAACCCAGGCCAGCGGCAGGCCGGTCTCGGCGAGCGCTGTCCAGAGCGGGCCCTTCCAAGCGGCATCCTCGCTACGATTGACCGTTCGGGGATCGGCGAGGTCGGCAAAAATACGCGCCGCCGTTTCGGCGACGATATGATCGCTGTCCCCGGTCACAATCGCTGTCTCTGCCAATTCCTGCACGCATCCGCGTTGAGCGGCTCATGGTGGGGCCCGGGCGGCGTCTTGGCAAGCCGCCGTTGCGCCAGAAATCTTTTGCGCTGCGGCAATTCTTGCGTCCCTGCCCGCATTTGCCGATTTGCCAGGTTGATCGGGTACACGGCAACGGCTAGCGTGATCGTCAAAGCAATAAAAAGAGCTGCGCGCGGCTCGCGTGGAACACGCGAGCGGATGCGGCGTCCGGGAGGAACGACGTTAAGGGGAGGATTCGAAATGACAGCCAAGCTGACGGCTTTGCTATCGGCCATCGTGACTATTACGGCATTTGCAAACGCACAGGCGGCCGAACCGAAACACGGCGGCATTCTGAAAATCCAGCATCGCGAAACGCCGCCCAGCCTCTCCATTCACGAAGAGGCGACCTTTTCGGTCAACATCGCGGCAATGGCCATGTTCAACAACCTGATCATCTACGATCAGCACATCAAACAGAACAGCATGGACACCATCAGGCCGGAGCTGGCAACGAGCTGGGCCTGGGACAAGAACAAGACCGCGCTCACTTTCAAGCTGCGCCAAGGCGTAAAATGGCACGACGGCAAGCCGTTCACCGCCGCCGACGTGAAATGCACTTTCGATCTGCTTCTCGGCAAGGGCAAGGATAAGTTTCGCAAGGATCCGCGCAAGGGCTGGTACGCCAACGTCGCCGACGTCACCACCAACGGCGACAGCGAGGTGACCTTCCATCTCAAGCACCCGCAGGCTTCCTTGGTGGCTATGCTCGCCTCCGGCTACACGCCGATCTACTCCTGCCACGTTCCGGCGGCGCAGATGCGCACGCATCCGATCGGCACCGGGCCGTTCAAATTCGTCGAGATGCAGCAGAACCAGTACATCAAGCTGGCGCGCAATCCGGACTACTGGAAAAAGGGCCTGCCTTATCTCGACGGCATCGAGTTCGACATCATCAAGAACCGCGCGACCGCGGTGCTCGCTTTCGTCGCGGGAAAGGTCGACATGATCTTTCCGACCCATCTGACCTATCAACTCATCCAGGACATCAAGAAGCAGGACCCGAAAGCGGTCTGCGATCTCGAGCCGATCAATGTCAGCACCAACCTGATCGTCAACCGCGACAAGCCGCCGTTCGACAATCCCGACCTGCGTAAGGCGATGGCGATGTCGCTCGACCGCAAGGCGTTCATCGACATCATCCTGCAGGGCCACGGCGACGAGGGCGGCTCGCTGCTGCCCGGTCCGGAAGGCGTCTGGGGCATGCCGAAAGACATGCTCAAGACCATCCCGGGCTATGGCGACGTGAAGAAGGACCGCGCCGACGCTCAGGCGATCATGAAGAAGCTGGGCTACGGGCCGGATAAGCCGCTCAAGATCAAGGTGTCCACGCGCAACCTCGCGACCTATCGCGATCCGGCGGTGGTGCTCATCGACCAGCTCAAGACCATCTATATCGATGGCGAACTCGAGCCCGTGGAATCGGGCGCGTGGTTCGCCAAAGTCGCGCGCGGGGACTATGCCGTCGGGCTCAACCTGACCGGCAACGGCATCGACGATCCCGACCAGTCGTTCTACGAGAACTACGGCTGCGGCTCGCAGCGAAACTACACCCACTACTGCAACAAGGACCTGCAAAAGCTGTTCGATCGGCAGTCGCAGGAGACCGACCTGCAGAAGCGCAAGAAGCTGGTCTGGGAGATCGACAAGAAGATCCAGGAGGACGTGGCGCGGCCGATCCTGTTCCATGCCCGCGAAGGCACCTGCTGGAA
>JAKAHJ010000083.1 GCA_021815055.1 Pseudomonadota bacterium | reverse complement strand
TTATCCTGACCGCGCTCATCAGCATCATCCTCGGAATGGGCATGCCGACCGTGAGCGTCTATGTGCTCACCGCGACGCTGATCGCGCCGTCGTTGATCAAGCTCGGCGTCACGCCGATGGCTGCGCACATGTATGTGATGTATTTCGGCATGCTGAGCATGATCACGCCGCCGGTGGCGATCGCGGCCTATGCCGCCGCCAATATCGCGCGCGTGTCGGGCTGGACCACGGGCTGGACCGCCGTGGTGGTCGGCTGGGGCACGTTCTTCATTCCGTTCCTGTTCGTCACCGAGCCCACCTTGCTGATGCAGGGCTCGTGGAGCGCCATCGCGTGGGATGTCGCGCGCAACATGCTCGGAATCGTGGTCGGGACCGCGGCGGTAGTCGGGTTCGGTTTCGCACCGCTGACGCGAACGATGCGCATCACGTTCGGCGCCGCGGCGCTTGCGATCCTCATTCCGCCGAGCGCCTTTCCGGGCGCCGAATTGCTCGACTGGCTTGGCCTCGCCGGCGCGGTAGCCGTGCTGGCGATCAACTGGATACGGAGCCGCGCCGCTCTTTTTTCACCTCCCCCTGAAAGGGGGAGGTCGTCCGCCTGAGGCTCCGCGGGGAAGGACAATGACGAAGCCAACAGCCCCGCGCCGGCAAGGCCGGCCGGGAATACTGCTTCGTCCAAGGCGGCACCTCGCTTACCCGTAGCTATTGTCATCCACGGCACGTCTGCTTGGGTAAGCGAACCGGAATTGTTTTTACAAATCAGCGGCTTATGGATTTCGCTCCGGTACCCAGGAAGCCGCTTCCGTCACCGGTCCGCCCGTGCGGCAACTTTGCCCTTTTGACATTTAGACCGAATGGTCTAGACTGATTGGTCTAATGTCTAGATTATGGAGGAACGGTCATGCGCATTGCCAAGGACGAGGTGGACAAGAAACTGGAGCTTCCTGGCGCGATCATTCGTCAGCGCACCGAGTTCGGAGACATCACGGGATACGGAAAGATCAGCGGCGAGTACTTCACACTCGCCGCCGGCACCGACACGACTCAGCTCTTCCAAGGCTTGCACGGCAATGCCTGCCAGTGCCCGCATTGGGGCTTCGTGTTACGAGGACAGATCACAACCACCGACGCCTCCGGAACCAAGGAAACCGTCGCCGCGAACGACCTGTTCTATTGGCCGCCCGGACACAACGTGAAAGTCGACGCCGATGCGGAAATCATCATGTTCAGTCCGCAACACGAACATACCCGTGTGATCAACCATATGATCGACAAGGTGAACGGCTACGCCTGATCGGAACCGAGCTCGCGCTCGCTCGCGGCGTCTGGACCGTGTCCCGGCGCCGCGATCACGCGTTCCTGCAAATGTTGGGTCTACTGATCTGATGCATTCAACCAAACAACGCCTCATCGATGCGGGCCTGCGCATGCTGCTGCAGCAAGGCTATAATAGTCTGGGCATCCAGGCATTGCTGGACGCGACCGATACGCCCAAGGGTTCGTTCTACCATCACTTCGGGGACAAGGAGGATTTCGCTCTTCAAGTGGTCGATGCCTACATGACCGAGGTCCACGCAGGGCTCGATGCGTGCCTGCTCGATCAGACGTTGCCTCCTCTTGCGCGCATCCGCCGCTTTTTCGAAATGACGCAAGAAAAATATCGGCAGGAGGGCTATCTCGGCTGCCTCATGGGCGGGCTCGGACAGGAGCTGTCCGGCGTGAGCGAGGTGTTCCGGCGCAAGATCGACTGGTGCCTGTCTTCCATTGCCGAGCGGATGGAAAAATGCCTGAGCGAGGCACAGCAGATAGGCGACCTCCCGGCCGTGTGCGACGTGCAGGAGATGGCGGACCTGCTGGTGAATTGCTGGGAAGGCGCGGCCTTGCGCAGCCGCTTGCGGCGCGATCCCGCATCGCTGTCCGCAATGCTCGATTTCTACATCAATTCGATCACGACCCGACCCCAGAGCACTTCAGCGGCGTAGCCTCGGATTAAGACCCATCCGACGCATGCCTTTCCCGGCGCCGAGATGCCGGTCCGGTCCAGCCTTTAGGCGAATGGGAGCAAACACTCCCGCAAGGTCCGCAGCGGGTGATGTCACGCCGCGCTGCGCCCCGGGACACGGGTCCGTCAATTCCCTTCCCGCCAGATGCCGAGCGCCTGCTGCGCCGGCTTGTCGGAGATCGAGAACAGCACGGCGTCCTCGCGGCCGATCACGTGCTGGTAGCGCTTCCACGGCGGCACCACGAACACGTCGTTGACGCCCCATTCGAACGGCTTGCCGTCAATAACCGTCGTGCCCTTGCCTTCCGCCACCGCGAACACCATGCCGTCGGTCGAGCGGTAGGGCTCGCCTTTGAAGCCGGCCGGCAAGAGCGAAAGATTGGCGCCCATGGTCGGCAGCACCGGCCCGCCATTGATCGGATTGGCGTAGTGCACGCGCGCGCCGTGGCGCTTGTCGACGTCGCCGGTCTTCTTCAGCCGCTCCAGGATCGGTTTCATCTTGGCATAAGGATAATTGATCACCGGCGAGCGGTTGGTCGTTGCCGGCATGCCGTCCGGCAGCACGCCCATGGCGTAGCGCTCGAACGAGTCGCCGTCCTCGTGATCGACGTTCTGCATCTTCTCGTCGAAGTGATGCGCGAACGAGGTCTGGAAGTGATTGATGGTCGGCATGTCGAGCACATCGAGCCACATCACCGGCTCCTTGCCGGGATTGCCGTGGTCGTGCGGCGCCCAGTTGGCGGTGATGATGAAGTCGCCATGCTCCATCATCGCCTTTTCGCCTTCCACCGCCGTGTAGGCACCCTTGCCTTTGAGCACGAAGCGGATGGCGGAGGCGACGTGCTGGTGCGCCTCGGCGATCTCGCCCGGCATGATGAGCTGGATGCCGGCGAACAGGGTGTTGGTGATGCGCGACTTGCCGCGATCGCCCGGGTTCTCCAGCACCAGCACGCGGCGCTCGGCCTCCTCGGCGGTGATCACTTCGCCCGCCTCGAGCATCAGCTTCTCGACCTCGGGGAACTTCCATAGCGCCGGGACCATCTGGGTCTTGGGCTCGGGCGTGACCAGGCCCTTGAGCACCTCCCAGAGCGGCGCGAGATCGTATTGCGAAATCTTGTCGTAATAGGCCTGCCGGGCGTTTTGTATATTGTGTTTGGGATCGGCGGGGGCCGTGACGACCGACATGACGTTCCTCCGTAGGGGGCGGATAGTTGGATTTGCAACGACTATACTTGATTGCCGGGCGGCCGGAAATGCCCGAGTCGCCCGGCACCCCATGGCGGGCAGCTAGTTATTGACCGAGCCGCCGTCCACCACGATCGACTGGCCGGTGATGAAGTCACTGTCGCTACCGGCCAAGAACACCAGCGTGCCGGTAAGGTCCTCCGGATAGGCGTCGCGCTTGAAGGCGCGGCTGTTGCGCACCGGGATGCGCTCCTCCTCGACATGGGTGGCGTTCTCCAGCCCGGTGTCGGACAGGATATAGCCGGGCGACAGCGTATTGACGTTGATCCCGTGCGGTCCCAGTTCGCGCGAAAGCGAGCGGGTGAAGGCGATCATGGCGCCCTTCGAGGTCACATAGGGCAGCATGCGCGGAACGCCCTTGTAGGCCGCGCCCGAGGCGATGTTGACGATCTTGCCGCTCTTCTGCGCGATCATATGCGGGGCAACATGCCTGACCATGAGATAGGGCCCGCGCACATTGATCGCCATGACACGGTCCCACACGTCAACGTCCCATTGGTCGTAGTTGCGCGGGCTCAGGTTGGCGTAGAGCGCGGCATTGTTTACCAGCACGTCGATGCGGCCGAAGCGTGTAAGCGTCGCGGCCACCAGCGCCTTCACCTGCGCTTCGTCGCTGACATCGAAGGTGAAGCTCGCCGCCGCGTCGGCCCCATGGGCCGCGGCGATCTCGGCAGCAAGGTCCTGGCCATCCACGATGTCGGCGATCATGACGCGCGCGCCCGCGGCCGCCAGCGCCTTGGAATAATGGAGACCGATGCCCTTGGCCCCGCCGGTAACAATCGCGGTTTTTCCGGCAAGCCGGCTCATGCGCCTCTCCCACTCGACTTTCAATTTTCTTCGTCATGCCCGCACTTGTTGCGGGCATCCACGTCTTGCTAGATGCACCATAAAGACGTGGATGGCCGGCACAAGGCCGGCCATGACGGGTGAACTCATGCCGGATTGCTTGGCCGACCGCGCTGAAATCCGCGACCTGATCGAGATCTGGGTGCTCTGCCGCGATGCCCGCCAGTGGGACCGCTTCCGCACGCCCTGTTGCGCGGGAATGAGCGGAGTTGTGGCGGGGCTTGGCGTGCGCGGGCGGGCATGCGAGTCTGTTTGGCACTTCTGGGCCTTGTGCTGTTTCGTCATCGGCATGCATGCCTGGCACACCGGCGGACCCTTCTGACTCCCTCCGAAAGGACTTCTCATGGCTAGCGTTCTGTTCTCTCCCATCAGCCTGCGCGGCATGACCCTGCCGAATCGCGTCGTCGTTTCGCCGATGTGCCAGTACAATTCCAACGACGGCTGCGCCAACGATTGGCACGTCATGCATCTCGGCTCGTTCTCGCTCGGCGCGGCGGCGCTGGTGATGACCGAGATGACGAACGTCAACGAAGTCGGGCGCATCACCTATAAATGCGCCGGCCTTTATTCCGACGAGCAGGAAAAGGCGCTCAAGCGCGTCATCGACTTCTGCAAGCAATACGGCATCGCCAAGCAGGGCCTGCAGGTCGGCCATGCCGGCCGCAAGGGCTCGACCACGCCGCCCGCGATGGGCGCGAAGCCGCTCAAGCCCGAGGAAGGCGCCTGGGAGACGGTGGCACCGTCGGCCATTCCCTACGGCGAGGGCTGGCACGTGCCGCGCGAAATGAGCAAGGACGATTTGAAGAACACGCTCGCCGATTACGTCGCGACGGTCGGGCGCGCCGAGCGCATCGGCTACGACCTGATCGAGATGCATGGCGGCCACGGCTATCTGATCCACGAATTCCTGTCGCCTTTGTCGAACCGGCGTGGCGACGAATATGGCGGCTCGCTGCAAAAGCGCATGCGCTATCCGCTCGAAGTGTTCGAGGCCATGCGCAAGGCCTGGCCCGCCGACAAGCCCATGGGCATCCGCGTCTCGGCGGTGGATTGGGTCGCGGGCGGCACCACCATCGAGGATACGGTCGCGTTTGCACGCGAGCTCAAGGCGCTCGGCTGCGATTATATGGATGTGTCCTCCGGACAGCTCGACAGCCGTCAGCAGATTCCCTTCGCGCCCGGCTACAACGCGCCTTTCGCCGAAGCGGTGAGGAAAGAGACCGGCCTGCCGACCATGTCGGTCGGCCTCATCACCGGCTATCAACAGGCCGAGGACATCGTGGCGTCGGGCAAGGCCGATTTCATCGTGATCGGCCGCGGCGCAATGTGGGACCCGCGCTGGGCCTGGCACGCGGCGGAAGAGCTGGGCGCGGAAGCGCCTTACGCGCCGCGCACCATGCCGTGCCATCCCAAGATGCGGCCATGGCTGTTCCCGAAGCGGGCGCAAGCGGCGGGGTGAGCCCGACATCTGGCCTCATGGTGAGGAGGCGCGAAGCGCCGTCTCGAACCATGAGGCCGCCCCATCCTTCGAGACGCGTCGCTAACGCGACGCTCCTCAGGATGAGGCGGGTCGACTGCGTTCAGATTGTCACCCGCTTGATGAACTTCGCAAAACTCGCGAGCTGCAGCTTGACGATGTCCTTGGTCGGCTGATCGGTCAACTCACCGGTCTTTTCGTCGAACTTCTTGGGCGCGAAATTCACGAACACTTCCGGTCGCCCCATGATAAGGGCGTCGATCGAGGTCAGCGTCATGCGCAGGTGATACTGCATGCGCGCGCCGCCGACCTGGCCGGTCGAGGCCGATTGCAGGGCGACCGGCTTGTCCTTGAACGGGATATCCTTCATGCGCGAGACCCAGTCGAGCGCATTCTTGAGCGGCCCCGGTGTAGACCAGTTGTATTCCGGCGTCACGATGACGATGCCGTCGGCGCCACGTATCGCATCCGCCCACACGTTCACCTCGGCCGGGAAGCCGGACGCCGCCTGGATGTCGTAGTTGTAGTGCGGGAAGCCGGCAAAAGAGGGCGCGTCCGTAAAGGTGAGCTCCGGTGGCGCCAACGACGGCAACGCACGCGCCAGCGAGGCGTTGTACGAGCCCTTGCGCAGCGAGCCGCAGATCACGAGCACCTTGAACTGGTCCGTCATTTCAACCCTCTGCGATGTTCCGCCGATAACGTCCCGATGCGCGCATGGTTCGAGCGCGGGTCTCGCTCACGCCCTCTCGTCGACGACCGGATTGCGCAAGACGCCGACGCCTTCGACCTCGACCTCCGCCACATCGCCCGCTTTCATCCACACCGGCTCCGGCTTGCGCGCATGGCCGACACCCGACGGCGTGCCGGTGACGATGACGTCGCCCGGCTCCAGCGTCATGCCCTTGCTCAGATAGACCAGCGTCTCGGCCAGCGGGAACATCATGTTCGCCGTGTTGTCGTTCTGCATGACATTGCCGTTGAGCCGGGTCTGGATTTTCAGGCCCTTGGCGCCGCGCGGCAGTTCGTCGGCCGAGACCATCCAGGGCCCGAAGCCGCCGGTGCGGTCGAAATTCTTGCCCATGCCCCACTGCGTGGTGTGGCGCTGGAATTCGCGGATCGAGCCTTCATTGCAGATCGAATAGCCGGCGATGCAGTCGACCGCATTGTCCATGGTGAGATGCTTGGCGGGCTTGCCCACGATCGCCACCAGTTCGCCTTCGTAGTCGAACTGGATCGAGGCCTGCGGCCGCTCGATCGGCGCGAGGTGCGGCACCAGTGTGGACAGCATGCGGAAAAAGATCGACGGAAATTTCGGGACATTGTCGCGCTGCGGGCCTTCCTTCACGTGGTCGAGATAATTGAGCCCGAGGCAGATGATCTTGCCCGGATGCGCCACCGGCAGCGCATATTTCAGACCGGCGAGCGGGAGACGCGCCGAGGCCGGCGCGCGGCTTGCGAGCGCGGCCAGCGGCTTGAGGTCGCCGTCATGCGTGCGCAGCCATTCGCCCAGGTCGGCGGGCACGCTCGCGTCCACGGCCTGCAAATCGACGACCGTATCGCCCTCGACCACGCCCAGCCGCAAACCACCGTTACCTTCGAAACCGACGATCTTCATGCGCTTCCGCCCTGCTGCTTCACCCCCGGCCGCTTGCCGGCGGCGCAAGGCTTAGCGCAGGCGGGTGCCTTCGGGAAGTGACCTGGACGCGAAGAGCCTATGCCCGGTCAATGACCGGCCCTGAAAGCCTGAATGGAAAAATATCCGTCGGCGTCGGTCCAGACCCCGGCGGGGCGCCAGCCCACGCCGCGGGCGAGCGCGCCAAAGGATTCGATGCTGTATTTGTAGCTGTTCTCGGTATGAATGCTCTCGCCCGCCCGGAAGCGGAATGTCTCGCCCGCCGCCTTCACCGTCTGCGGCTTGCGGCTGACAAGGTGCATCTCGATGCGATTTCGCATGCGATTGAAGAAAGCGTGATGCTCGAATGCGGCGCGGTCGAACCTGCCGCCAAGCTCGCGGTTCATGCGTGTGAGCAGATTGAGGTTGAATTGCGCGGTCACGCCGGCCGCATCGTTATAGGCCGCGTTGAGAATCTCGGCCGGCTTGACCAGATCGACGCCGACAATGAGCACGCCTTCGCTGCCGAGAATTTTCCCGGCGTGCCGCAGGAAGGCCGCCGCCTCCGGCAGCTCGAAATTGCCGATGGTGGAGCCGGGGAAAAAACCCACTTTGTGGCGCGCCGCTTCTCCTTCGCGCGGCAACGCAAACGGTTGCGTGAAGTCGGCCTCCACCGGACGCACTTTCAGATGCGGAAAGTCGGAATGCAGATCGGCCGCCTCCCGCGCCAGCATCTCGCCCGAAATATCCACCGGCACATAGGCGGCCGGAGCGGACGCGGCTTTCAACAACAGCCGCGCTTTCTTGTTGGAGCCGCTGCCGAATTCGACGAGCGCCGCGCCGGGCGCGATCAGACCCGCGATCTCGGCCGCATGATCGCGCAGGATGCCCATCTCGCAACGGGTCGGGTAATACTCGGGCAGTTCGGTGATACGCTCGAACAGCAGCGAGCCGGTTTCGTCGTAGAAATACTTTGCCGGGATACGCTTCTGCGGCGCGCGCAGACCGGCGCGGACGTCGGCCGCGAAACTTGTTTCCTCCGCGCCCGTGGGCTGCGGACGAAGCGAACGCGCATAGGCGACCATGAGAAGCTCCCGGCTTGGTTCAAATGAATTCGACGAGGCGCAATCCGCTGAACTGCCAACGCGCCGCGGGATAGAAAAAATTGCGGTAGCTCATGCGCGCATGACCGTCGGGCGTCGCCAGGGAAGAGCCGCGCAGCACCATCTGGTTGACCATGAACTTGCCGTTGTATTCGCCGAGCGCGCCTTCGATGGCGCGATAGCCCGGGTAAGGCAGATAGGCGCTGCGCGTCCATTGCCACACGATACCGAAAGCATCGGCGAGAAGCCCCGCCCGCGCCGCGACTTCCCACTCGGCTTCGCTCGGCAAATGCTTGCCGGCGAAGCGCGCGAAGGCGTCGGCTTCGTAATAGCTCACATGCATCACCGGCGCGGCGGGATCGACCGGCCTTAATCCGGCGAGCGTCATGACCTGCCAGTCGCCGCCGGCTTTCCGCCAATAGCCGGGCGCCTGCCAGCCTTCTGCCTGCACCGCTGCCCACCCGTCGGAGAGCCAGAGCGAGGGCGTCGCGTAACCGCCGGCAGCGATGAATTCGAGCCATTCGGCATTGCTGACGAGATGGCGCGCGATGCGCAACCGGCCGATCAGTTCGTCGTGCCGCGGCGTCTCGTTGTCGAAGCAGAAGCCCTCACCCTCGTGGCCGATCGCATGAATGCCGGCCGGCATATCGACAAATCCGTGCGGCTGCTGCGCGGCCGGCGGCACCCGCCAGTCGGGATCGTAGACCGGATCGGTCGGGTTCTGCGCGAAGGCGTGCAGGATGTCGGTGAGCAGCAATTCCTGGTGCTGCTGTTCATGATGAAGGCCGATCTCCAGAATCTCGAACACGCGCGGCGCATCGACGGCCGGCACGGTCTCGATCAGGCGCGCCACGGCGCGGTCGACATGGGCGCGATAGGCGGCGACATCCGCGCCGTTCGGCCGCGTGATCAGCCCGCGCTGCGGACGCGCGTGACGCGGGCCGGCCGCGACGTAATATGAATTGAACAGAAACGGAAAACGCGCGTCGAAAATTTCGTAGCCCTTCGCATGCGGCGCCAGCAGAAACTGCTCGAAAAACCAGGTGACATGCGCGCGATGCCACTTGGTCGGGCTGGCGTCGGGCATCGACTGCACGATCTGGTCTTCCGCCGCGAGAGGCGCCGCGCGCGCTTCAGTCTCCGCGCGCACGCGTGCGAATGCCGCCTGCCAGACAGCGCGGTGTTCGCCCAGTGACGGCGCGCGCGGCCGCGCGTCGACAGGCTCGCGCACGGCAGGAGAGACGGGGATATCGAGCATGCAATCGGCTCCGGAACGGGAAGCGGCAAGAAAGGGCGGACAATCAGCTAGCAATACGAAATATCACGCCGATTGTTCCATCGCAGCGCCGCGGCGGCAACCCGAATTTTACCGCAGCCGCCATCTGACATTTTCGTGATGGGCCCGAGGAAACGTGCGGCATTCGACCACGCGCGAGATCGGCACGTTCATCGGCGCATATAGCCGGCCTGCCGAAACCATTCGATCGCGTCGCGCACCGCCTCTGCATAAGGTCGCGCGCGATAACCGAGTTCGCGTTCGGCTTTGGCGGCGGTGAAGAACATGCGGTTCTTCGCCATGCGCACGCCGTCGCGCGTCACCAGCGGCTCGCGTCCGTTGCGGCGCGCGATCGCTTCCGCGACGACCGCGATCGAGACCGCAGCCGCACGCGGGATCTTGATGCGCGGGGGGCGGCGGCCGCACTCGTTAGCGACAGTGGCGAGGATTTCCGCCAGCGAGGCATTCTGCCCGCCGAGAATGTAGCGCTCGCCGATGCGCCCGCGCTCGAAAGCGGCGATATGTCCGGCCGCGACGTCGTCCACATGCACCATGTTGAGGCCGGTGTCGAGAAACGCCGGCATGCGCCCCAGCGCGGCTTGCAGGATCATGCGGCCGGTCGGCGTCGGCTTCACGTCGCTCGGCCCGATCGGCGTCGAGGGATTGACGATCACGGCCGGCAGGCCTTCCGCCACCATCGCCTCGACCAGCCGCTCGGCCACGACCTTGCTGTGCTTATAAGCGCCGATGGCCTGCGCTTGGTCGAGCGGCCCCTCTTCGTTACCCGCGTCGCCGTTCTGGCCGCACTTCAGCGTGGCGACGCTGCTCGTGTAGACGATGCGCTCGACGCCGGCACGGCGCGCCTCCTCCATGACGCAGCGCGTGCCGAGCACATTGTTCTGCACGATCTCTTCGGGATCGCGCGCCCAAAGACGGTAGTCTGCTGCCACATGGAACAGATAGCGCACGCCATTCATGGCTTGGCGCACCGAAGCCGCGTCGCGCAGATCGCCGCGCACGAATTCCAGATCGAATCCATTGAGGTGTTTGGTCGGGCTCGAGGATCGGACGATTGCCCGCACTGCATGGCCGCGCTGTACCAGGGCGCGCGCCACCGCCGAGCCGACGAAACCGCCGGCGCCGGTCACCAGGACCTTGTCGGTGTCAGCCATTGCGGGTAACCCGAACGGAGCGCATCTTGCATCAAAGCATCTTGCATCAAAGCATCCGCGGGCCGGATGTTCCATCGACCGCAGGAACTTCGTTCGATCGCGGGTCGTTATCTTCAACCTCCGACCGGGGTCGTAAGGCAGCACGCGACCGATGAGCGTCGAGTCCCCTTTCATTGTCGTCGCCGTCGGCTTGGCGTTCGAGGCCCGCATTGCGCGCGCCGCCGGGGCGGCCCGCATCTGCTGCGGCCGCGGACCCACGATGGCCGCGGCGCTCGACGCTTCGCTCGGCCCGAATTGCGCCGGCATATTGAGTTTCGGCATTGCCGGCGGACTCGATCCGGCTTTGCGTCCCGGCACGCCGCTCATCGCCTCGATGGTGATCGGCGAAGACGGTCCCCTCGCAACCGATGCGAAATGGTCGAGCGCGCTGCTCGATCTGCATCCCGCGGCGGTTCACGCGCCGCTTCTCAGCCTGCGCGATGCGGTCGCCGATCCTGCCGGCAAAATTCAGCATTTCCGGCGCACCGGCGCAGCCGCGGTCGACATGGAATCGCATATCGCGGCAGCGGTGGCGGAACGGCGCGGCCTGCCCTTCGCGGCGCTGCGCGTGATCGCCGACCCTGCGCACCGGCGCGTGCCGGCTTCGGCCATGCGCGGCATGCGCGACGACGGCCGGACCGATGCCATTGCGGTGCTGCGCGCGCTCACGCGGCGGCCGCGCGAGATCGCCGCCGTGGTCGGCGTCGCGCGCGACGCCTGGGCGGCGCGGGTGGCGCTGTCGCGCTGCCGGTGCTCGGATCATTGATCCGACGCGCAACCGCGCGTATTCCAGATCCTCCGTTCGAAGGCCGGTCTGCGTGGCGGCTTAGGCCGGCACGGGCTCGCCATGTTCGATGCGGTCCGCAATCACCCGAAATGCAAGCGCCGTCGCCTGGACACACGCCTCGGCCTCGGTCGCGCCGTAGGCCAGCACGCCCGGCAGATCGGGCGCTTCTGCGATCCAGCGGCCATCGGCTTCGCGTTCGACTTCGATCTTCAACATCGCGGCCGCCTTGCCTTTTTGCTTGCTGATCGCAAAGTTGTAAGGTCGTGACCCGCCGTGACATTCGGGCAAAAGGAAAGTCGAGGCAAGCGGCGCGCCAATCGGCCCTTCAAAAACCAACTAACCGTTTGAATTAACAGCCTTGCCCGACCTGAGAGATAGGTGACAGATCGTACCGGACACATGGGTAACACTTTTCGCCATTTGGCGGGAGGTGTTGATGCCGTGGAGAGAGTGTTCGGTGATGGAGG
>JAKAHJ010000082.1 GCA_021815055.1 Pseudomonadota bacterium | reverse complement strand
CCGAGCGAGCAGGTGTCACGCCAGATCGAACGCCTGCACGCGCCGCGCGAGACCTATGACGCCATCGTCTCCTCCGGCGACGTCACCCGCAGCGGAATCGAGGCGCGGCGCGGCAAGAGCCTGTTCCATATGGGCCCGGAGCGCGACCGCTCGATCTTCACCGGGCTCGAGGTCGCGTTCGCCCCGCTGGAGCGCGCGGACTACGTGGTCTGCACCGGCCTCGACGACGACGAGACCGAGACGCCCGACGACTACCGCGCGCGACTCGAATTGATGCTCGCGCGCAAGGCTTTCATGCTCTGCGCCAATCCCGATATCGTGGTCGAGCGCGGCGACCGGCTGCTCTATTGCGCGGGCGCTATCGCCGATCTCTACCGGACCATGGGCGGCGAGGTGTTCTATGCCGGCAAGCCGTACCGGCCGATCTACGACATGGCCTTGGCCAAAGCGGAGGCCGTGGCGGGCAGGGCGATCGCGCGCGACCGCGTGCTGGCGATCGGCGATTCGCTGCGCACCGATCTCAAGGGCGCACAGACCGCGGGCATCGATTTCCTGTTCGTGACCGCGGGCATCCATGCCGAGGAACTGGGCGGGCGCGAGCGCCCCGATATGGCGGCGCTGCGCACCGCTTTCGATGCCGCCGGCGAAACGCCGAAAGCGGTGATGCGGCAACTGGTGTGGTGAGAAGCGACCTACGCCGCGGGCGCATGGCTGTCGGGGAACACCGCTTCGATCTTGAGCCGCAGCGTCTGCGCGTTGAACGGCTTGACGATGTAGTTGGACACGCCGGCCTTCTTGGCGGCGATGACGTTCTCGGTCTTGGATTCCGCCGTCACCATGATGAAGGGCGTCGCGAACAGATCGGGGTCCGCGCGCACTTCCTGCAAGAGCGTGAAGCCGGTCATCGGCTCCATGTTCCAGTCGGAGATCACCAGGCCGTATTTGCGCCGGCGCATCTTGGCGAGCGCGGCCGCGCCGTCGCTGGCGTCGTCGATGTCGGCAAAACCGAGCTGCCTGAGCAGGTTGCCGATGATGCGGATCATGGTGTTGTAATCGTCCACGACCAGAACCGGCATCGACAGATCGACCGCCATGACCGAACGCCTTTTTCACACCTTTTCGCGCAGATGGAAGAAACTACCATCGGGCCTTGAATACTCCGTTAATTTGAAACTTTGTTAACGGCGCGCTAACCCTATTAGGGTGTTGAACATGACGAAAACGACAGCCCGCTCTTGAACACGGCCCGCACATTGTTTCCCGCCCGATGAACGCAGCAGCAAACCCGGCCAAGAACTTTCACGTGGCGCGCGGCAGCGCGCGCGAACTCGATATCGGGCCGCTGGGCGGCGCCGTGGTGGCGATCGGCAATTTCGACGGCGTTCATCGCGGCCACCGCAAGGTCATCGATGCGGCGCGCGCGCGCGCGCGCAAGCTCGGACGTAAGGCGGCGGCGCTGACCTTCGCGCCCCATCCGCGGCTGTTTCTGCGGCCGCAGGATACGTTGTTCCAGCTCAACAGCTTGCACGATAGACTGAGATTGCTCGCGGCCACCGGGCTCGACGGCGCGATCGTGATGAATTTCGACGCTACGCTCGCGGCCACCACCGCGCAGGATTTCATCGAGCGTATCCTCGTCGGCGGCATGAACATCGGCGGCGCCGCCATCGGATTCGATTTTCACTTCGGGCAGAACCGCGGCGGTTCGCCCGCCTTCCTGCGCGAGCAAGGCGCGCGGCTGGGCTTCGCCGTCGACGTCGTGCCGCCGCTGGAAGACGAGGGCAGGCCGGTCTCGTCCGGCGCGGTGCGCCAGGCGCTCACCGAGGGCAAGGTGGTGGAGGCGGCCGAGCTTCTCGGCGCACCCTGGTTCGTCTCCGGCGCGGTGATCCACGGCGACAAGCGCGGCCGCGACTTGGGCTTTCCGACCGCCAACATCCGGCTCGATCCGTCCTGCGCGCTCAAGCACGGCATCTATGCCGTGCGCGCCGACATCGCCGGCGTGCGCTACGACGGCGTTGCCAGCTTCGGCCGCCGGCCGATGTTCGACGACGGCGCGACGCTCCTGGAAGCATTCCTGTTCGACTTCGACGGCGATCTCTACGGACAGGTCATCGACGTAGCCTTTATCGGCTGGATCCGGCACGAGCAGAAATTCGAGAGCGTCGAGGCGCTCATGCGGCATATGGCCGCCGACGCGGCGCAGGCGCGCGACGCGCTCAGGCGCGCGGGCAAGGCGTTTCCGAAGCTGGGGGACTGGACCGATTAATCCTCGCCGGCATCGGGCGGCGATTTCGTCCATTCACGCGCGATGCCGGCGGCGAAAAGGCCGATGACGGCGATCGGCAGAAATTTTTTCCAACCGAGTATTCGGCCGATTTCCAGGGCAATGGGAATGATGCTGGGATCGAGCCGCGGACCGGGCGGTTGCGCCGCCAGCATGCGTTGCGCGCGGATCGCGTTACGATGCCGGATCAAAACGGACGCCAAGGCCGACACGGCCGCGATCGCCAGATAGGCGCCCGTTATGATCGCGGCCGCGATCAGCGTGCCGTGGCGTTCTGTAAGCCAAATGAACGCCGTGAGGCTGAGAAACACCAGCGCCGCGAGCAGGGCGACCGCCGCGGCCGCCGCCCAGTACAGCGGGGCGGCGCCGAAGCCGGTCTTGGCCTTGAAGTTCAATTCGGCATAGCGCAGCCAGCCTTTGATCATCGGTCCGCGGCCCGAAATGGACTAACGGCGCCAGACCGCGCCGAGCACGAATCCTATACCGGCGACCACCGCCAGCGTCGTGAGGGGCCTCGTCTTGACCGCGTCATTGAGCGCGTCGGTCAGTTCGTCCCCGGTGTCGCGCGCGCGCGCGATGGTGTCGTCGATGCCGGACTTCGCCTGCCGCAGGGCGGAGTCGCCCGTGCTCGACACGAGATCGCTCAGTCTCCTCGCCAGTTTGGTGATGTCCTCGCGCAAGGCATCGATATCGGCCTGAATGTTCTCCGACGCGCGTTTGGCATCGTCGCGGACGTCGGCGGCGGCTTCCCGCGCGGCACTCGCGTTGCTGACCATGGTTGGGCTCCGTATCGTTTCGGGGATGCGGCTTTGCAAGACAACGGGACTTGCGGGAACTTGGTTCCCTAACCTTTGGGCGAATTCCGGCGGCTCTTCGTAAACACACGCCGGCTACGCGATTGGTGCAATCGTTTCCCGGCTCATTGCGATTCGGCGCCGGCCGGTCACCGGCGGGATTGTCTGCCAAGGGCCGTCGTGGTAGGGGCATGGCGCCTTCAGGAGCAGGTATTCATGACGACGATAGCGTCATCCCGTTATTCCCTCGGCCGGGCGGGCTCCGTCGCCGGCATGATTATTATTATCCCCAGATAGCGAATCGTCCGCCGCTTGGCCTGACGGGTCACGACCCGGTCGCCGAGAGGCGGCACGGCAGCGAACCGTCATGCTTTCCGCCCCTGTGAACGCCTGCTAAACAGCACCGCCATGTCCAAGCCCGAACGCGATTATTCCGAGACCCTGTTCCTGCCGCAGACGGATTTCCCGATGCGGGCCGGCCTGCCGCAGAAGGAGCCGGAGCTCCTCAAGCGCTGGCAGGAGACCGATCTCTACCGGCAACTCCGGGACGAGGCGAAAGGGCGCGACAAATTCGTCCTGCATGACGGTCCCCCTTACGCCAACGGCAACATCCATATCGGGCACGCGCTCAACAAGATCCTCAAGGACGTGGTGACGCGCAGCCAGCAGATGCTCGGCTACGATTCCAACTACGTACCGGGCTGGGACTGCCACGGCCTGCCGATCGAATGGAAGATCGAGGAGGAGAACTATCGCGCCAAGGGCAAGGCCAAGCCCGATTTTGCGAATGCCGATGCGCTGGTGGAATTCCGCCGCGAATGCCGCACCTTCGCCGAACACTGGATCGGCGTGCAGCGCGAGGAGTTCAAGCGGCTGGGCGTTACCGGCGACTGGGCCCATCCTTACACCACGATGGACTTCTTCGCCGAGGCGCAGATCGCGCGCGAACTGATGAAGTTTGCGGCCAACGGGACGCTGTATCGCGGCTCCAAGCCGGTGATGTGGTCGGTGGTGGAGAAAACCGCGCTGGCGGAAGCGGAGGTCGAGTACGAAGATTACACCAGCGATACGGTGTGGGTGAAGTTTCCGGTTTTGGACGGTTATGTGAGTCCAACTCGCTACAGCCGGCCCAGCAATGAAGCGGAGCTGCAATCCGAGACTGCTGAGTGGGCCAAGCGACGGAATGAAATTCTTCGTGAAGTCAGAGAATTAAAAGAGGCGGGCGCATCCGTCATCATCTGGACCACCACGCCCTGGACGCTGCCGGGCAACCGCGCGGTCTCGTTTTCGCCGAAGATCAAATACGCGCTATACAAAGTCACCGATGCCGCGCCCGGGGCGAAGTTCGGCGACCTGTTCATTCTGTCGGAAAATCTCGCCGGCGAGGTATTCAAGCAGGCGC
This sequence comes from Pseudomonadota bacterium, assembly GCA_021815055.1. Lineage (GTDB taxonomy): Bacteria > Pseudomonadota > Alphaproteobacteria > Rhizobiales > Xanthobacteraceae > Pseudolabrys. Next base: position 7,557 of record JAKAHJ010000082.1, on the reverse strand, counting down.
GCGTCGCGGCTTACGAAAAGGTCGCCGATGTGCCGGCCGATGTGCTGGCCGCCATGACGCTCAAGCATCCGCTCGCCGGCAAAGGCTACGACTTCGCCGTCCCGCTTCTCCCCGGCGAGCACGTCACCGACGACACCGGCACCGGCTTTGTCCATACCGCGCCGGGCCACGGCCGCGAGGACTTCGACGTCTGGATGGACAATGCGCGCGATCTGGAAAAGCGCGGCATCAACACGACCATTCCTTATACCGTCGACGAGAACGGCGCCTTCACCGAGGCCGCGCCCGGCTTCACCGGTGAACGTGTCATCACTGACAAGGGCGAGAAGGGCAAAGCCAACGAGGCGGTGATCAAGGCCTTGGTCGAGGCGGGCATGCTGATCGCGCGCGGGCGGCTCAAGCACCAGTATCCGCATTCTTGGCGCTCGAAGAAGCCGATCATCTTCCGCAACACGCCACAGTGGTTCATCGCCATGGATAAGCCTTTCTTCGTCATTCCGGGGCCGGCCGAAGGCCGGAACCCGGAATCCAGAAGCACGGAGAACGTCTCTGGATTCCGGGTTCGCGCCTCCGGCGCGCCCCGGAATGACCGAGGAGAGACGCTGCGCCAGATTGCGCTCAACGCGATCTCGGCGACCAAGTGGGTGCCACCGCAGGGCCAGAACCGCATCACCGGCATGATCGAAGGCCGCCCGGACTGGGTGATCTCGCGCCAGCGCGCCTGGGGCGTGCCGATCGCGGTGTTCATCAGGGAGAATCCGGATGGCTCGGTCGAACTGCTCGACGACAGGGAAGTGAACATCCGCATCGTCGAGGCCTTCGAGAAGGAAGGCGCCGACGCCTGGTACAAGCCGGGCGCGCGCGAGCGCTTCCTCGGGCGGCGCGACAACGAGGGCTGGAAGAAGGTCGACGACATTCTCGACGTCTGGTTCGACTCCGGCTCCACGCACGCTTTCGTGCTGGAGGACCCCGAGCATTTCCCCTCGCTCGCCGGCATCAAACGCAAGGCCGATGGCGGCCGCGACACCGTGATGTATCTGGAAGGCTCCGACCAGCACCGCGGCTGGTTCCACTCGTCGCTGCTCGAAAGCTGCGGCACGCGCGGGCGCGCGCCCTACGACGTCGTCCTCACGCACGGCTTCGTGCTGGACGAGAACGGCCGCAAGATGTCGAAGTCGCTCGGCAACGTCACCGCGCCGCAGGACGTCATCCGGCAGTCGGGCGCCGATATCCTGCGCATGTGGGTCTGCGCCTCCGATTATGCCGACGATCTGCGCATCGGCCCGGAAATCCTCAAGACCACGGTCGAGACCTATCGCAAGCTGCGCAACACCATCCGCTGGATGCTCGGCAATCTCGCGCATTTCCGCGAGGAGGACCGCATCAAGCTGGAAGCGATGCCGGAACTGGAGCGGCTGATGCTGCACCGGCTGGCCGAGCTCGACCTCCTGGTGCGCAAGGCCTATGTCGATTTCGACTACAAGCGCATCTTCGCCGCGCTGTCCGCCTTCATGACCGCGGACCTGTCGGCTTTCTATTTCGACATCCGCAAGGACACGCTCTATTGCGAGCCCTATTCGTCGGCCAAGCGCAAGGCCTGTCTGACCGTGCTCGACCATCTGTTCCGCTGCACGGTCACCTGGCTCGCGCCCATGCTCTGCTTCACGGCGGAAGAAGCCTGGCTGTCGCGTTACGGCACGGAGGCGAAGTCGGTGCATCTGGAAACCTTCCACGAAGTGCCGGCCGAATGGCGAAACGACGCACTCGCCGATAAATGGCGCAAGGTGCGCGAGCTGCGCCGCGTGGTCACCGGCGCGCTCGAGATCGAGCGCGCGCAGAAGCGCATCGGCTCCTCGCTCGAGGCGCATCCGATCGTGCATGTTTCGAACGAGGAACTGTTCGAGGCAGCGGCCGATATCGACCTGCCCGAAGTCTGCATCACCTCGGCGGCAACGCTCGTGAAAAGCGAGGGGCCCGCGTCCGCGTTCCGCCTGCCGGATGTCGCCGGCGTCGCTGTCGTGCCCAATCTCGCCGAGGGCCGCAAATGCGCGCGCTCGTGGAAGATCCTCGGCACCGTCGGCGCCGATCCGCAATATCCGGATGTCTCACCGCGCGATGCGCAGGCGCTGCGCGAATGGGAGACCATGCGCAAGGCGGCGGAGTAAGGCGGAGTGACATGGGACGATCGTTTCTGTCATTCCGGGACGCCGCGAAGCGGCGGACCCGGAATCCATACGCCGCAGCACTGAGGATTATGGATTCCGGGCTCGCGGCCTTCGGCCGCGCCCCGGAATGACGCAGAAAGGACGCGAGACGTGCAGCGCCTCTCCTACCTCTCCGGTCCGCTCACGCGCTTCGGCTTCGCCGTCGCGGCGATCGCCTGCGTCATCGACCAGGCCAGCAAGCTCTATCTCCTGCTCGTCTTCGATCTCGCCGCCCGCGGGGCGGTGCGGGTGACGCCGTTCATCGACTTCGTGCTCACCCGCAACACCGGCATCAGCTACGGCCTGTTTCAGACCCAAGGGGCGCTCGGCCAATGGGTGCTGGTGGGGTTGAAATCCCTCGCGGTCGTCTTGCTGTGGGTGTGGCTCGCGCGCGCGCGCGACCGGCTGACCGCGCTTTCGCTCGGCCTCATCATCGGCGGCGCCATCGGCAATGCCATCGACCGGGTGGCCTATGGCTGGGTTGTCGATTTCGTGTTTTTCCACCTCTCAGGGGCCGGCTGGCAGTTCAATTGGTACGTCTTTAACCTCTCCGATGTGGCCATCGTTGCCGGGGTCGTCGGCCTGCTGTATGTATCCTTGAGAGGGGAGCGCGCCGCAAAAGCGCCCTGATCCGCCGCAATAGTTTTGCGTAAATCTGCTGAGTCCTTGAAGATTCAGCGCTTTCGAGGCAGGGATCTATGCGCCCGACATACTCGACAACGAAATTCGCCGCCAAGGGTGTGGGCTTGGGCGCGGGCTTGGTCATGGCCGCCGCCGCCGTCCTGATGGCGCCCTCAGCCGCGCGGGCCGGCGACGACGACGACACGCCGATGGACACCAAGATCATCCGCAATATTCTCGAGGGCATCGGCCTGCGGCGCGACGGTGCCGGCATCAACTACCAGGAACGCGCGCCGCTGGTCATTCCCCCGACGCGCGATCTGCCGCCGCCGGAACGCAGCAATGCGGCGGTCGCCGACAATCCGGCCTGGCCGAAAGACCCGGACGTGCAACGCGCCAAGCTGGAAAAGAAGATGGAGCGCCAGCGGGCGAGCGTCGGCGCCGGCGAGCAGATTTTACGCGACGAAAGCGTGCTCAGGCCCGACCAGATGACGCCGGGTGGCAGCCCGCGCACGCCGCCGAGCGGACGGCGCGAAAGCGCAAGCCTCGGTGTCGACGGCGAGCGCTTGTCGCCCTCCCAGCTCGGCTATAAGGGCGGTCTGTTTAGCAACATGTTCGGCAACTCGGATGATAGTGAGTCGACCCGCTTCACCGGCGAGCCCGGACGCGCGGCGCTGACCGATCCGCCGGCCGGCTACCAGACGCCCTCGCCGGATCAGCCTTATGGAAAAGGCAGAGCTGCGCCGGCCAAGGCGACGGATGACTATGTAACGCGCGGCGAGATGCAGCCGGATAAAAATTGATGCCGGCGGCGCTTATCGCGCGCCCGGTGACGGGCATCCAAATGCCGCCGATCCGAACTGCGCGTGGGGCGCGCATCAACCGCAAGGGCTTTCTCAACGTGCCTGTGAAAACGAGGGCTTTCGCCGTTGCCGCGCTGCTGCTGGCAGCCGCGGCCGCCCAGCCGGCGTTTGCCGCCAATAGCAACGGGGCCAAAGTCGCCGACTACACCCTCGATAACGGGCTCGAGCTCGTGGTCATTCCCGATCACCGCGCGCCCGTTGTCACGCACATGATCTGGTACAAGGTCGGCTCCGCCGACGAGACACCGGGCAAATCGGGGCTCGCGCATTTCCTCGAGCATTTGATGTTCAAAGGCACCGCGAAGAATCCGGCCGGGCTCTTCTCGCAAGTGGTGGCGCGCATCGGCGGCCGCGAGAACGCCTTCACTTCGACCGACTACACCGCTTATTTCCAGCGCGTGCCGAGCGAAGACCTCAAGAAGGTCATGGAATTCGAGGCCGACCGCATGACCGGCCTTCAGCTCACCGACGCCGTCGTGCTGCCCGAACGCGAGGTCATCCTCGAGGAACAGAACCAGCGCGTCGGCAACAATCCGCGCGCCCGGCTCGGGGAACAGATCGACGCCGCGCTGTTCCTCAACCATCCCTATGGCAGGCCGGTGATCGGCTGGCGCCACGAGATGGAAGGCCTCACCCGCGACGATGCCATCGGCTTCTACCGGCGCTTCTACGGTCCCAACAATGCCGTGGTGGTGATTGCCGGGGACGTTCAACCGGCGGAAGCCCGCAAACTCGCGGATGAAACCTACGGCAAGGTCGCGCGCCGCAACGGCATTCCGCCACGCGCGCGTCCGCAGGAGCCGAAGCCGGTCGCCGTGCGCTCGCTCACGCTCGCCGATCCGCGCGTCGAGATGCCGGTGATGCAGCGCGCCTATCTGGTGCCCTCATTCCACACCGCCAAATCCGGCCAGTCCGAGGCGCTGGAAGTGCTGGCGCATATCCTTGGCTCCGGCTCCAACAGCCGGCTCTACCGCGCGCTGGTGGTGGACAAGAACGTCGCCGTTTCGGCCGGCGCCTGGTACGACTCCACGGCCTTCGACATGTCGAAATTCGGCGTCTACGGCTCGCCGCGCCCGGGCGTCACGCTGCCCGATCTCGAACAGGCCACCGATGCGGTGATCGCCGAGGTGGTCGCCAAGGGCATCACACCCGAGGAGCTCGATCGCGCAAAGACCAAGCTGATCGCCGATGCCGTGTACGCCCAGGACAACCAGGCCACCATGGCGCGCTGGTACGGTTCGGCGCTGACGACCGGCTCCACCGTGAAGGACGTCGAGCGCTGGCCGGACCGCATCCGCAAGGTGAGCGCCGCGGAGGTGCAGGACGCCGCGCGCGAATGGCTCGACAAGCGCCGCTCGGTCACCGGTTTCCTCATCAAGGACAAGAGCCCGCAGGCGGAGAAGCGCTCATGAGCAGGTTCATCGCCTTCTTCGCGCTCGCCGCGCTCGCCTTCTTTGCCCTCGCGCCTGCCGCCTCGGCCATGAAGATCGAAAAGATCGTCAGTCCGTCGGGGATCGAGGCTTGGCTCGTCCGTGAACAGGCGACCCCGCTGGTCGCGCTCAACTACGCCTTCCATGGCGGTTCGGGCCAGGACGAGGCCGACAAGAGCGGCACCGCCAATCTCGTCGCCGACACGCTCGACGAGGGCGCCGGCGATCTCGACAGCAAGGCCTATCACGAGCGGCTGGAAAATCACGCCATCGAGCTCGGTTTCAGCGTCGGGCGCGACTATTTCCGCGGTACGCTGCGCACGCTCAACGAGCACCGCAATGAAGCCTTCGACCTGTTGCACCTAGCGTTGACAAAGCCGCGCTTCGACGCCGACGCGGTCGAGCGCGTGCGCGGGCAGGAACTCGCCGCGCTGCGGCGCGAGACCACCAATCCCAACGATCTCGCCTACCGGCGTTGGTGGGCGACCGCGTTTCCCGATCACCCTTATGGCCGCGAGACCAAGGGCACGCTGGAGACGGTGCCGCGCATTACCGCCGGCGATCTGCGCGACTATGTGCGCCGCGTCTTCGCCCGCAACGAGCTCACCATCTCGATCGTCGGCGATGTCGACGCCAAGACGGCGGGCGACTTGATCGACCGCGCCTTCGGCTCGCTGCCGGCGAAGAACGATTTGAAACCGATCGCCCAGGTGAATGCGCGCGGCATCGGACGCCGCATCGTCATCAATGTCGACGTGCCACAGGCGGTGGTCGCTTTCGGCGGCAACGGCATCGAGCGCAACGACCCAGATTTCATGGCGGCCTATATCGTCAATCACATTCTGGGCGGCGGCAGCTTCTCTTCGCGGCTCTACCGCGAGGTGCGCGAGAAGCGCGGGCTGGCCTACGGCGTCTCCGACAGTCTGGTCTGGTTCAGGCGTGCGGCCGTTGTGGTCGGCGGGACCGCTACGCGCGCCGACCGCACCGCCGATGCGCTGGCGATCATCGAAAAGGAGACCAAGCGCATGGCCGAGGACGGGCCGACGGCCGAGGAAATGGCCGAGGCCAAGTCCTATCTGAAGGGCTCCTACGCTCTGTCGCTCGATTCTTCGGGCAAAATCGCCGCCCAGCTCACCCAGATCCAGCTCGACCAACTCGGCATCGATTATATCCAGCGCCGCGCCGCCATGATCGACGGCGTGACGGTCGCCGACGCCAAGCGGGTGGCGAAGCGCCTCTACGGCGGCGGCATGCTGGTGACGGTCGCCGGGCGGCCGAAGGGGCTGGCGTCGAGCGGAACCTCGCAGTAGAGCGGGCGTTAGGGCCCCTGACTATCGGGTGTCATGGCCGGGCTTGTCCCGGCCATCTCGCTTAGGTAGGCACAGACATTGCGTTCCCCATCGGGATGCCCGCGACAAGCGCGGGCATGACAGCAACAAACGACCCTCCATGCCGCTCAACCAATCCATCGATACTGCGCTCGAAAAAAACATCGGCCTGCATGGTGTCTCCGACACGGCGCTCGCCGCCGCGCTCGCGCGCACGCAAGGGGCGTTGGAATGGCTGCGCGCGCGCCATGCCGACGGCGCCCTGCCGCTGCTGCGGCTGCCCGAGCGCGAGGACGATCTTGCCGGCATCGGCGCGGCTGCGGGAAGGCTGACGGACGGCGCGAGCGACATCGTCATCCTCGGCACCGGCGGCTCATCGCTCGGCGGGCAGACGCTGGCGCAGCTTGCCGGTTACGCGGTGCCCGGCGTCGGCAGCCTGCGGCCGCCGCCGCGCCTGCATTTCATCGACAATCTCGATGCGCTCTCGTTCGAGAGCATGCTTGCGCGGCTGCCGTTCGCCACGACGCGCTTCGTCGCCATCTCGAAGTCCGGCGGCACCGCCGAGACGCTGATGCAGACCATCGCCGCGTTTTCCGCGGTCAAGAACGCGGGGCTCGATCCGGCCAAGCATTTCCTCGGCATCAGCGAGCCGGGGAAGGTCGGCAAGCGCAACGGGTTGCGCGACCTGCTGACGCGGCACCAGGTTGCGATGCTCGACCACGACCCGGGCGTAGGCGGGCGTTATTCCGCGCTGACCAATGTCGGTCTGGTGCCGGCGGCGGCGCTCGGTCTCGACATCGCGGCCATCCGGAGAGGTGCGGCGGCGGCGCTCGCGCCGGTGCTGGCAAGCAAGCCGCCCACCGAAGTGCCGGCCGCGCTGGGGGCCGCGCTTGCGGTCGCGCTTGCCGAGAGCAAGGGCAAGAGCATCAGCGTGCTGATGGCCTATACCGACCGGCTCGAGCGCTTCACGCGCTGGTATGCGCAACTCTGGGCCGAGAGCCTCGGCAAGGACGGCAAGGGGACGACGCCGCTGGCGGCGCTCGGTCCGGTCGATCAGCACAGCCAGGTGCAATTGTTCATCGCCGGCCCGCGCGACAAATTGTTCAACGTG
>JAKAHJ010000081.1 GCA_021815055.1 Pseudomonadota bacterium | reverse complement strand
CTCGTTCATCGGCGATCCGGCGAAGCCCAAGACACGGCTGCCGGGCACTGGCGGCGGCAACGATATTTCCAGCCTCACCAACATGATCGTCGCCATGAAGCACGAGAAGCGGCGCTTCGTGGAGAACGTGGACTTCATCACCAGCCCGGGCTGGCTCAAGGGCGGGCAGACGCGCCGCGATGCCGGTCTGCCGGCCGGCGGGATGTATCGCGTGGTCACCGAGCTGGCGGTGTTCGGCTTCGACGAGACCACGCGCCGGCTGACGCCGCTGGCGCTCAACCCGGGCGTCACGCGCGAGCAGGTGCAGGACAATACCGGCTTCAAGCTCGAATTCAGCCACGACACCGGCGTGACCGAACCGCCGACCGAACACGAACTGACCACGCTGCGGATACTCGATCCCGAGCGGCTCTACATCGGCTGACCGCACGTCATTTCATTGGAGACACACATGACTGTCCTCGACCGTACCTTCGGCATTGCCACCCGTAATTTCACGGCCTATCCGGAAATGCCGGATGCGAAAGCGCTCGTCGAATACGGCGTTCGCATGGAGGAGCTCGGCTTCGACTCGGTCTGGGTGTGGGACCACATGCTGCTCGGCGTCGAGCCTAATTTCCCGATCATCGACTCGCTGACGGTGCTTACCGGCATCGCCGCGCGCACCACGCGCATCAAGCTCGGCACCGGCATCCTGGTGCTGCCGCTGCGCAACGCGGTCGCGCTCGCCAAGCAGCTTTCCAGCATGGACCAGCTCTCGCGCGGCCGCATGGTGATGGGCATGGCGTCGGGCTGGTACAAGCGCGAATTCGACGCGATGGGCATTCCGTTCGAGCAGCGCGGCAAGATCATGGACGAGAATCTTGATCTGCTGCGCCGGCTGTGGACCGAGCTGTCGGTCACCGGTCAGTATGCCCGTTACAGTCCCTCGAAGGCGGTGATGTATCCGAAGCCGGCGCAGGAGCACATTCCGATCCTGATCGGCGGCTATGTCGACCGCGTGCTCAAGCGCGCCGCCACCGCGGGCGACGGCTGGTTGACTTATTTCTACACGCCGGAAGGCTTCACCAAGTCGTGGACCAAGATCCGCAATTTCGCCAAGGAAGCCGGCAAGGATCCCGACACGCTGCTCAACGCGTCACAGCTTCCGATCATGATCGGGCCGTCCAAGGACGCGGTCAAGGCCGATATGCTGGACTGGCTCAACAAGGAGTGGGACTTCCCGGCGCAGAGCGACTGCACGCGCGACAGCGCCGTCATGGGCTCGGTCGACGAATGCGTCGCGCAGCTCAAGGAGCACCACGCCGTCGGGGTTCAGAAGATCATCTTCGTGCCCTATCGCTACCAAATGGATCAGATCGAGATCATCGCGCGCGAGATCATCCCGCGCTTGAAGAACGGTTAGCCTGCCGGAGGCAGCCGGGACGCGACGGCGATGATCAGCCTGTTCGAGCTCTTCAAGGTCGGCATCGGGCCGTCGTCCTCGCACACGACAGGCCCCATGAAGGCAGCGGGCTGTTTTCGCCGGACGCTCCTGGAAAAGTGCGATCCTGCCTGGATCGCGCGCATCCGCGTCACGCTGTTCGGTTCGCTGGCCTGGACCGGCGCAGGGCACGGCACTGACAAAGCGATCATGCTCGGCCTTGCCGGGGACCGGCCGGAGACGGTCGATCCGGATGTGGCCGAGCGGCGCGTCGCCGAGATCAAGGCCGGCCGCCGCCTGCCGCTGACCGAGGCGCGGAGCATCCCGTTCAGCGTCGACGATGACATCGTCTTCGACCTGGAGCGCGTGCAGCCGGGCCATTCGAATGCGCTGACGCTCGCCGCATTCGACGCCGATGGCGGCATCCTCCGTGAAGAGACCTGGTACTCGATCGGCGGCGGTTTTATCGTCCGCGAGGGCGAGATTGCGGACGAGCAGGCGGCGCAGGCGCCGGTCCCGTACAATTACCGCACGGCGGCGGAACTGCTGTCGCTGTGCGAGGCTCATTCGCTCGGCATCGGCGATCTCGTGCTCGCCAACGAAATGGCCTTGCGTCCGCGGCAGGAGGTGCTGGCCGGTATCGATCGCATCGCCGAGGTCATGGTCGGCTGCATCGAGCGTGGCGTCTGCGCCAAGGGTCAACTGCCGGGCAAACTCAAGGTCCAGCGGCGCGCGAGCGCGCTGTTTGAGCGGCTGAACAGTCCGCGGCGGAGCAATGCGCAGGCGCCGCACGAGGCAATGGAATTCGTCAATATCTACGCGATCGCGGTGAACGAGGAGAACGCGGCCGGCGGCCGCGTGGTGACCGCCCCGACAAACGGCGCCGCCGGCGTCATTCCGGCCGTGCTCAAATATTATCGCGATCATTGCCCCGGCGCCTCGCAGGAGGGCATCACCCGCTTTTTCCTGACGGCGACGGCGATCGGGTCGCTGTGCAAGATGAATGCATCGATCTCCGGCGCCGAAGTGGGCTGCCAGGGCGAAGTCGGGGTGGCCTGTTCGATGGCCGCGGCCGGGCTGACCGCCGCGCTCGGCGGCAGCAACAACCAGATCGAGAACGCCGCCGAGATCGGCATCGAGCATCATCTCGGCATGACCTGCGATCCGATCGGCGGGCTGGTGCAAATCCCCTGCATCGAACGCAACGCCTTCGGCGCGGTGAAGGCAATCAACGCGGCATCGCTGGCTTTGCGCGGCGACGGATCGCACCGGGTCACCCTCGACCAGGTGATCGAGACGATGCGTCAAACCGGCGCAGACATGCAGTCGAAATACAAAGAAACCGCGCGCGGCGGCCTGGCTGTCAATGTCCCCGAATGCTGAACGACGGCGAGCGCAAGGGCGCCTCCGGATGCCGCCCGTTTGGACAGGCTTGGTCAAACTTTGCGCTTGCCTGAAATTTTGACCTTTACTAACATTCTAAAAATAGGATGACCTCCTTGGGGGAGCGGTACGTGCGGGACGCCTGCCTGCGATCGAATGCCGACTGCCGGACGCACCGGCGCAAGAGCCGATGGCTCGTTGCCGGAACAGCCTCGCTCTCCACCCCCGCGCTCTCGACTCATTTGAAACGACAGTTTCTGCGACCCACGCGCCCGGCCTGGCGTGCGTGGCCCTAAACTCGAGCAAAACACGTCGTCGACCACGGTCGACGCGGATCGGAGGAGTGGACATGCGAAAGCTTATCGGACCGATAGCGACGGCCGCTATTTTGGCGGGCAGTCTCGCAACGGGCGCGGTCGCCCAGGAGACGATCAAGATCGGCGTCACGCAACCTTTGACCGGCGCTTTCGCGGCGTCGGGAAACTACGTTGCGCAAGGCGCCAAGATCGCCGAGGACGAGATCAATAAAGCGGGCGGCGTGCTGGGCAAGAAGATTCAGTTGATCATCGAGGACAACAAGTCCAACCCGACCGAAGCGGTGAGCACGGTCGAGAAGCTCATCGAAAAGGACAAGGTGCCGGTGCTCATGGGCGCCTGGAGCTCGACGCTGACGCTCGCCGTCATGCCCAAGCTCCAGGAATACCGCGTGCCGATGGTGGTCGAGACCTCCTCCTCGGGCAAGATCACCACCTCGGGCAATCCCTACATCTTCCGCATCAGCCCGACTTCCGAGATGGAAGCCAAGGCGTTCCAGCCGCTGGTCGCCAAGATGGGCATCAAGAAGGCCGACTTCCTTTACACCAACAACGACTTCGGCATCGGCTCGGGCGCCGAATATGCCAAGATGCTGAAGGCCAATGGCGTCAAGATCGGCGTCATGGAGACCATGGATCCGAAGGCGACCGACTTCTCCGCGCAGCTCGCCAAGATCAAGGCTGCGGGCGGCGACACCCTGTTCGTGACCACGGCAGTCGAGCAGCTCACGCTGATCCTGAAGCAGGCCAAGGAGCAGCAGCTCAAGGTCCGCATCGTCTCCTGCGGCGGCTCGAACTCGCCCGATCAGTTGATCGAGCAGGCGGGCGCGGCGGCCAACGGCTCGTACCACACCACCTTCTTCCCGCCCTGGTTCCCGGAAGTGACCAAGAACCCGGACGTCTCCAAGCGCTACATGGCCGAGTGGAAGAAGCGCGGCCATAATGTCGGCGGCCTGACCGAGGGCTATCGCGGCTATGACGGCATCTATGTTGCCGTGGCGGGCATCAAGGCGGCCGGCAAGGCCGACCCCGAGGCCATCCGCAAGGCCCTGTGGGGCGTCCACGTGAAGGGCGTCTACGGCGACATCTCCTTCATGAAGCAGGGTCCGGCCGGCAAGGAAAGCGGCCAGAACGTCCCGACCGTCTATCTGGTGGAGATCAAGGACGGCAAGGTGGTGAAGACCTCGTTCTGATCCAAACCTGCACAGGGGCACGAGCAGCCGGACAGGCGCTCGTGCCTTCGCATTGAAACGGCCTGCGCGGGAGCTCGAAGTCTTGGGCGAGCTGGTACAGCACCTCTTGAATGCGACGATCCTCGGCGGCACCTACGCGCTGCTGGGGATCGGGCTTACTTTGATCTTCGGCATCATGCGGGTCGTCAACTTCACGCATGGCGAGCTCTACGCCTTCGGCGCCTATTGCATGTATGCGCTGGCGATGCTCCTGGGCGTCAATTTCTTCGTTGCGCTGGTGCTGGCCATGATCCTCGGCGCCGCCCTCGGTGCCGTCCTCGAGATCGTCCTGCTCAGCCGGCTGCGCGGCGCCGATATCGACACCACCATGCTGGTGATGATCGGCGCCTGGATCGTGATGCAGAACACCGAACAACTGGTGTGGTCGGGCGTCGCGCTGTCGATCGCCAATCCGTTCCCGGCCGACCCGCTGGTAATGGGCCCGCTGTCGGTGTCGTGGAACCGGGTCTTCGTGTTCGCCGCCGCGCTGCTATTGATCGCCGGCACCTATCATCTCGTGAACCGCACGCGGCTCGGCAAGGCGATGCGCGCGACCTTCCAGGACCGCGATACGGCGGCGCTGATGGGCATCCGCATCGACCGCATCCACACCGCCACCTTCGCGCTCGGCTCGAGCCTTGCGGCGGCGGCGGGCGCGCTGCTCGGGCCGGTGTTCGTGGTGGCGCCGACGATGGGCGATCTGGCGGCGTCCAAGGCTTTCGCCATCGTCATCCTCGGCGGCCTCGGCAGCGTCACCGGCGCGACGCTGGGCGGCTTCATCCTCGCTTTCGTCGAGGAGATCGGGGCCGGCTACATCTCCTCGGGCTATCGCGACGCCATGGGCTTCCTGCTCATCATCCTCATCCTGCTGGTGCGCCCCACCGGTCTTTTCGCGCAGAAGGAACGGATCGGGTGAGCCGTCTTCTTGTCTCGATCCTGGTGGCGCTGCTGGCGTCGGTCCCGCTGTGGCTGACCGACTTCTATTACCTGCATGTGCTGATCGTGACCGGCATCTTCATCGTCGCGGCCATGAGCCTCAATCTGCTGCTCGGCTATACCGGCCAGCTCTCGCTCGGGCATGTCGCGTTCTTCGGCATCGGCGCCTATACGAGCGCGCTCGTTTCGCTCGGATTCGAGGTGCACATCCTGCCCGACGTCACCGTCGGCATGGCGCCGAAGCCGGTCTGGTTCGCCATGCTGTGCGCCACCGCCGTCGCGGGCCTGACCGGCTATGCCATCGGCAAGCTCTCGTTCCGCGTGCGCGGCGCCTATTTCGTGATCGTCTCGATCAGCTTCGCCGAGGTCGTGCGGCTGGTCGCGCTCAACTGGGTCGAGCTGACGCAAGGCCCGATGGCGCTCAACAATATCCCGGCGCTGACGCTCGGCTTCGATGGTTTCGAGCTGTCGTTCCTGCGCAAGCCCGCCTTCTATCTTCTGGTGTTGACGATGCTGGTCGTCTGCTACGTCATCATCGCGCGGCTGGTGAATTCGCGCGCGGGGCGGGCCATGATCGCGCTGCGCGAGAACGAGTCGCTGGCGATGTCGGTCGGCATCGACGTGACGCGCTATCTGGTGGTCGCGACGGTGGTGTCGGCGGCCATGGCCGGCATGGCGGGCGCGCTCTACACCCATTACATCCGCATCGTCGATCCCGACATCTTCCTGTTCATCTATACGGTGACCATGGTGATCATGGTGGTCACCGGCGGCAAGGGCACGCTCGCCGGCCCCATCGTCGGCGGCGTCATCTTCGGCATCGTGCCGGAAGTGCTGCGCGGCATGGAGATCCGGCCCGAGGTGCAGTGGATCGCCTATGGCGTGCTGATGGTGCTGGTGGTGTATTTCCTGCCGCGCGGCATCGTGCCGGCGATCGAGAGCTATATGTCGAGCCGCAGGCGCGCGCCGAAGGGCGAGGCGGTTGCGGTTGCGCCGGAGGCTCCGCAGCAATGAGCGCGCAGCCGGAAACCGTGCTTTCGATCGACCAGGTCGCCGTGCATTTCGGCGGGTTGGTCGCCATTTCGGATATGACCTTCGCGGTGCGCAGCGGCGAGATCGTCGGGCTGATCGGGCCGAACGGGGCGGGCAAGACTACCGCGTTCAACGTGGTCACCGGCTTTCTCAAGCCGACCAGCGGCGAAGTGCGCTATCGCTCGAACCCGCTCAACGGCTTGAAGCCGCACGAGATCGCCAAGCTCGGGCTGGTGCGCACCTTCCAGCGCACTAGCGTGTTCCAGGAACGAAACGTCTTCCAGAACGTGCTCACGGGCCTGCACGGGCGCGGCCGCTCGAGCCTGTGGGATACCCTTTTGGGGACACCGCGTGAAAAGTCGTCGGAGCGCGAGCTGAAGGACGAGGCCAACGAGATCCTGCGGTTCGTCGGGCTCGAGCAGCGCGCGCACGAGCCCGCGGGCACCCTGCCATACGGCGAGCAGCGGCTGATCGGCGTCGCGCTGGCGCTGGCGGCCAAGCCCTCGATGCTGCTGCTGGACGAACCGGTCTCCGGTATGAACCCGTCGGAGACCGCGCGCTTCGTCAAGCTGGTCGAGAAGATACGGGAGTCCGGCGTGACGATCCTGCTGGTCGAGCACGACATGCCGATGGTGATGAAAGTGTGCGACCGGATCGTCGTGCTCAATTACGGACGCATCATCGCCTAGGGCGCGCCGGCCGAGATCCAGAGCAACCCCGAAGTGATCCGCGCCTATCTGGGACAGGGGAAAAAGCGTGCTTGAGCTTCGCGATCTTGTCTGCCGCTACGGCAAGGTGACGGCCGTGAAAGGCATCTCGCTCAAAGTGGAGCGGGGTCAGCTCGTCGCGCTGATCGGCACCAATGGCGCCGGCAAGACCACGACGCTCAAGGCCGTTTCCGGCCTGTTGCAGCCGGCGGGCGGCAGCATCGTCTTCGACGGCGTCGACATTACGCGCGCTTCGGCGCGCAAGATCCTCTCGCTCGGTATAGCGCATTGCCCGGAAGGCCGCCATGTCTTCCCCTACATGACAGTCGAGGAAAATCTCGAAATGGGCTGCTATCTGCGCATGGATAAGCAGGAGATCGCGGGCGACTTCGACCGCATGTTCGAACAGTTTCCGCGCCTCGCCGAGCGCCGTCAGCAGCAGGCCGGGACGCTGTCGGGCGGCGAGCAGCAGATGCTGGCGATCGCGCGCGCGCTGATGTCGCGGCCGAAGCTGATCCTGTTCGACGAGCCCTCGCTCGGGCTTGCGCCCAATATCGTGGAGCGCACCTTCGACATCATCACCGGCATCCGCGACGCCGGCACGACCGTGCTGATGGTCGAGCAGAACGCGCTCGCCGCGCTCGAAATGTGCGACCACGCTTACCTGCTCGAGTCCGGTGCACTGGCGCTGTCGGGCAGCGGCCGCGAGCTGGTCGGCAATCCGCACGTCCGCAGCGCCTACCTAGCCGGCTGAGTCCGCATCCGCATTGCGTCGCGGCCAGGCGACGACCGTTTCCAGCGGCAGGCGCGGACGGCTCTTGCCGGCCTTGGCGCGCCGACCGAGCGTGACGAGCATTTGCGGCTGCCAAGTGGAAGACAGCCCCAGCGCGTCCACGACGGCGTCCGGGCAAAACAGCGGCGCGCACATGACGCAGGCGCCCAGTCCCTCACGCTCGGCGGCGAGCAGCAGGTTTTGCACGGCCATGGCCGTGCTCTGCACCGCCATCAGAAATTCCGCCTGACGCCGGCGCGCGTCGGGGTATCGGTCCATGTCGCCGGTGTCGAGGCAAACCACGATGATGACGGGTGCTTCGGTGAGCCGCGCATGGGAGCGGGCAACGTCGGCTTCGATCGCCAGCGGGTCATCGCCGTCGGCGGTGCGATCCTGGCGCAAGCGGCGGCCCGTGGCGGCGGCCAGGGTTTGCTTGCCGGCGGCATCGTCGACGATGGCGAAACGCCACGGCTGCCGGTTATGGGCGGACGGCGCTTGCGTGGCGGCAAGAAGCAGCCGTTCGATGACGGGGCGGCTGATAGGACGGGGGAGATAACGGCGGATCGAGCGGCGCCGGCCGATCGCCGTTCCGAGCGTGGCCTTGGATGTGATGTTTGATTTTTGAGTCATAGGGTGCCCATGCGGCCCGGCTGATCGGTGATAGGGCGGCGACAAGTTCTAAGGATTGCCGCGGTTGCGCAGGGTCCGGCTTTCCGGCGCGGCGGCAATTCCCAATCTCTCCCCTTCAAATCGGCGGCATAGTGTGCTTGTTTTTAGATCGATGGAAACATCTTTAGATTGCGGTAGACGATTCTTGCGTTAGGAGCGCCGGAGCCGAGGCTGTTCGAGGCACGGAGTCTGCACGCGAAGATCGAAATTGTTCGTGGTAGTTTAGGGCCTTATCTCGCCTGAGCAGGTCAGCCCCTACTGGGGTTTAAGCTCGGTAGACCGTCCGGCGCAGGGCAATTGGCCACGGGCATTCTTGGAGCCAACGATCGAAGGGGCCATGTCCGAATTCATGTCCGAATTATCGAAGGTTTATGATCGCAGCCGCGTTCCTCTCTATATCCAGGTCGCTTCGGTGATGCGGCGGCGGATAGAAACGAAGCACTGGCTTCCCGGCCAAAAAATTTCGACATTGGTCGAGCTCGAGCGCGAATTCGAGGTTGCGCGCGTCACCA
The DNA here is from genome assembly GCA_021815055.1 of Pseudomonadota bacterium. Lineage (GTDB taxonomy): Bacteria > Pseudomonadota > Alphaproteobacteria > Rhizobiales > Xanthobacteraceae > Pseudolabrys. The sequence goes on along the minus strand of JAKAHJ010000081.1, from coordinate 3,178 downwards.
TTCGCCAGGCCATCGATATTTTGCGCGAGGAAGGCTTGCTGCGTTCGCAGCAGGGCCGCGGCACATTCGTCGCCGAGAAGCCGGTCTCGCGCTATTGGTTCAAGCTCGGTACCAATTGGGACGCGCTGGTCGAGACCATCAAGGACAACGTGCCCCGGTCGATCAAGGTGGACAATCCGCCGCCGTTCCCGGCCTTGCGCGAGGACGAGGGCACGCCGGCCTCCAAATACGTGTTCCTGCGCAGCGTCCAGTACAAGGAAGGCGAGCCCTACGGCGTCGTCAGCGTCCATCTTTCCGACGACATCTACCGGGTCGCGCCGGAAGAGTTCCGCCAGCATCCGGCCTTGTCGGTTCTGGCCGGCCTCAAGGACGTCGACGTGCGCGACGCGCACCAGACCATCGTCATCGGCAGCGCCGATCCGTCCACGGCCGATCTTCTGCGTATCGGGCTCGGCGCGCCGATCGCGGAATGCCGCTGCGTGGTGATCGACGGCAAAGGCACGGCGATCTATGTCGCCGACATCATCTACCGCAGCGATGCCATCAAGCTGCACATCGATCTGTTCGCCGGCTCGCCTACGCGTGCGCGCGGGGCCGGTAAAAGACGGGCGTCGAAGGCGCAGGCGAATGCCGGTTCGGGCGCGGTCCGCGGCGACGTTCCCAGTTGCAATTGATATCATCCTAAGAATAGGATGATAGAACCTTGGGGGCCAAGGCCCGAGGACAAACGGGCTGCTGCCGGCTCTGGCCGCAGCGCAGCCGCGTTATGCTGTGGTCGCACGGGAGTGGGCTGCCGATGACAGAGCAAGGCGTTGGCGCGCGTCTCCTGCGCAAGGAAGACGACCGCCTGTTGCGCGGCCGCGGCCAGTTCATCGCCGACCTGCGCTTCGCCGGCATGCAGGATGTCGCTTTCGTTCGCAGCCCGCTCGCGCATGCGCGCATCCGCGGCGTCGCCATCCCCGATGCGCATAAGGGCGATGTCTTCACCGCCGCCGATCTGGACGGCGTCAAGCCGATCCGCGCGGTTTCCGGCCTGAAGGGTTTCAAGCCGTCCGATCAGCCCTCGCTCGCCGCCGGCAAGGTTCGTTATGTCGGCGAACTCGTCGCCATGTGCGCCGCGCCGACCCGCGCTGAAGCCGAAGACATTGCCGCCGCCGTCAGCCTGGATCTCGACGAACTGCCGGCCGTCTACGACATGCTCGCCGCGCGCGATGCCAACTCGGCGCTGCTGCACGAGCATTGGGGCGATAATGTCTTCCTAGAAACCTTCGTCAATGTGAACATCGAGAAGGCGCTCGATGCGCCGATCAAGGTCACGCGCGAAATCCGCACCGCGCGTCAGTGCATGGCGCCGATGGAAGGCCGCGGCGCGGTCGCGGTCTGGGACAGCCGGCTCGAGCAGCTCACGCTTTATTCCGCCTGCCAGATGCCGCACATCGTGCGCACCGGCCTCGCCGGCTGCCTCGGGCTCGACGAGGGTCAGGTGCGGGTCGTCGCGCCCGACGTAGGCGGCGGCTTCGGCTACAAGGGCATCCTGCTGGCCGAAGAGGTTTGCCTCGGCTGGCTCGCGATGCATCGCGGCCGCCCGGTGCGCTGGATCGAGGACCGTCGCGAGCATCTCACCGCCGGCGCCAACTGCCGCGAACATTTCTACCGCATCACCGGCTATGCCGACCGTGACGGCCGCCTGCTCGGTATCGATTGCGAGGCCACGGTCGATTCCGGCGCCTATTCGGCCTATCCGTTCTCGGCCTGCCTGGAAGCCGCGCAGGTCGCGAGCATCCTGCCGGGGCCCTATGATTTCCCGGCCTATCGCTGCCGCACTTTTTCGGTCGCCACCAACAAGTGCCCGATCCTGCCCTATCGCGGCGTGGCGCGCACGGGCGTGTGCTTCGCCCTCGAACTGGTGCTCGACGCGATCGCGCGCGAAGCCGGCGTCGAGCCGCACGAGGTGCGCGCCAAGATCCTGGTGCCGCCCGAAAAGATGCCGTTCACCAACATCACCAAGAAGTGGTTCGACAGCGGCGACTATCCGGAATCGCTGCGCCGCGCAGTGACGGCCATCGATGTGCCGGCGGTGCGTGCGCGCCAGCAGCGCGGCGAAACCGACGGCCGGCTCGTCGGCGTCGGCATGGCGACCTATTGCGAGCAGGCCGCGCACGGCACCTCGGTTTACTACGGCTGGGGCATACCGATGGTGCCGGGCTTCGAGCAGGCGACGGCGCGGCTCACGCCCGACGGCGGCCTCGAACTGCGCGTCGGCATCCAGTCGCACGGGCAGGGGCTCGAGACCACGCTTGCGCAGGTCGCGCATGAAATCCTCGGCATCGATGTCGGCAAGATCAAGGTCGTGCATGGCGACACCGCCATGACGCCCTATTCGACCGGCACCTGGGGCTCGCGCTGCATGGTGATGGCGGGCGGCGCGGTGTCGGTCGCCTGCAAGGAGATCGCCAAGCGCGCCGGCAAGATCGGCGCACAGCTCCTGCAAACGGACGAGGCGCAGGTTACGGTGCAGGGCGGCCTGGTGCTGGGACCGCAGGGCTCGATCACGCTCGGCGAGATCGCGCGCACCTGGTATTTGCAGCCGCAGAACCTGCCCAAGGACGTGGACATGGGCGGCCTGGAGGCGACGATCGGCTATCGTCCGTCGCCCGACAGCGGCACCTTCAGCTATGCGACGCATGCGGCATTGGTCGCGGTCGATCCCGAACTCGGCGACGTCGAGATCCTCGACTACGTCATCGTCGAAGACGGCGGCAGACTGGTCAATCCGATGATCGTGGACGGCCAGATTTACGGCGGCTTCGCGCAAGGCGTCGGCACGGCGCTCTATGAGGAAATGCCGTTCGATGCGGCGGGCCAGCCGCTCGCTTCCACCTTCGCCGATTACCTGCTGCCGGGGCCGACCGAAGTGCCGGCGCCGCACATCGATCACATGGAGACGCTCGCGCCGCACACCGAATTCGGCGTCAAGGGCATCGGCGAGGGCGGAGCGATCGCGCCGCCGGCGGCCATCGGCAACGCCGTCAACGACGCGTTGCGGCCGCTGCGCGCCGAATTGCTTGTCTCGCCCATGACGCCGCGGCAAATCTTGACGGCGCTCGCCGCCGGACGGAGCGCATCGTGAAGCCGGTCCGTTTCGATTACGCGCGCCCGGCCGATCTGAAGGCCGCGG
>JAKAHJ010000080.1 GCA_021815055.1 Pseudomonadota bacterium | reverse complement strand
TCCGCTACTGGAAGTCGACGACCTCCACACGCATTTCATCACGACGCGCGGCATCGTGCGCGCGGTCGAGGGCGTGAGCTTTACCGTCAACCGCGGAGAAGTGGTCGCCATCGTCGGGGAATCCGGCTGCGGCAAATCCGTCACCGCGCTCTCGATCATGCGGCTGTTGCCGCGGCTGACCGGGAAAATCCCCAAGGGCCGCATCTCGTTCAACGGCCGCTCGCTGCTCGATCTCGACGAAGAACAGATGCGCGAGATCCGCGGCCACGACATCTCGATGATTTTTCAGGAGCCGATGACCTCGCTCAACCCGATCTTGACCATCGGGCTGCAGATCAAAGAGCCGCTGCAAATCCATCTCGGCATGACCGATGAACAAGCCGCGGCGCGCGCGATCGAGCTGTTGACGCTTGTCGGCATCCCCGATCCCGAGCGGCGGCTGGGTCAATATCCGCATCAATTCTCCGGCGGCATGCGTCAGCGCGTGATGATCGCGATCGGGCTCGCCTGCAATCCGAAGCTAATCATCGCCGACGAGCCCACCACCGCGCTCGACGTGACGATCCAGGCACAGATCCTGGAACTGATGAAGAACCTGTCGCGTCAGCTCAATATCGCTCTCATCGTCATTACCCACAATCTCGGCGTGGTCGCCCGCTACGCCGATCGCGTCATCGTCATGTACGCCGCGCGCGTCGCCGAGCAGGGTCCGGCCGACGCGGTGTTTCACCGGCCGCGCCATCCCTACACCATGGGCCTGCTGCGCTCCGTGCCGCGGCTCGATCGTCCGCGCGGCGCCAGGCTGGAGACCATCGAGGGCCTTCCGCCCAACCTGGCAAATGTGCAGCCGGGCTGCCGTTTCGCGCCGCGCTGCCCGTACCGCATCGCGGCCTGCGACCAGGAGCCGCCGCTGTTCCGCACCGATACCGGCGGGCTTTCGCGCTGCCACCGGCACGAGGAGATCGCCGCCGGCAAGATCAGTTGGGCCGCAGCGAGCGGGCAAGGCCAAATCCACGCCGCCAGCACAGCGGAGCCGGTGCTGTCGGTGCACCACCTGACCAAGCATTTCGAGGTCTCCGGCGGCTTGCGCAACGCCGGCGGCACGGTGCGCGCGGTGCAGGACGTCTCTTTCGACATCTATCCCGGCGAAACGCTCGGGCTCGTCGGCGAATCCGGCTGCGGCAAGACCACCGTCGGCCGGCTGATCCTGCGGCTGGAAGAACCGACCGACGGGGAAATCTTTTTCGAGGGCGTGAACCTGTCGACGGCCTCGCCGGCCGAGCTCAAGGCGATGCGGCGCAAGGTGCAGGTCATTTTCCAGGACCCCTATTCGTCGCTCAATCCGCGCATGACCGTGGGTCAGATCATCGGCGAACCGCTGCATGTGTATGGCATCGTCAAGGACCGCAAGCAGGTAGCGGCGCGGGTGGCCGAGCTCTTGGAGAATGTCGGGCTGCGCCGCGAAATGGCCGATCGCTACCCGCATCAACTTTCCGGCGGGCAGCGCCAGCGCGTCGGCATCGCACGTGCGCTGGCGATGGAACCGTCCTTCATTGTCTGTGACGAGGCCGTATCGGCGCTCGACGTTTCGATCCAGGGCCAGATCATCAACCTGCTCGAAGACCTGCAGCGCAAATTCCAACTGGCCTATCTGTTCATCGCCCACGACCTGGCGGTGGTCCGGCACATCTCGGCGCGGGTGATCGTGATGTATTTCGGACGGATCATGGAGGTGGCAGATCGGGACACGATCTACGGCGAGTCCCTGCATCCCTACACCAAGGTCCTGCTGGACGCGGCACCGGTTCCCGACCCGACCGTCGAGAAGGAACGCGAGCCGCGCCTGATCAAGGGAGAATTGCCGAGCCATCTGGCGCCGCCGGCCGGATGCGTCTTTAATACACGCTGTCCGCTGGCCAGTCAGGAATGCCGGGAGGTCGTCCCGCAACTCGAAGAGAAACGACCGGGGCATTTCGCTGCCTGCATCAAAGTCTGAAGCCCAGCCTACGAAACAGGGCAAAACACTGAAGGGAGGATACGTCATGGAAACGAGACGCACTGCTTTAACGAAAATGGCCGGGGCTTTGGCTCTCGGCGTGGGCGGGCTGAACCTGGAGACCATGCGGGCCAATGCCCAGTCTCCTAAAAAAGGCGGCACGCTGACTTATGCGATCAGCGCCGAGACGCCGCATTACGACGGCCACGGCAGCGACACCTTCGCGACGATTCATTTCGCGTCGCCGTTTTATTCCACGCTGCTCAAGTTCGATCTCGCCAATTATCCGAACGTGAAGCCGGACTTGGCCGAGTCCTATACGGTGTCACCGGACAAACTGACCTATGCCTTCAAGCTGCATCGGGGCGTAAAATTCCACGACGGCACGCCGTGCACCTCGGCGGACGTAAAAGCGACCTACGACCGGCTGCGCAACCCGCCGAAGGGCGTGGTCTCCACCCGCAAGGCCACCTTCGCGGACATCGTCTCGATCGAAACGCCCGATCCGTTGACCATCGTGTTCAAGCTGAAGGCGGTGAACGCCGCGATGATCCAGCACTTCGGCTCGCCGTGGAACTACATCTATTCGGCGAAAGACCTGGAAAAGGATCCCAACTGGCCGAAGACCCACATCAACGGCACCGGCGCCTTCGTCTTCGTCGAGCATGTCAAGGGCAGCCACGTCGCCGGCAAACGTAACGAGAACTACTTCAAGAAGGGCCTGCCCTATATGGACGGGTTCAAGGGCGTGTTCATGCTGCAGGCCGCGACCATGCTCAACGCCTTCCAGGGCGGGCAGGTGCAGGCCGAATTCCGCAGCGTCTCGGAACCCGAGAAAGCACGCCTGATGCAGACCATGGGCGACAAGGTGCGCATCCAGGAGTCGAGCTGGACGCTCAATCTGCTGGTTTGCTTCAACGTCGAAAAGAAACCTTTCGACGACGTGCGCGTTCGCCGGGCGCTGGTTATGGCCATCGATCGTTGGGGCGGCAGCCAGGGCCTGGGCAAGATTTCCACGTTACGTTCGGTCGGCGGCGTGCTGCGTCCCGGCTATCCGTTGGCGACGCCGGAGGCGGAACTGGTCAAGCTGCCGGGCTTCTCGAAGGACATCGCCAAGTCGCGCGCCGAGGCCAAGAAGCTGCTGGCCGAAGCGGGCGTGCCCAACCTGAAGTTCACGCTGCACAACCGCACTATCGCACAGCCCTATACGCCGGCTGGCGTGTTCCTGGTCGACCAGTGGCGGCAGATCGGCGTGACGGTCGAAAACAAGCAGTACGAGACGGCGCCCTACCTCGCCGGCCTCAACAGCGGCAATTACGAAGTGGCGATCGACTTCTCGAACCTGTTCATGGACGATCCAAGCCTTGCGCTGAGCAAGTATCTTTCGATCGACCGGTCGCCGGACAACCGTTCGCGCTCGAAGGACCCTGAACTCGATAAGCTCTACGACCAGTCGCTACGCGAACTCGATCCGAAGAAGCGGCAGGCGCTGATACAGGCCTTCGAGAAGCGCCTGTTCGAGCAAGCCTACCAGCAGCCGCTGTTGTGGTGGTATCGCATCGTGGCGACCCACAAGACGGTTATGGGCTGGCAGATGTCGCCGAGCCACACTCTCGGTCAGGATCTGACCGAAGTCTGGCTGAACACGTAAACCTCAACACCCAACGCGTCGCCCGCGGCCCGGCTCACAACCGGGCCGCGCGGGGCAGGTTCAGATGCTTCGATACACCATCAACCGCATTCTGCTTACGATCCCCACGCTGCTCGGCGTGGCGGTCCTCGTTTTTTTCATGCTGCGCATCGTTCCGGGCGACATCGTCGAGGTGAAGCTGCGCGGGGACGGCGGCGCCGTCACCCAGGACGTGATCGACATGGAGCGGCACAGGCTCGGCCTCGACAAGCCGCTGATGGTGCAGTTCAAGGACTGGATGGTCGGCGTCGTCACCCTCGATCTGGGGAACTCGATGTGGACCGAGCGGCCGGTGATGGAGGAAATATCGATCCGGCTCGAACTGTCGCTGGAGGTCGCCATATTGGCCACGCTCATCGCGATCCTGTTCGCAATTCCTTTGGGAACGACCGCTGCGCTCTACCGCGACACCTGGATCGACTACCTGATGCGCGTTGTGACGATCGGCGGGATATCGATCCCGGCATTCTGGTTCGGCATGTTGATCATGCTGAGCCTGCTTGCGGCCTTCAATTGGCTGCCGCCGATCACCTTCACGCCGATCTATGTGGATCCGGTCGCCAATCTGACGCAACTGATCTGGCCCGCGGTCGCCGTCGGCTATCGCTACTGCGCGGTGACCGCGCGCATGATCCGCTCCTCGCTGCTCGAAGTGCTGACCGAAGACTATATCCGCACCGCGCGCGCGAAGGGCGTCTACGAAAAGCTGGTGATTTCACGCCACGCCCTGCGCAATGCGCTCTTGCCGGCGATCACGGTCATCGCCTTGGAATTCACCTTTCTGATCGGCGGCCTGGTCGTGACCGAGCAGGTGTTCAATCTCAACGGCATCGGCCAATTGTTCGTACAGAGCATCACGCGCAACGACTTCACCCTGATCCAGGGCATGGTGATGCTGATTGCCGCCTTCTACGTTTTCGTCAATCTCGCGGTCGACCTGCTCTATGCCGTGTTCGATCCGCGTATCCGGTACACCTGACCGCCATGACCGTCACCACCCCCGATGTCGCCGCCGCCGGAGTGCCGCCCCGTCTACGCGGGCGCGTCATGGAATTCGTCCATCAGCAGCCGCTGGGGACCATCAGCTTCTTCATCATCTGCATGATGATGATCGCCGGCGTATTCGCCGAACTCGTCGCGCCCTACGACCCGCTGGCGATCGATTTTGCATCGATCCTGGGACCACCCTCGTGGCAGCATTGGTGCGGCACCGACGCCTACGGCCGCGATATCTGCTCGCGTCTGATTTACGGCTCACGCACGGCCTTGGTGATCGGCTTCACCTCGTCGTTCGTCGGCTCGTCGATCGGCGCCATTCTCGGCATCGCCTCGGCCTATTTCGGCGGCCGGATCGACAGCTGGATTCAGCGCATCATGGATGTGCTGCTGGCGTTTCCGATCATCGTTCTCGCCCTCGTCGTGGTTGCCGCCTTCGGCAAGCTTCTGCTCGGCGAGATCGACCTGAACCTCATCGTCGCTATCGCTATCCCGATCATTCCGCGCGTTGCGCGCGTGGTGCGTGCAGCGGCCATGTCGGTGCGGGTCATGCCCTATGTCGACGCCGCCCGCGCGGCCGGCTATTCGCACGCTCGCATCATTTTCCGCCATATGGCGCCGAATGTCGTCGCACCCTATCTCATCATGCTGACCGCCTTCATCGCGCAGGCGATCCTGGCGGAAGCCTCGCTGTCCTTCCTCGGTCTCGGCGTGCAGGAGCCGACCGCCGCCTGGGGCCTGATGCTGTCCGGCAATGCCTCCGATTTCTATCGCCAGGCGCCCTGGATGATCCTGTTCCCGGGGGTGGCGATCAGCGTGGCGGTGTACGCTTTCAACCTGTTCGGCGACAGCCTGAGGGACTTCCTCGATCCGCGCTTCAAGGTATAACGGCGCCGGAAATCCCGCCCGCCCGGGCGGCCGATTAAGAATCCGAGGACAGTCCCATGCCGAACCCCCTCGCCGGTCTCCGCGTCCTCGAACTTGCCCGCATCCTGGCCGGGCCCTGGGCGGGGCAGATGCTGGCCGATCTCGGCGCCGACGTGATCAAAGTCGAGCGCAAGGGCGCCGGCGACGACACCCGCGCCTGGGGGCCGCCCTTCGTCGAAGGTGTGGACGGCAAGCCGATCGGCTCGGCCTATTTCCACGCCGCCAACCGCGGCAAGCGCTCGATCGAGCTCGACTTCGAGAGCGACGAGGGCCGCCGGCTGGTGCGCAAGCTCGCCGCGCGCTCCGACGTGCTGATCGAGAATTTCAAGGTCGGCGGCCTCGCCAAGTTCGGCCTCGATTACGCGAGCCTCAAGGACGAATGCCCGCGCCTGATCTACTGCTCGGTCACCGGCTTCGGCCAGGACGGCCCCTATGCCAAACGCGCCGGCTACGACCTGATGGCGCAGGGCATGGCCGGCGTCATGGACCTGACCGGCTCGCCCGACGGCGAGCCGACCCGCATCGGCATTCCGATGTCGGACATCTTCACCGGCTGCTATTCCGTCATCGGCATTCTCGCCGCGCTGCGCGAGCGCGAGCAGACCGGCAAGGGCTGCTTCATCGACACCGCGCTGGTCGATTCCACCGTCGGCGTGCTGTCGAACCAGGCGCTGAACTACCTGGTCTCCGGCAATGTGCCGAAGCGCATCGGCAATGCGCACGCCAATATCGTGCCCTATCAGGTCTTCCCGGTCGCCGACGGCTACGCCATCGTCGCCACCGGCAACGACGCGCAATATGTCAAGTTCTGCGCGGTGCTGGGTGCGCCCGAGCTCGCGCAAGACCCGGAATACAAGAACAATATCGGCCGTCTGAAGCACCGCGAGGAGCTGATCGGCAAACTCTCGGCGCTCACCTCGAAAATGAAGCGCGACGACTTGCTCGACAAGCTCGAGGCGCAAGGCGTACCGGCGGGCCCGATCAACGATCTCGATCAGGTCTTCGCCGATCCGCAGGTCGTCCATCGCGGTATGAAGCTCGAATTGCCGAGCACGGCCGCCAAAGCCGGCACCATCCCGGGCGTGCGCACGCCCATCGTCATGGATGGCTGGAAAGCCGCAAGCGAACACCCCGCTCCTCTGCTCGGCCAGCACACGGCGGAGATTTTGAAGGAGATCGGCGAAGCGTAAATTCTAGCGGCCGCCTACCTCCGCGCGCATGATTGCGCGCGCTCCCCTTCGCGCAGAGGGCAGCTCCGGCACCCGCATGATCGTCGCGGTCGGCGACCACGATGCCGTGCATCCGCGGCACGGCAGTGACTGCCGTTTCGCTCAGCTCACCGCGGTCGGCGCCAATGCTTCGATATCGGTGGCGACATCGATTACCGCGGGACGGTTGGCGGCGAGCGCGCACGCAAGCGCGGGCGCAAGATCGGCGGCGTGCTCGACGCGGATGCCGAGCGCGCCGATGTCCTCGGCAATCTTCGCGAAATTCATCGGCCGGTAGGTCCACAATTCGCGCGAGCGGTTGTTGCTCTCGCCGCCATAGACGCGGTCGAAGCCGCGCTTCGATTGATTTCCGCCGCCATTATTATTCACGACTGTGACGGAAGCGATGTTCCAGCGCACCGCCGTCTCGATCTCGCCGATGTGATACCAGAAGCCGGCGTCGCCGGTGAAAACCACCACCGGACACTCCGGACAGGCCGCCTTCGCGCCGATTCCGGCCGGAAACGCCCAGCCGAGATGGCCGGCGCTGCGCATATAGCTCTGCGCGGGCGAACGCAGATCGTACATGCCGCCCATCCACATGCCGGCATGACCGGTATCGACAACAACGATGGCATCGTCGGGCACGTGCTTGGTGAGCTCGCCGCAGATGCGCGCCGGATGGATCGGCACCTGATTGGACTCCAACAGCGACCGGTACTTCGCGTACCATTCGGCGCGCAGGCTCGTAATTTCGGAAACCCAGGCAGTCCGCCTACCCGCGCTCCCCTTGTCCGCCTTGGCCAGCATCGCCGCCAACACCGCCTTGGCGTCGCCCAGCACGCTCGCCTGCAACGGATAATTCCGCCCGAGCGACTCCGGCTCGATGTCGATCTGGATCGCCGGCGTGCCAATCTTGGGCACCGCCCAGAAATGCGTGGTCATGCCGCCGGTCTCGGTGCCGATGAAGCAGACGAGATCGGCGCGGTTGACCGCCCAGTTGGCGCTCTCGCGCGAATAGCTGCCGGCCACGCCGATCGACAGCGGATGCGTGCCGGGAATGGCATCCTTGCCGTTGAGCGAGGTGGCGACCGGAATCTGCAAGGCCTCAGCCAATGCAACCAGATCGGGCCCCGCGCCCGAGGCGCGCACGCCGCCGCCCGCCACGAAAATCGGCCGCTCCGCGCGCTGCAAAAGATCAAGCGCGGCCGCTACATGCTCGGCCTGCGGCTGCGGCCGGAACGGCGGCACCTGGGCGAATTGCGGCTCGACCAGCGGCTCCATCTCGGCCTCGTCGAGGTCGAGCTGGCCCTCATTGCCGCGGAATTGCAGATGCACCGGCCCGGGCGCGCCCGTGGTCGCGACGCGGAACGCCTGCCGCAGCATGTCGGGCGCGCGCGCGATGTCGTCGATGGTGGCGTTGAACTTGGTCACCGGCTCGAAAGCCGGCACGTCGTCGACTTCCTGATAGACCTTGCGGAATTTGGTCTTGGGATCGCGCCCACCGGTGATGGCGATCACCGGCGAATGCGCCAGATAGGCGTCACGCAGGCCGGCGGCGAGATTGAGCGCGCCGATCACCTGCGCCATGCAGATGCCCGGCTTGCCCGACGCGCGCGCATAACCGTCCGCCATGTAGGCAGCCGACTTTTCACCATGGCAATGAATGCGGGCGATCGATGTGCGCCGTTCCATCTCCGCGAAGGTGCGCCGCAACACGGCCGGCACCATGAAGACGTGCGTGACGCCGTAACCCTTGAGCATGTCGGCGATGACTTCGGCGCCGAGACGTTTGGTGTTGTGGCCTAAAGAGGTCATGGGCACTCCAATTGAGGGGCTTTGTGAATGGTCGACGATGGCTTATCATATGGAAACATGAGCACAGCGCCACAGCCGCGGAAGTTGTTAACGGTCGAAGAATATCTGGCCTGGGCGGAGGACCACCCGGGGCGCTACGAGTTGTTTCGAGGCGAAGTGGTCGCCATGACGCCGGAAATGGCGCGCCACGCGGAGAGGAAGGCCGGCGTCTACGGCACGCTACGAGAAGCGCTACGCGCCAAACGCCTTCCCTGCCTCGTTCTACCGGACGGAATGACGGTGCGTATCGACGACACGACGGCATTCGAGCCGGACGCTCTTGTCTATTGCGGCACAAGATTGCCGCCCGCCGCCGTCATGGTCCCAAATCCGCTGATCGTGGCCCAGGTGCTATCCCACTCGACCCGACGGATCGACCTCTCTCACAAGCTGGCGGGCTATTTCCGCGTGCCCAGCGTGCAGCATTATCTGGTCGTCGATCCGGAAAAGCCATTGGTGCTGCATCACGCGCGCGACAGCGACGGCTCGATCCGCACGCGGATCGTGACCGAAGGGACGATCGCGCTCGACCCGCCCGGCATCGCGCTGGCCTTGGCCGATATCTACGCGGACTAGGTCGCGCCGGCTGCGCATCTCACAGTCGGCGGCTTTCGCGACTGACTGTTGTCCGACGAGGCGACGACAGCGTCGAGCGCGCGTGTCGCCGTTTTGATCGGCGAACGCCCCGGGCTCACCGTGCCCGACAGCATGGGCGCCCATCTCACGTGGCGGTCCGGAGCACGGACGACCGACGCGGATCGCAATTGCTTAACGACGAGCCGGACGCGCTGCTTAGCTCTTTGCCGGCTCGAACTTGAGCGCGACGCCGTTGATGCAGTAGCGCAGATGCGTCGGCGGCGGGCCGTCGTCGAACACATGGCCGAGATGGCTGCCGCAGCGGCTGCAGTGCACTTCATCGCGCACCATGCCGTGGCTGGTGTCGGTGTCGGATTCGACCGCGCCCGGAATCGGATCATTGAAGCTCGGCCAGCCGGTGCCGCTCTCGAATTTGAGCTTCGACTCGAACAACGGCTGGTCGCAGGCCGCGCATTTGAAGGTGCCGGCCCGCTTCTCGTGGAGCAGCGCGCAACTTCCCGGCATTTCGGTGCCGTGCTGGCGCATGATGTAATACTGCTCGGGCGTCAGCAGCGCCTTCCACTCGGCGTCGCGGCGGGTGACGGGATATTGTTTCGGCATGGCGAGCTTCTCCACTTTTCCCGGGCGCGGCGCAACGCGCGAGCGGTGCGCCGCAGACCCGGGATCGTCACATAGTACGGCGTTCTTGACGATCCCGGATCGGCTTCGCCGTCCGGGATGACCGCTTCGCGGTCACTTGATCGCCAGCGGGTTCACCGGCGAGCCCACTGCGCCTGTGATCGGGATCGCCGGGGCCACGAACAAGAACTCATAGACCCCGTCCGCGGCGCAGTCGTCGGCCAGCTCTTTGAGCTGGAAGATCTCACCCATGGTCATGCCCATGATCGGGATGGTGATCCAGTGCCAGGGCTGGTTGATGTTCTCGCCCTCGGCGACCGGGTTCGGCCGCACCTCGCAGCCCCAGGTGTCGGACGCAAGCGCCGCCAGTTGGGTGTCTTTGACGAAATCGAGCGTCTCGAAACCGAAACCCGGCGCGTCGCCGCCGGGATAGCCGTCCCAGCTCCCGGCCTTCTGGCAGCGCTCCATCATGCCGGTGCGCACGATGACGTAGTCGCCGCGCTTGAGTTCGACGTTCTGTTTCTTCGCGGTTCCGTAGAGATCGTCATTGCCGATGCCGTAGCCGTCGTCCAACGACTCGACGGCCTTGTAGCGGGCAACGTCGAGCAGCACGCCGCGGCCGACCATCTTGTTCTTGGTTTTTTCGATGCCGCATTTCTGCGCGCCGGCGCTCGTCACTTCGCGGCAGTCGTAGCCGTTCCACATATAGTCTTCATAGAAGACATGGCCGAGCCCGTCCCATTGCGTGCCGCATTGCAGCGGCATCACCACCATGTCGTCGGCGGCGCGGATGCCGCGCTTGTCGAGCACGCCGGAATAGGCGTCGGTGCCGGTGCGCAGCATGGTGTGAATCGGATTGGTGCGGCCCAGCGAGGGATATTTGCTTTTCGCGCCCTGCGGACCCATGTAGTCGAAATTGAGCGCGAGCGAGATCACCTTGCCCTTCTTGACCAGCCGCGTCGCGGCCACGATGTCTTCGGCGCTCGTGTAGTTCAGCGTGCCGATCTCGTCATTCGGCCCCCACTTGCCCCAATTCTTGTACTTCTCGGCGGCCTCGCGCATGTCCTGACGCGTGATCTTGCGTGACATTCGAATTTCCTCTGATGAAAGCGAAACGGTAACGGGCGAGCGAAATTCAACCCGCCGGGCAGGCGAATGCAAGCCCGCCCAGCACGCGGGCGCGGAAATGCCCGGCCACAGGGCCGGGCATCGTCGCTCGCTTGCGATCCAAAAAAAAGCCGCTACTCCGCCGCTGCCGGCAGGATCTCGCCGCTCTTCTTCGGCCGCAGCCGCACATAGACCTGCAAGGCGATCAGCAGCACGCACAGCGCAATGAACACCGCCGAGATCGGCCGTTCGACGAACACACCGATATCGCCGCGCGAGATCAGCATGGCGCGCCGGAAGTTCTCCTCGAAGCGTGGCCCCAGCACGAAGCCGAGCAGGATGGGCGCCGGGTGGAAGCCGAGGCGGAGCAGCACGTAGCCGAGCAGGCCGATCGCCGCCGTCTCGCCGACCTGGAACATGTCGTTGTTGGCGGCATAGACGCCGATGCACACGAAGAACATCGCGCTCGGATAGAGGTACTTGTAGGGGATAGTGAGGAGCTTCACCCAGATGCCGATCAGGGGAACGTTAAGGACGACCAGCATGATGTTGCCGATCCAGAAGCTCGCCACCAGGCCCCAGAAGATATCCGGATGCTCCTTGATGAGCTGCGGGCCGGGCACGATGCCCTGGATCATCAACGCGCCGAGCAAGAGCGCCATCACGGCGTCGCCGGGAATGCCGAGGCTCATGGTCGGAATGAAGTCGCCTTGCACCGAGGAGTGGGTGGAGGCTTCCGGACAGACCACGCCTTCGATCATGCCGGTACCGAATTTCTCCGGCGTCTTGGAAAGCTTCTTTTCCGTCGCATAGGCGACGAAGGAGGCGATGGTCGGGCCGGTGCCGGGGATGAGCGAGCACAGGCTGCCGACCAGCGTGCCGCGGAACATGGGCCCGATGGTGCGCCGCATCTCATCCTTGGTCGGCCGCATGTCCTTCAAGGTGACCTTGGCGTATTTGGCGTTGACCGTGGACACCTGGTTGACGCTGTTCATGAACTCGCCGATGCCGAACAGGCCGAGCGCGAGCGCGATCAGCTCGATGCCGTCGTCGAGATGCGTCATGCCGAAGGTGAAGCGTTCGGCGCCGGTCTCGATGTCGGTGCCGACGATGCCGATCATCAGGCCGAGCACGGTCATCGCCACGCCCTTGACCGGCGAGCCGCGCGCGAGCGTGGAGCCGGCGAGCAGGCCGAGCAGCATCAGCGAGCAGATTTCCGCCGGGCCGAAT
>JAKAHJ010000079.1 GCA_021815055.1 Pseudomonadota bacterium | reverse complement strand
TCAAAAAGACGAGCCCGACCGCGGCGAGATGGCCGAGGCCGGACAGATCGTCGGCGCGGTTCGGATTGACGATGGCCTGCGCGACGGGCAGCGCCTCGTCCGCCTGGTGGTGATCGAGCACGACGACATCGAGGCCGAGTTTCTTGGCCTCGTCGAACACGGCATGGCTGGTGGTGCCACAATCGACGGTGACGAGCAGGCCGACACTTTTCTCGGCGAAGGCGCGGATGGCGTCCACATTCGGGCCATAGCCCTCGAAAATGCGGTCCGGAATGTGCACGAGCGGATCGAGCCCGCAGTGCCGCAAGTAACGGCAAAGAAGCGCCGCGGCGGTCGCGCCGTCGACGTCATAGTCGCCGAAAATCGCGACGCTTTCGCCGCGCACGACCGCATCGGCGAGGCGCGCGGCCGCCGCTTCCATGTCGGTCAATGTGTGCGGATCGGGCATCAGCCGCCGGATCGAGGGATCGAGAAAGGCCTCGACTTCGCCAGGCTCGACGTCGCGGCCGGCCAGCACCCGCGCCAGCAGTTCGGGCAGATTGTGCCGCTGCGCGATGGTCAGCGCACGCGCTTGCCCGCGCTCGTCGAGCCGGTCGCGCCAGGCCCGCCCGGTCGCGGATTGCTCCACCCCGAGGAAACAGCGCTCCGCCGCTTTCGATACCGCTGCCGGCAAAGCCGTCATCGCCATAAGCCCGTTCGGCGAACCGCCGGTCCGCCGCAATTTTTTCCGGGTCCAACGCTCCCCGTCATCTTTCGAGGCGCACGCGTTCCGCGCTCGCGCCTCGGCATGACGGAATCACTACTTCTTATAGCCGTGCTTGACCATCACCGCTTCGATGCGCGCATTGAGGTCGTTGCGAAAAGCCTGCACGTGCGGCGCCAGCCGCGCCGAGACGTCGGCCATCACCATCGGCATCACCTGCAGCGCCTTCTTGCCGGTCGGCGTCTTGTAGAAGGCGATCATGTCGCGCAATTCCTGCGCGGTGAAATTGCGCGCATAGACGGCGGGCGCGTCCTTCATCACCTCGGTCGTGAAATTGGCGAGCGTTTCCTCGAACACCGTCTTGAGCTCCGCCAGGGTGGCGGCGTCGACCTTGGCCTTGAACTGGCCTTCGATGTTCGGCCAGATCTGCGCGGTCAGCGCGCGGCTCATTTGCGTGATGGTATTGCCGGTCATGATGCCGGCGAGTTCCTGCGCGACGCGCAGGGTTTCCGGCGACGGCGCATTGTCGGCTCGCGCCGGCAGCGCGAGACAGGCACCCAACAGCGCCGTTGCGATCAGCCGTTTCATGTGCCCTCTATTTGCCGATACCGGACCTCGAGCCGGATGATTAGTGTTGAGCAGGACGCGCCACGCGCACGCTTCACCTCTCCCTTAGGGAGAGGTCGGATCGCGGAACGCGATCCGGGTGAGGGTCACGGACTTAATGAGTCAGGACCCCCCTCACCCCAACCCTCTCCCCGCTGGGGAGAGGGAGCGCGCTGTGCCGAGTCGACTGATCCTACTCAAACTCAACCCACTCGCATTTCCGCGCCGGTCAGTCCAGGTGAAACTTCTCGAACTGGCGGTGCTCGGCGATGACGCGGCGCACCGTGCCGGTGATCGAGCGCATCACCACCGTCTCGGTCTCGATCACGTGCTTGCCGAATTTCACGCCCGCGAGCATGGCGCCGCTGGTGACGCCGGTGGCGGCGAACAGGCAATCGCCTCGCACCATGTCCTCGATCTCGTATTTCTTCTTCGCGTCCTTGATGCCCATCTTCAAGGTCCGCTCGCGCAATTCCTCGGTGTCGATGATGAGCCGGGTCTGCATCTGGCCGCCGATACAGCGTAGCGCGGCGGCCGACAACACGCCTTCCGGCGCGCCGCCGATGCCGAGATAGATGTCGATGCCCGTCTTCGGCTCGGCGCAGTGGATGACGCCCGCCACGTCACCGTCGCTGATCAGGCTCACCGCGGCGCCCACCTTGCGCACGGCGGCGATGATGTCGGCATGGCGCGGACGGTCGAGCAGGATGGCAGTGATCTCGCTCGGCTTCACGCCCTTGGCCTTGGCGAGATTGAGGATGTTCTCCTCCGGCGGAGCGTCGAGATCGATGGTGCCCTTTGGATAGCCGGGGCCGATGGCGATCTTGTCCATGTAGCAGTCGGGCGCATGCAGGAGCGTGCCGCCGTCGGCCATGGCGAGCGTGGCGATGGCGCCCGGCATGTTCTTGGCGCAGAGCGTCGTGCCTTCCAGAGGATCGACCGCGATGTCGACCTTCGGCCCGTTCTTGTTGCCCACCTTCTCGCCGATGAACAGCATCGGCGCCTCGTCCATCTCGCCCTCGCCGATCACCACGGTGCCGTCGATCGGCAGCTTGTTGAGCTCGCGCCGCATGGCGTCGACCGCGGCCTGGTCGGAAGCCTTCTCCTTGCCATGGCCGCGCAGCAGCGCCGCCGATACCGCCGCGCGTTCGGTCACGCGCACGATCTCCAGGCTGAGAATGCGCTCCAGCAGCAATTCCGGCTGGACGGTGATGGACGCCATTATGTCGCTCCCCTCAAGATAACGCAGCACACGGCGCCGCGCTTGGCCGCAGCGCCGACGCCTGTTTACGTCAATTCTTCTCGATCCGGATCACTTGCGGCCGGCCCGAGATCACCCTATCGCGCCCCACCGCCGCAAGGGCCTTGCGCACGGCGTCCTCTGTGGTCGCATAAGTAATGAGGATTACGGGCACTGAGCCCCCTTTCGTCATCCTGTCGTCGGCGCCCTTGGGGTGGCGCTGCACGATCGATTCCAGCGAAATCTCCTGCTCGGCGAGCCGCGTGGCGATGGTCGCCGCGGTGCCGGGCTTATCGCGCGCCTGCAGCCTGATGTAATAGCCGCCCTCGTGCCGCTGCATCGGGGCCTTGCGCACGTCGGTGAGCCGTGCCGCCGGTCTCCCGAATGGCATGACCCGCAGCCCGCGCGCAACGTCCGCGATATCCGACAAAACGGCCGAGGCGGTCGCCATGCCGCCCGCGCCCGGGCCGATCAGGGTCAAGGGGCTGATGCCTTCGGCGTCGATCGTGACCGCATTGGTCACACCCATTACCTGCGCGATGGGCGCGTCCTTGCGCACCATGGTCGGATGCACGCGCTGCTCGATGCCCTGCGGCGTCTTCACCGCGACGCCTAGAAGCTTGACGCGGTATCCGAGTTGATCGGCGGCGGCCAGATCGGCCGGCTGGATCGAGGAAATGCCTTCGACATAGATCGCTTTCTCCTCGACCTTGGTGCCGAAGGCGAGCGAGGCCAGGATCGAAAGCTTCTGTGCCGTATCGTGACCTTCGATGTCGAAGGTCGGATCGGCTTCGGCATAGCCGAGCCGCTGCGCCTCTGCGAGGCACTCGGCGAAGGCGAGCCCTTCCTGCTCCATGCGGGTCAGGATGTAATTGCAGGTGCCGTTGAGGATGCCGTAGAGGCGCTCGACCTGGTTGCCGGCGAGCCCTTCGCGCAAGGTCTTCACCGCCGGAATGGCGGCGCCGACGGCGGCCTCGAAATTGAGCGCGACGTTGTTCTTCTCGGCGAGCGCGGCGAGCCTGACGCCGTGCCTGGCGAGCAGCGCCTTATTGGCGGTGACCACCGACTTGCCCGAACCGAGCGCGGCCTCGACCGCCGCCTTGGCCGGATCGCCCGATCCGCCCATCAGTTCGACGAACAGGTCGATTTCGCCGGCGCGCGCGAGCGCCACCGGATCGTCGAACCACTTCATCTTCTTGAGATCGACGCCGCGGTCCTTGCCCCGGGAACGGGCTGAGACCGCGACGATCTCGATGGCGCGCCCGCAACGCGCGGCAAGCGCGTCGTGACGGCGCGCCACCTGGGCGATCAGGGCGGCGCCGACCGTGCCCAATCCGGCGACACCCACTCTCAGTGTTTCTTTGCGCATGATCTTATCCGACCTTCCTTCGCCCGCCGAAGCGGGCTTCGCGAAGGCGGGAAACCGGTCCCCACTTTTCGGGATCATGCGCGAGCGCCGCAACCATTGACGATCCGAAGAATTAGGGCTCAGCGCCGGTTGGCGAGCGGGACGACGTTGTGGAGCTGTTCCGGCGCGGTTTCGAGGAAACGCCGGACATTGCGGGCGGCCTGGCGGATGCGCTGCTCGTTCTCGACCATCGCGATGCGCACAAAGCCCTCGCCATATTCGCCGAAGCCGATGCCGGGCGATACCGCGATGTCGGCCTTCTCCACGAGAAGCTTCGAGAATTCCACGCTGCCGAGGCTCTTGAACGGCTCCGGGATCGGCGACCAGGCGAACATCGAAGCGCGCGGGCTCGGCACGTGCCAGCCGGCGCGCCCGAAGCTTTCCACCAGCACGTCGCGCCGGCGCTTGTAGATCTCGCGCATCTCCTTGACGCAATCGTCCGGGCCGTTGAGCGCGGCGGTCGCCGCCACCTGCACCGGCGTGAAGGCGCCGTAGTCGAGATAGGACTTCACGCGCGCGAGCGCCGCGATGATGCGCTCGTTGCCGACCGCGAAGCCCATGCGCCAGCCCGGCATCGAGAAGGTCTTCGACATCGAGGTGAACTCGATGGCGATGTCGTTGGCGCCCGGCACCTGCAGAATCGAGGGCGGGGGGTTATCGTCGAAATAGACCTCGGCGTAAGCGAGATCGGACAGGATCAGGATCTCGTGCTTCTTCGCGAAGGCGACGAGGTCCTTGTAGAAATCCACGCTCGCCACGTAAGCGGTCGGATTGGCCGGATAGCAGACCACGACCGCGATCGGCTTCGGGATCGAGTGCACGATGGCGCGTTCGAGCGTGTGGAAGAAATTCGGCGTCGGCTCGGACGGGACCGAGCGGATGGTGCCGCCCGCCATCAGGAAGCCGAAGGCGTGGATCGGATAGCTCGGGTTCGGCACCAGCACAACGTCGCCGGGCGCGGTGATCGCCTGCGCCACATTGGCGAAGCCTTCCTTGGAGCCGAGCGTGGCGACGATCTGTGTCTCCGGGTTGAGCTTCACCCCGAAGCGGCGCTCGTAATAGGCCGCTTGCGCCCGGCGCAGGCCGGGAATGCCGCGCGAGGACGAATAGCGGTCGGTGCGCGGCTTGCCCAAGGTCTCCTTGAGCTTTTCCAGCACATGGGCCGGGGCCGGCAGGTCGGGATTGCCCATGCCGAGGTCGATGATGTCCGCGCCCGCGTTGCGGGCCTTCGCCTTGGCCTTGTTCACCTCTTCGAACACGTAAGGTGGCAAGCGGCGGATGCGGTAGAATTCTTCCATCGTCTCAAACCTTCAAGTGGCCTTTATTCTACCTCGCGCCATGCCGGTCCCGACGCTTCGGAACGCGGGCGCCGGCCGCCCTCTCCGGCCGGCAGGCGTTACCCCGACTGGCTTTTATCATGGGTTGGTCTTTGCGCCAGTGTTCTGACCGTTCTTGGTATGCGCCGGCTGTTTTTTTGCCGCCGCAGGCGTCTTGCCCTTGCCCTCGCGCGCTTCCTGCCGGTCGCGCGCGGCCGCGAGGTCCTTCTCCGCCTTGCGGACCTCGTCCGCCGTCATCGGACGGGTTTCCCGCGGGGGCGGCATGTCGTGGACGGCCGGGTATTGGTAGGCCGTCGCCGGCCGCGGCGGCGCACCCGGCGGCAGTCCGCCGAATTGCGGCGGCAATTGCTCCATGGCGGGCCCGGCGGCGGTGCAGCCGGACAGCGCGATGACGCCGGCCACAGCAAGGCCCGCCGTTCGGATCGAGGCTTTTCGCATGCTCGCCCTAACCTGTGGAATGGAGCGGGAAATCGTCGCAGACTCAATGAATTATAGCATATGCCGGCTAGCCGGCTATTATGGCCGCAGCATGATGGGGCAAGCAGGCGCTGCCGGGCGCCGCTTCGCCGCCACCCTGCGCTGAAATGCACCTTGCGATGGGGCGCGGTCCGGACCACCTCTCGGGTCAGGGACCGACGGAAACGCGGATGGACACGCCTGCACTCGACCCGGCCACGATCGGGACTATCAAGACCGGCACGACGACCGGCGACCCCGCCCCCCCGGCGGCCGTCGACTACGAGGCGCTCGCCCGCAATCTGGCGCGCATGGTCGAGGAAGGCGGCAAGGCGCTCGCCGCCTATATGAAGCCGCGCGAGGAAGGCCGCATCAAACCCGATCTCGGCGAGGACTTCGCCGACATGGTCAAGACCGTCGGCCAGGTCGCGGATTATTGGCTGTCCGACCCGCATCGCAGCGTCGAACTGCAAACGGATATCGGGCGCTCCTATCTCGACCTGTGGGCGAGCGCGGCCAAGCGCCTCGCCGGGGAGGAAGCCGCCCCGGTCGCCGTTCCCGATCCGCGCGACAAGCGCTTTGCCGACCCGGAATGGTCGCAAAACCAGTTCTTCGATTTCCTCAAGCAACTCTATCTCATCACCGCGCAGTGGGCGGAGCGGCTGGTCAAGGACGCCAGCCTCGACGAGCGCACCCGCAAGAAGGCCGAGTTCTACGTGCGCCAGATCGCCAATGCGATCTCGCCGTCCAACTTCGTGCTCACCAATCCCGAACTGCTGCGCGAGACGCTGTCCTCGAACGCCGACAATCTCGTGCGCGGCATGCGCATGCTGTCGGAGGACATCCAGGCCGGCGAAGGCCATCTCAAGATCCGCCAGTCGGATGCCTCCACGTTCGAGGTCGGGCGCAATCTGGCGCTCACCCCGGGCAAGGTCGTGTTCCAGAACGACCTGATGCAACTGATCCAGTACCAGGCGGCGACCGAGCAAGTCCTCAAAGTGCCGCTCCTGATCGTGCCGCCCTGGATCAACAAGTTCTACATTCTCGACCTGACGCCGCAGAAATCCTTCGTCAAGTGGTGCGTCGACAACGGACTCACGGTGTTCGTGATCTCCTGGGTCAATCCGGATTCGCATCTCGCCGAGAAAAGCTTCGAGCAATATATGCGCGAGGGCGTCATCGCCGCGATGGACGCGGTGAAAACGGCGACCGGCGAGAAGAAGGTGCACGCGATCGGCTATTGCGTCGGCGGCACGCTGCTTTCGGTCACGCTCGCTTTTCTTGCCGCCAAACGGCAGAGCCGCGTGCTGTCGGCGACTTTGTTCGCGGCGCAGGTCGACTTCACCTATGCCGGCGACCTGATGGTGTTCGTCGACGAGGAGCGCATCAAACTGCTCGAAACGCACATGAAGAGTCAGGGTTACCTGGAAGCCTCGCGCATGGCGAACGCCTTCAACATGCTGCGCTCGAACGATTTGATCTGGCCCTACATCGTCAACAACTACATGCGCGGCAAGAAGCCCTTGCCGTTCGACATCCTCTATTGGAATTCCGACGCCACGCGCATGCCGGCAGCCAATCACTCGTTCTATTTGCGCAACTGCTATCTCGACAACAAGCTCACCAAGGGCGGCATGGAGATCGCCGGCGTCAAGCTCGATCTCCGCAAGGTCAAGGTGCCGGTCTACAATCTCGCCACGCGCGAGGACCATATCGCGCCGGCGAAATCGGTGCTCTACGGCTCGCGCTTTTTCGGCGGCACGGTGAAATACGTGCTGGCCGGCTCCGGCCATATCGCCGGCGTGGTCAACCCGCCGGCCAAGCCGAAATACCAGTATTGGACCGGGCCCGCTCCGTTCGGCGAGGACGTCGAGGCCTGGATGGCGAAAGCGGCCGAGCATCCCGGCTCCTGGTGGCCGGACTGGCTCGCCTGGCTCACGGCGCACGATCCGAAGACCGTGCCCGCGCGCGCCATCGGCGGCGGCAAGCTGAAAGCCATCGAGGATGCGCCCGGATCCTATGTGCGGTTCAAGAGCTGGACGTGAGCGGGGGCGCGGCCCGGCCCGCCCGACGGCGCGCGTAGAATTCAGAACTTCGGCAACAGCAGCTTGTATGCGTTGAGAACCCCAAGGGGCAAATACGCCAAATACGCAGCCGTCGTGAGATACATCCCCCCGCCGCGGTGCAACAGTAGGCTCAAGCCGCCGGCGCCCGCGAGGGCGTAAAGCAATGCCGCAATGGCCGGAACGTGCAGCGACAAATCCGCGCGTTTACGGAGCACATACACGATCACGCGCCCCGGAAGCAGGATCCCACAGACAAGATTGAGCGTCATCAGTTCCGCCCCCAATGCGGAAGGCGTCTGCGGCAATTGCACGAGGATTGAGCCGATCATTATTGTGATCATGCTCATGGTCGTATTGCCGGCCAGCAGCCGCCAATGGGGCACGGCCATGATCCGATCAGCGCGCACCGAGGCGGCGACAATGATGAGACCGGCGAGCGCGGCCGCCCCGGTTCCCAAAATCATATACGCCTCGTGCCACCGTTCTGGCTGATACGTGCCTTCCAAGTCGAGCGGTTCCGTTGTTGGGCTGGCCGCTGCCAGCGACCATCAAAACGCTATCGGAAATTCCGGGAGGCGCCCCCGTTCCGATTTGAAAAGTCTATTCTGCCTGCACGCGCCATTCAATGCGGCCGGCGGCACGCGGCCGACGACAGAAAGCGGTCCGCAAGAGTCATCTCGGTCGCCACAGGTGCAATCTGCCTGAAGTCTGGCATACTCCGCAGGGGAGGATGGCGGGAGATGCACGAGCACGACCGTAATGTCGGGCCGCTGGGGCGACTCTGGGAAAAGACCAGGGAGCACGCGTCCAATGCCTTGGTCGGCGGTGCCATTCTCGTCCTTACCGGATTCACGCCCGAACACTGGGTGGCCGAGGTCCTTCACCGGTTTCACCTCTCCGACCCGCGCGCATTATGGCCTTCGTTCATCGATGGCCGCCTTTTTGTGCTGACCCTGGGCGTGGTCGTGATCGTCGGCGACTTGCTGTGGCGCAAGCACCACTCCCATCCGGCTGTCGGCAGCACGGCGGTTATCGCCGATGGGGATCCTCGACAGGCCGCGGTCACAACCCCGCGCTACGAGGCGCCGTCATTGCCCGACAAACCTTCCATCGCGGTCCTGCCGTTTCAAAACATGAGCGGCGATGCGGAGCAGGAGTATTTCGCCGATGGCGTCGTAGAAGACATCACCACGTCGCTGTCGCGCATGCCCTGGCTGTTCGTGATCGCGCGCAATTCGAGCTTCACCTATAAGGGCCGTGCCGTCGACGTGAAGCAGGTCGGGCGCGAGCTTGGCGTGCGTTACGTCCTCGAAGGCAGCGTGCGCAAGGCGGCCGGCCGGGTGCGGATCACGGCACAACTCGTCGACGCCGGGACTGGCGCGCACATGTGGGCGGACCGTGTCGACGGCTCGCTCGAAGATATTTTCGACCTGCAAGACCGCGTGAGCGCCAGCGTCGTCGGGGCCATCGCTCCGCGACTGCAACAGGCCGAGATCGAGCGCGCCAAGCGCAAGCCGACAGAGAGCCTGGACGCCTACGACTACTATCTGCGCGGACTGGCGCGCGATCTGACCGAGCGGGAGAGCAACGAGGAAGCGCGGCGGTTGTTCTACAAGGCAATCGAACTCGACCCCGATTTTGCGGCCGCCTACGGCATGGCGGCGGCCTGTTATGTCCAACGCAAAGCGAACGGCTGGTGCGTGGATCGTCCGGCGGAAATTGCCGAAGTTGCGCGGCTGGCACGCCGCGTAGCCGAATTGGCCGGCGACGACACGGTCGCATTGTCGGAAGCCGGCTATGCGCTCGGCTTCGTCGCCGGCGATCTCGACGGCAGTTCAGCCATGCTCGAACGCGCCCTCGCGCTCAATTCGAATATCGCGGCATCCTGGTACTTCAGTGGGTTCATCAATGTTTATCTCGGCGAGCCGGACATAGCGGTCGACCGTCTGACCCGCGCCATGCGCCTGAGCCCGCGCGATCCGCTGCTCTACTACATGCATGCCGCGATGGCCTATGCTCATTTCCTGGCGGGCCGCTATGCCGAGGCGCTGCCCTGGGCCGACATGGCGCTGCGAGAGAATCCCCGGCACAGTCTTACCAACCGTATCGGTGCGGCGACCTATGCCGTCTGCGGAAGGCAAAGCGACGCCGAAAAAGCCGCGTCGCGGCTGCTTCAGATCGACCCTTCGTTTCGCGTCGAAAACCTCAAGGACTACGTCCCGCTTCGCCGACTCGAACATCTGGAAAGACTGTCGAGCGCTTTGCGGCAGGCGGGATTGCCCGGATAGCTTCGGGCGTCGACGGCGGAGTGAGGTGCGCAGGCCGCCGGACTTTTCCGCGCCTCGCCCCACCGGCGTGTCGTCCCACCGGCGTTGTGAAATCGCGCCCGCGACCGTATATATGACCAATGGTCATGACCATGGTCACCACGGTGCAACTACGATGACGAAAATCATGAAGGCTTCCGAATTCAAGGCCAAGTGCCTGGCGGTAATGGACGAAGTGGCGAAGACCGGCGAAGCGGTCATCGTCACCAAGAATGGCCAGCCGATGGTCGAACTTGTGCCGCATAAGAAAAAGGCGAAGCGCAATCTGATCGGTCTGTTGAAGGACGATCTGATCATCACGGGAGACATCATTTCGCCGATCGACGTCGAATGGGATGCGATGAAGTGATCCTGCTCGACACGCATGTCCTCATTTGGCTGGCAAAGGATGCGACAGCCGTCGGCAAGCAGAGCCGCGCCACCTACAAGCGCGCAATCGCAAACGGCGACGTGGCGATCAGTGTCGTCAGCTAGGCGCCGATACTCGCAAACTCATGACGCCAGCTTCACCGGCACCTTCAGATAGCGCACGCCGTCGGTCGCGCCCGGCAGTCGATCCAGGGCTCCGAACTCGGGTTAACAACGGACGCTCTTGGAGCGACCCTGCAGTCCGATCGGCATCGGTCGATCGGCACCGGCTTGACATACATATTAGCGATACCTAATATTAGCGATATCTAATTCAACCAAATGCTCTTAACCCTATGGTGGCACGAGAAATTCTCGACAAGCTTCCGAGCGAAAAGCCGCTCGGGGAACTCGAGCGCAAGGCGGCGGAAGCCGCCAAACTGTTGAAGCTGCTCGGCAACGAATACCGGCTGCTGATCCTGTGCCGGCTGTCGCTGCGGCGTGAAATGTCGGTGAACGAACTCGCCGCTGCCGTGGGCCTGAGCCAGTCGGCGCTGTCGCAGCATCTCGCCAAATTGCGCGAAGACGGCCTGCTCGGCACCCGGCGCGACGCGCAGACCGTTTTCTACCATCTCGCCGATGCGAACGCGATCCGCGTGCTCGCCTTGCTGCGCGACATCTACTGCCCGTGAATACGCGGCGGCGATCGCTCGCAACCGAAACCCAAGGGGAAACCAGACCATGAGCAAGCTCGAGACCGTTACGCCCGCGCGCGCCGCCGAACTCATCCGCGACGGCGCCGCTTTGATCGATATCCGCGAGACGCACGAGCACGCGCACGAGAACATTCCGGGCGCGCGCCATCACGCGCTGTCGCAAATCGATGCCCGCCATCCGGTGCGCGCCGGCGATACCGTGCTGATCTATCATTGCAAGTCGGGCGGCCGCACCAACATGAACGCGCGCCGCCTCGCCGCGGCGTCGGGCAATTGCGATGTCTATCTGCTCAGCGGCGGGATCGAGGCCTGGAAGCGCGCCGGCCTGCCGACCTCGGCGAGCCCCGGCCGGCCCGCCGGCCGTCAAGCCCCCGATCAAGGCGGGCTGTTCGGCAAGCTGTCGTCGCTGTTCCGCTGAGCGCGGAACCGGCGCCCTCCAGGCGGGCCACACGATGCTGCACGATCTGACTGCTATAGCCTCAGGAGGTGTGGTCGGGTTTACGCTCGGCCTCGTCGGCGGCGGCGGCTCGATCATGGCGGTGCCGCTGCTCGTCTATGTCGTGGGTGAGCCCTCGCCCCACGTCGCGATCGGTACCAGCGCGGTGGCGGTCGCGGCGAGTGCGGCCGTCAATCTGATCGGTCACGCGCGGGCGCATACGGTGAAGTGGTCCTGCGCGGTGACCTTCGCGCTGGCCGGTGTCGTCGGCGCCGCCGCCGGCGCCCAGCTCGGCAAGATGGTCGACGGCACGCGCCTGCTCACGCTGTTCGGCGCGCTGATGGTGGTGGTCGGCGTCCTGATGATGCGGCCGCGCAAGTCGGGCAGCGACCCCAATGTCGCTCTCACTTATAAGAGCGTGGCACGCCTGCTGCCCCGGCTGCTCGGCGCCGGTTTTACGGTCGGCGCACTGTCGGGCTTCTTCGGCATCGGCGGCGGCTTCCTGATCGTGCCCGGCCTCGTCGGCGCGACCGCCATGCCGCTGATCAATGCGATCGGTTCCTCGCTGGTGGCGGTTTCGGCCTTCGGCCTGACCACGGCGGCGAGCTACGCCTGGTCGGGCCTCGTCGACTGGCCACTCGCCGGCCTGTTCATCCTGGGCGCGGCGCGCGGGTGCGTTGGC
>JAKAHJ010000078.1 GCA_021815055.1 Pseudomonadota bacterium | reverse complement strand
GGCGCTGCTCGAACGGCTGCTCGCGCACGAGCCGCTGGCGGGCGAGACAGCGCGCCCCGAACGGCTCGTCGCCGCCATGCGGCATGCCGCGCTCGGCGGCGGCAAAAGGCTGCGCCCGTTCCTGGTGGTGGAAACCGCCGCGCTGTTCGATGCCGGCGGCGCCGGCGCGCTCACCGCGGGCTGCGCGCTCGAACTCATGCATTGCTATTCGCTGGTGCATGACGATCTACCGGCGATGGACAATGACGACCTCAGGCGCGGCCGCCCGACCGTGCACAAGGCCTTCGACGAGGCGACCGCCATCCTCGCCGGCGATGCGTTGCTGACGCTGTCCTTCGACATCCTGGTGCGCGAGGACGTGCATCCAGATTCGGGCGTGCGCGCCGCGCTGGTTCTGGAACTCGCACGCGCGGCGGGCCTGGGCGGCATGGCCGGCGGGCAGATGCTCGATCTCGCCGCCGAAGGCCGCTTCGCGCCCAAGCGGGCGCAGAGCGAAGCCGAGGTCGTGACCTTGCAGGCGATGAAGACCGGCGCGCTCATTCGCTTTGCCTGCCGGGCCGGCAGTATCCTCGGACAGGCCGACGCGACGGCGCGCGCGAATGTCGACCGCTATGGCGTCGCCATCGGCCGGGCGTTCCAGATCGCCGACGACCTGCTCGACGTCGAGGGCGACAGCGCCACGCTCGGCAAGGCGGCCGGCAAGGACGCCGCCGCCGGCAAGGCGACGCTGGTTTCCGCGCTCGGCGTGGCGGGCGCGCACGCCAAGCTCAATGCCCTGGTCGACGAGGCCGAAGGCGCGCTCGCTCCGTTCGGCCGCAAAGCGGGCGTGCTGCGCGCGACGGCGCATTTCATCGCGAAGCGGCGGGCCTGAGCGGGCGCACCGGCGGCAAGTGCATGGACTTGAACAGTCATAAACCCCCAGACAAGGCCCAGCCGCTACCGGTGCGCATGGCGAGGCTGCACGCCAAGCTCGCCGTTGCGGCCGCCATCGGCACCGCCCTCGCCCTTGCTTTGACGCCGCTGCACATTCGCCCTGAAACGCGGCTCCTGATCGGCTGGGACGCAGGCATTGCGCTTTATCTATGGCTTACGCGCGCGATGATGAAACGCGCCGACGTCGCCCATATCCGTCGGCGCGCGTCACTGCAGGACGAAGGCGCCTTCGCGATCCTGCTCTTGTCGGTCGGCGCCACCCTGGCGAGCCTCATCGCGGTGATCGTCGAACTCGGCGGCGCGCAGGAGACGCATGGCTGGCAGGCGATCCTGTCGGCGCTGTTGACGATGGCGACGATTCTGATGTCGTGGGCCTTCATGCACACGATCTTCTCGCTGCACTACGCGCACGAATATTACGGCGAGCGCGGCGACGGCAGGATCGGCGGGCTGACCTTTCCCGGCGGCGAAGAACCCGACTATTGGGATTTCCTCTATTTCTCGCTGGTCGTCGGCATGACGTCGCAAGTTTCCGACGTCGCCATCACCAGCAAATACATCCGGCGAGTGGCGGCCGTGCACGGTGTCCTGTCGTTCTTCTTCAATTTGACCGTGCTGGCGCTGACCGTGAACATGGTCTCCAACCTCATCAAGTGAGCGCAAACGGCCATGACCGCGATCATGCAAACCGTGCTGTTCATGCTGGCAGTGCTCGCCGCGGTCGCGATCGCCGCGCGGCGGCTGAACGTGGCGCGACCTCGAAGAGGCAAGCGTCGCCAACCGCGGCCGCGACGACGGCGGATGGATTTAGACCATCGTCACGGGTTTGTAGCGGGGCTCTCGACGCAACGTGTAGCCCCCGGGCTTCGATTACGAACCCGCCTACGGCTTGGCGACGGCGTTATAAATCCACGCAATGAGCGCGCCGGCGACGAGACCGTCGGCGAAGGCCCAGATCGCACCGATGACCGCGCCGAGAACCGACGGGCCATAGCCGAGATAGAACGAGCCCAGCGCGTTGACCATGGCCACGCCCCAGTCAAACATCGCGGCAATACCGGCGAAGAACACGCAGGCGGCCCACAACACGCCGAGCGCGATGCCGAGCGCAAAAGGCTGAAGTTTCATGGGCAACCTCCGCTACTTGCAAAGCCGATCGAACGGCGTCGATCAGAGAACTTCGGCAGCTTGCAGCAGGTTCCACGTCGGCCGTGTCGCGGCCTAATCCGAGCAGCGCATGCATTCGAGGTCGTAGCGGTCGATCCATTGCCGCAGTGCGCCGATGGCCGGCTCGCCAGTCGACAAACCGGCCAGGGCATTCTCCGGATCGTCCGGGCGCAGGCGCGCGATCCAGCCGGCACCGTAAGGATCGACATTGATGAGATGCGGATCGGCGAGCAGGGCTTCGTTGCGCTCGGCCACCACCGCCGCGAACGGCACCGGGATGCCGCCGACCCACTTGCCGCTTTCCAGCGTCGCAACATGGCGGCCGGGGCGAATGGCCGTGCCGAGCTTCTTGATGTGGACCGCGACGATGCGCCCGCCCATGGTCTGCGCGGGATCGGTGACGCCAATGGTGACTAGACCGTCATTGCCGAGCCGTAGCAAGACATAGTCGAGGTCGTAATAGAGGTCTTCCGTCAGAAAGCAGCCTCGATACTCCGCCATGATCCCTTCCTGCTGTCACAAAGCGCCGTTTCAGCTTTCCAGCCGCGCGGCTGCCTTCGTCGCCTCCGCCCCGAGCCGCTCCTGCGCGGCCGGATAAAGCTCCGCCTCCTCCTTCTCGTCGTGCCGAGCCAGCAGCGCCTTCATGCTGGCGGCGATGCGCGCGTATTCCGCGGCGTCGCGCGCCGTGAGCGCGTCCTCGAGCTCGTCGAAGAAGACGCGCAGATCGCGGTGGCTCTTGCGCAAGATGGCAGTGAGCGGGGTTTCCGTCCCGCTTTCGACGGCGGGAAACAGGACCTGCTCCTCGACCTGCATGTGGCGTTCGATGCCCCGCCGGAACACGGCGAAGGCACTCGCGGCCGCATCCCATCGGCTGGCGCCGACATGGGCCGCCGAGACCTCGAGCGCCTGCTCGAGACGGCGGTGATCGTGGGCGAAGGCATCTCCAAGGCTTGCCATGGCCAAAACATAGCCGCTGTCCGGAACTCCGGCTTGAGCAAGATCAAGGCGGAACCGGCCGGCGACAGGCGAACATGCCGCGCGGAGGCTTTCCATGAAGTTGCAATTGCTGGTGTCGCAATGGTGTCCCACCTGTCCGACCGCCGAGAAAGTGTGGTCGGAAGCAGCCGCTCAGGAGGGATTGACGATGGACGTGCTCGATATCGGCAAGGCGGAGGGCCGCCGCGTCGTCGTCGAGCTCGGCATCCGCACCGTCCCGGCCATGGTGATCGACGGCCGGCTGCGTTCGCTCGGCACTTGTACGGTCAGCGAGGCACGGGCGCTGCTGAAGCCGGCGGCGGCGAATTAGAGCGCTGCTGCTTTCAAATCGTGCGCTTTGTAGCTTCCTCATGGTGAGGAGTACCGCGCAGCGGTGCGTCTCGAACCATGAGGCCCAGGCACACGCCTCATCCTTCGAGACGCCGCGCTTTGCGCGGCTCCTCAGGATGAGGCTGATCGGCCGTCGCGCTACTTCCGCTCCACAAACGTCACGTGCACGACCTTGGTCACGTCGACGTCGTTCATCACGTGCTTGGATTTTCCCGCGCCCGCTTCGTTCGCCGCGTGCGCGATGCGCAGTTGCGTCGGCGACAGCCATTCGATCATGGGCGACGGCGCGCCGTCGGCGAATGTCACGCAAGGTCCCGCAAACACCTCGTAGCGCTTGTTGCGCTCGCCGAAATCGTTCGGATAGACGGCGAGTATGACGGCGACGCTGTCGAAGCAATAAGGCGTCGCGCCGGCATGCGACATGGTGAGCGTGACGGCCTTGTATTTGCCGTCGGGCGAGGTGACCGCCGTGAGCGAACGCGTCGGCCGGCCCACCGTCGCGACATAATAGAACGAGATCGCCGCAAACACGGCGACGAAAATGAAAAACCCAATGAGAAAGGGCTTCGACTTCACTCGGCCGCCGCCCGTTCGCCCAAGCCCCAGCGGCGCTCGATGTAATCGACCACCATCTGCTTGAAATCGTCGCAGAGCGTGGCCCCGCGCAGCGTGGCCACCTTCTTGCCGTCGACGAAGACCGGCGCGGTCGGCTGCTCGCCGGTGCCCGGCAGCGAGATGCCGATGTCGGCATGCTTCGATTCGCCCGGTCCGTTGACGATGCAGCCCATCACCGCGACTTGAAGCGTCTCGACGCCGGGATAGCGCATCTTCCAGTCCGGCATCGATGAGCGGATAAAGCCCTGGATGTCGGAGGCCAATTCCTGGAACGTGGTCGAAGTGGTGCGGCCGCAGCCGGGACAGGCCGCGACCAGCGGCACGAAGGTGCGCAGGCCCATGGTCTGCAACAGTTCCTGCGCCACCTGTACTTCGCGCGTGCGGTCGCCGCCCGGCTCGGGCGTCAGCGAAATGCGGACGGTGTCGCCGATGCCCTGCTGCAGAAGCACACCCATCGCCGCGCTCGAAGCGACGATGCCCTTCGAGCCCATGCCGGCCTCGGTGAGGCCGAGATGCAGCGCATAGTCGGAACGGCGCGCAAGCTCGGAATAGACCGCAATCAGGTCCTGCACCGCCGAGACTTTCGCGGAGAGGATGATGCGATTTTTCGGCAGGCCTATCTCCTCCGCGCGCGCGGCCGACAAGAGCGCCGACTGCACCACGGCCTCGTGCGTGACCTCGCGCGCCTCGCGCGGCGTGGCCGAACGCGAGTTTTCGTCCATCAGCCTGGTGAGCAGTTCCTGGTCGAGCGAGCCCCAGTTGGCGCCGATGCGTACCGGCTTGCCGTAGCGGATCGCGGTCTCGACGATCTGCGTGAACTGCGGATCACGCTTGTTCTTGAATCCGACATTGCCGGGATTGATGCGATATTTGGCGAGCGCCTCGGCGCAGGCCGGATGATCGGCCAAAAGCTTGTGGCCGATGTAATGGAAGTCGCCGACCAGCGGCACGCTCGCGCCGAACTGCGCCACGCGTTCCTTGATGCGCGGCACCGCGGCGGCAGCCTCGTTGCGGTCGACGGTGATGCGCACCAATTCGGAGCCGGCGCGCGCCAGCGCGGCGACCTGGCGCGCGGTCGCCTCCACGTCGGCCGTGTCGGTATTGGTCATCGACTGCACGACGATGGGGGCGTCGCCACCCACGACGACTCCGCCGACATCGACCGCGACCGTTTTATGACGGTTTTGCGCTTGTGTGCTCATCGGATGCTGCGGCAACCCGGGTGCCGGTTGAAAGTTCCATCGCGTTGGCGTGCCAGACAAATATGGCAGGGTCAATGCGGATGCCAGCCCCGCGGCTATTTCGCCCGGTTCACCAGCACCAGCCCGCCCGCCACCAGCGCCACAGCGGCGGCGAAGGCCGGCGTCAACGGCTCGTTCAGCACCAGATGTCCGGCGGCGACCCCGAACAGGGGCGTCAGGAAGGTGAAAGCGGAGAGCCGGCTCGCGGAATAGCGCACCACCAGCGCGAACCAGATCACGAAGGTGATGCTCACCACCCAGACCGTCTGATAGACGACAGAGCCGAGCGCGACGGCCGACGGCATGTGCGTCATGCGCTCGCCCGCGAGAAGCGCGGCGAGCGTCAACATCGGCGCCGACACCACGAGTTGGTACAGCATCACTTTCTCGGCCGAGGCGCGGCCGAGCTTGCTCGCCTTGATGACCAGCGTCGTGAAGGCCCAGGCGAGCGCCCCGCCCACCATCATGAAGTCGCCGAGCGCCTGGCGCGGATCGAGCGCCGGCGTCGGCACGCCAAAAGCGATCAGCATGCCGGCGAAGGAAAGCCCGAGCCCGAGCCATTGCGGAGCGCTGAAGCGGTCGGCGGGCAGAAAAATGCGCGCGCCGAGCACGACAAAGAAGGGTGCCAAGTAGATAAACAGCACCGCGCGCGTCGCGGTGGTGAAGGCGAGGCCCTGATAGATCAGGATGAACTCGACGCCGAAGCCGGCGCCGGCCGCCACGCCACCCCACAGGCTGCCGTCGCGGTCAAACAGCGGAATGCCGCGCAGCCTGCACCACAAAGCCACCAGGCCCGCCGCCATGGCCGAGCGCAGCGCCGCCTGCGTGAAGGGCGGGATGTCGTGGAGCGCGAGCTTCACGGCCACCTGGTTGAATCCCCAGGACAGGCAGAGCACCACCATGACCGCGGCGGCGGCGGCATCGAGCGGACGCGTGGTCGAGGTATGGGCAGGCTTTTCGGACATCGGGGATTCCCGGGAGACGTTGGCAGTCCTAACGAGTGAGGGCGCTTCGCACCAGTCACCAGCAATGCAGATCCGCCATTCCCGCAGAACGGCAGCCGCCGGGTAACAAGGAGCGGCGAACCCGCGCATTTTTCGAAATTGCCGACTTGCATGTATACTCCCTCGCAAACCAGTCTCTTCTTCGACCAGCACGAGTGCGCCATGTCCTACCGAAACATCATCGTCGACAGCCAAGGCCGCGTCGGCATCATCCGGCTCAACCGACCGCAGGCACTCAATGCGCTCAACAAGGCGCTCATCGCCGAACTAACGGCCGCGATCGAGGCATTCGAGACGGACGACACTATCGGCTGCATGCTGATCACCGGCAACGAGAAGTCTTTCGCCGCCGGCGCCGACATCAAGGAGATGGCCGACAAGTCGTTCGCCGAGGCCTATCTCGGCAATTTCGCCGCCGATTGGGACGGCGCCGCGCGCGCGCGCAAGCCGATCGTCGCGGCGGTCGCGGGCTTCGCGCTCGGCGGCGGCTGCGAACTCGCCATGCAGTGCGATCTTATCATCGCCGCCGACAGCGCCAGATTCGGCCAGCCGGAAATCAAGCTCGGCGTCATTCCCGGCATCGGCGGCACGCAGCGGCTCACGCGCGCGGTCGGCAAGGCCAAGGCGATGGACCTCGTCCTGACCGGCCGCATGATGGACGCGACTGAGGCGGAACGCTCCGGCCTGGTGGCGCGCGTGGTCCCGGCGGCGGATCTGATGAGCGAAGCGATGAAAGTGGCCGAGACTATCGCCGGCATGTCGCTGCCGTCGGTGCTGGCGGGCAAAGAATCGGTCAACGCCGCGTTCGAGTCCTCGCTGGCCGAAGGCGTGCGCTTCGAGCGGCGCATCTTCCATTCGCTGTTCGCGACCGACGATCAAAAGGAAGGCATGAAGGCTTTCGTCGAGAAGCGGAAGCCGGAGTGGAAGAATAAGTAATCGCCTGCTTCGCGGGCGATGACGCGCGGAGATTGAGCGCGTACGGACCTACTTCCGCACGCAAATCACCCGCACCACCGACGCCTTTGCATCGGCCTTCGCCGACGGCGCGAGCGGCACGTCGTGCGCGGCCAGAAAATCGCGCACGCGCGCTGCGGGAACGAGCCTGACCGGCGGCGCGGCCGGTTCATTGCTGGCCAGCACGAAGCTCTGCATCGCCATCAGCCCGACAAAACGGCCTTGCGGATCGAGCGCGGCGGCGCCGGTGAATCCCGCCATCGGCGCCGGCTCGCGCAGTTCGATCGCCGTGCCGTCCGCGAGCCGCGCTTTGATCTCGGCGGGCTTTTCCGGCCCGCCTTTCTGCTTCGGTTCGGGAAACCCGAAGAGACGCAGGTCGCCGGCCTTGCCTTCCGCGACGGCGTCTTGCGTCAAAGGTGTGAGCTTGCGCGGACCATAGATGCGCAGCAGCGCAAGGCCGCTATTCTCGTCGTCGGCGACATGATCGGCCGCGCCGCCGGCGGCGAGGATCACCTTGCAGCCGCGCGCCAGCCTGCGGTCGGTGACGATGTGGCCGCGCGCGCTCACCACCACGCCGTTGCCGTATTCGACCGATTTCGGCAGCGCCGCGAAAGGCGCGCTACGCTCGGGGAAGGGCGAGAACGCGCTCGCCATCGCCACCATCGCCGGCTCGACGATACTTTCCATGGCCTGATCGAACAGCATGGTGAAGCCGCGCACCTCGCCGCCGCGCGCGCGGGCGCGCACCGAGAATCGCCGCAAGCCCTGCATGCCGCTGATGAAGAAACTGTCGTCCTTGAGCACGCTGTATTCGACCTTGCGGTTGGCGGGCTCGCGCTTCTCGCGCTCGAACAGCGCAGATAGCGTCAGCTTCGGGTCGTTGATGCGGAAGGTCTCGACCTGCACCTCGCCGTGCACGGAGGACCAGCGCGTGCCGCGCGCGGCTTCGTGCGCCTGCGGCACCAGCCGGGTCGGCAGGCCGATGCGGATGCCGGTGGCCGGATCGACCACCACATTCCACCCGAACTGCCGCTCGTGATCGCGCGCGGCGGCCACGAGCCGCTCGCGTTCGGCCGGTGTCAGCACGCCGGTCACCTTGTCCTTGATGCGTTTCTGGAAGTTTTTGACCGCGTTGACGATCGGGTCTTCCCCGCCCAAAGCGCCGGTGTAATCGCCCGACCAGAACAGCGCCGACTGAATGCGCCGCCGCTCCTCGAGCGGAATCCCCGCCAACGGACCCGCAACGGCCGCAGGACTTGCGCTCTTGGCGATTTCCGCTTTCGGCGCCGCGGCTTTCACCGGCTCGGACTTTGCCGCTTTCGGCAGCGGCGCCGGTCGCGGCAGCGGCGCCTTGGCGGCGCGCGCCGGCTTCGTGACGGCGTGTTTCCCGGCGTGAGGCTTTTTCGCGTGCGCGGGCTTGGCGTGCCGCTTGACCGCGGCGTGATGCTTCGCCGGGACCACCGGCTCCGGCGGCGGATATTCGCCGGCACCCGCGGCAACGGCGTGCGATACGAGTGTGAGCGCGAGAACAGACAGAAACGCGGCGCTCCGCATGGCCGTTAACGCTCTCCTAACCATGGATCGCGGTCACCTTAGCTCATGGCGGTTGCCGCGCAAGACGCGGCGGGCTGCCTTATCGAAACGCGGTGAATGGCGCCTCGGCACTGGCCCCGGCGCCGTCTTCCCCCTAGGGTTAATCCATGCTGGAGCCTTCAGAACTCGAACGTTACGCCCGCCATATCGTGCTGCGCGACGTAGGCGGGCCGGGCCAGGCCAGGCTCAAAGCCGCACGCGTGCTGGTGATCGGCGCCGGCGGGCTGGGCGCGCCGGTGCTTTTGTACCTGGCTGCCGCCGGTGTCGGCGCGATCGGCCTGATCGACGACGACACCGTGTCGCTGTCGAATTTGCAGCGCCAGGTCATCTTCGCGACCTCCGACATCGGCCAGCCGAAAGCGACATGCGCGGGCGCCGCGATCGCGCGGCTCAATCCGCATGTGCGCGTGGAGACGCACGACGCGCGGCTGACGGCCGCCAACGCGCTCGATCTGATGTCGCGCTACGACATCGTCGCCGACGGCTCCGACAATTTCGCCACACGCTATCTGGTATCGGATGCCTGCTATTTTGCGAAGAAGCGGTTGGTCACCGCCGCTATCGGCACGTTCGACGGTTCGCTCACTTCCATACGCGCGCACGAGACGCGCCCCGACGGCGTGCCCAATCCGACCTATCGCTGCCTGTTTCCAGAGCCGCCGCCGGCCGGCGCAATTCCCGCCTGCGCGGAGGCCGGCGTGCTCGGCGCGCTGCCCGGCGTGCTCGGCTCGCTGATGGCGCTCGAAGTGATCCGCGAGATCGTCGGCTTCGGCGAAGGGCTGGTCGGACGACTGCTGATGATCGACACGCGCTCGATGCGCTTCGAGACGCTGAACTATGCCTGGGACCCGGGCAATCCGCTGAGCGGGGAGAATCCGACAATCAGGGATTTGTCGATCCACGAATAAGGTAACGCGCGCGCCACGTACTCGGTGTCATGCCCGGGCTTGACCCGTGCATCCATGAAGCATTGCAGCGAAAGATAACCTTGCGGTCCCTATTCGAGGAGGGTCATCATGGATCGTCGGGTCAAACCCGGCGATGACGGCTGAGTGTGCATTGCGCACATCGCCCTACAACATGCTCGGCAGCACGCGATCCGGCACAGTCAGGCCGGCCAGCCCGGCGACCGCGGCGGCGTCGAGTACCAGAAATGCCATTCGCCGATTTTCGTCGATAAGCCCGGCAACGTTGCGGTGGAGTTTTCCGTGCCGTGCCCGAAGTGCGGTTATCGTGGCATGTATTTCAAGCGCATGATGCACTCGGAGTTCGAATCGCACGGCAGCCGCTGTACGCCGCGCTAGTCAGTCAGCAAACGATCGACGCACTTACGCCATGTTCGCCGGTTCGCGATCCTGTCCCCGCAGGCTGACCGGCGAACGGCCGAAGGCCCGGGTGTAGGCACGCGAGAATGCGGTCGCGCTGCTGAAACCGACGCGTCGCGCCACCGACTTGACCCGTTCGCCACGCTGCAGCTGGCGCTGCGCGAGCAGCAGGCGCCAGGCACAGAGATAAGCCGCGGGCGTTGTGCCGGTCACCTCCGGAAACAACGCCATGAAGCGGCTTCGCGATAAGCCGCTGATGTCCGCGAGGTCTTCCATGCGCCAGACGCGGGATGGCTGATCGTGCATTGCGACCAAGGCGCGATGCAGTGCCGGATGCGACAGCCCGGCAAGCAGGCCCGGTCGCGTCGAGCCGGCGTCGATTACCTGCCGCAGGACCAGCAGCACGATCACTTCGCACAATCGGTTGAGCGCGACTTGCCGGCCGCATCGCATGTCGGAGGCCTCGGCGACAAAAGCTGCGGTGACGCCTTGCAGGCTCGGCGCGTCGCGCAACGCAATGACAGTTCGTTCGGGCATCGCGCTCATCAGCGGGTTCGTCATGCCGCCGAAGTGAATGGCGGCCGCTGCCAAAACCGTGTCGCCGGAATTGGCCGCCGCATTGCTGTGGGGGCAGAAGATGATGGTTTCGGCAGCGTCATCCGGGCCGATGATCGCGAGATTGGCGGTCGGGCTCGGTGCCTGGCGCGGTGTCACCGTCACCGACAGCTCGAAGGTGTCGAAGAAGGCGGACAGCCGGTCGTGTCGAACGGCGACAGGACTTTCGATCATGTTATTTGGACTTTCCATGATTTTGAGTGTGGCATGACGATGATGCCGGATCAATGATCCGGCGCTGTCCTGTCTTCCCGAAAGGAACGTCGATGCTCATTCCCCGTCAAAAAGCGCCGGCCCTCGTCGTCGAGACGCTCGACCACGGCCGCCTCGATCTTGCGACCGAAAGTCCGCAGCGCATGACGCTCGTCTGTTTCTATCGTGGCCTGCACTGCCCGATCTGCGCCAATTACCTGAAAGAGCTCGATCGCCTGATCCCGGAATTCGCCGCGCGCGGCGTGTCCGCGATCGCGGTCAGCACCGACACTCAGGAGCGCGCGCGGCAGATGGCGGACAAGATCGAGGCGAAGAACCTGCGCGTTGGTTATTCACTGACATTGAGCGATGCGCGGAAGTGGGGGCTCTATATCTCGGCCTCGCGCGGCAAGACCTCGCTCGGCATCGAAGAGCCGGCCTTGTTCTCCGAGCCCGGCGTCTTCCTGATCAAACCGGATCAGACGATTTATTTTCTGTCCGTGCAGTCGATGCCCTTCGTGCGGCCGCACTTTTCTGAAATGGTCCAGGCTCTGGATTTCGTCATCAAAAACGACTATCCGGCGCGCGGCGAATATGCGGACGCGGTCTGAAATCGCCAGCGCGCTTGCGCGGGCCGTCTTCTAGAGAAACAGGCCGTCGGGCCGAACTTACAGCATACTCGGCAAAACTCTGTCCGGCGGCCGGTGGCCGTCGATGAAGGTGCGGATGTTGATGATCACCTTCTCGCCCATGTCGATGCGGCCTTCGAGCGTGGCCGAACCCATGTGCGGCAAAAGCACCACCTTGCCGGTGCGCGCGAGCTTCACGAGCTTCGGGTTCACCGCCGGCTCGTGCTCGAACACGTCAAGGCCGGCACCGGCAAGCTCGTCCGCTTCCAGCATGCGCGCCAGCGCATTCTCGTCGATCACCTCGCCGCGCGAGGTGTTGACGATATAGGCCTGCGGCCGCATCAGCTTCAGCCGCCGTGCCGACAGAAGGTGATAGGTGCCCGGCGTGTGCGGGCAATTCACCGACACGATGTCCATGCGGGCGAGCATCTGGTCGAGGCTCTCCCAATAGGTCGCGTCGAGTTCCTC
The DNA here is from genome assembly GCA_021815055.1 of Pseudomonadota bacterium. GTDB lineage: Bacteria > Pseudomonadota > Alphaproteobacteria > Rhizobiales > Xanthobacteraceae > Pseudolabrys. The sequence goes on along the minus strand of JAKAHJ010000078.1, from coordinate 290 downwards.
CTCGATCTTCGGCGCCACCCGGCGGCGGTTGTGGTAGTGCACCTGGATGCCGAAGGCTCGCGCGCGGCGCGCCACGGCCTGGCCGATCCGCCCCATGCCGATAATGCCGAGGCGCCGGCCCCAGATGCGGTGGCCGAGCATCCAGGTCGGCGACCAGCCCACCCAGTCCTTGTCGGAGATCAGCACCTGCGAGCCTTCGACCAGCCGGCGCGGCACGGCGAGGATCAGGGCCATGGTCATGTCGGCGGTGTCTTCGGTCAGCACGCCGGGGGTGTTGGTGACGGTGATGC
>JAKAHJ010000200.1 GCA_021815055.1 Pseudomonadota bacterium | reverse complement strand
GGAAAGATGTTCTTTGTTCGTACGGCACGAATGAGCAACTTTGACAATAGCCGTGATCGGGGTGAGCTCTACGACCTCCTTCGCCTGGGGATAGGGGTGCAATACCGTCTCACAAACAATATTGAGCCGGTCTTGGCCTATGAATCGGATGTCGCCGGCATGAGTCAGCATGCTCACCATCGCGTCACCGCCGGCGTGAAGTTCAAATATTGAAGCTGATCCGCCACTGCGGAACATCGGCCGTGAAAGTAAAGGAGTAGAACCTCATGCATGTAACCATAATCGGCAGCGGCTATGTCGGCCTCGTCTCCGGGGCTTGCTTTGCCGATTTCGGTCACGAGGTGACCTGTGTCGACAAGGACGCGGACAAGATCGCCGCGCTCGAACGTGGCCAGATGCCGATCTACGAGCCGGGGCTCGACGATCTGGTCGCCAACAACGTCAAGGCCGGCCGCTTGAAGTTCGCGACCGGACTGCCGGCCGCGGTCAAGGCTGCTGATGCGGTGTTCATCGCGGTCGGCACGCCGTCGCGGCGCGGCGACGGCCATGCCGATCTGTCCTTCGTCTATGACGCCGCCCGCGAGATCGCGCGCGCGCTCGACGGCTTCACGGTGGTGATCACCAAGTCGACGGTGCCGGTCGGCACCGGCGACGAGGTCGAGCGCATCATCCGCGAGACCCGGCCGGACGCCGACGTTGCGGTGGTGTCCAATCCGGAGTTCCTGCGCGAAGGGGCCGCCATCCAGGACTTCAAGCATCCCGACCGCATCGTGGTCGGCAGCGAGGACGAACGCGCGAACGGGGTGATGCGCGATCTCTACCGGCCGCTCTATCTCAACCGCGCGCCGATCCAGTTCACCGAGCGGCGCACCGCGGAGCTGATCAAATACGCGGCCAATGCGTTCCTCGCCACCAAGATCACCTTCATCAACGAGATCGCGGACTTGGCCGAGAAGGTCGGCGCCGACGTACAGGAGATTGCGCGCGGCATCGGCCTTGACAACCGCATCGGCGGCAAGTTCCTGCATGCCGGGCCCGGCTTCGGCGGCTCCTGCTTCCCGAAGGACACGCTGGCGCTGTTGAAGACCGGCCAGGACCACGAGGCGCCGCTGCGCATCGTCGAGGCGGTGGTGGCGGTCAACGACCAGCGCAAGCGCGCGATGGCGCGCAAGGTCCAGCACGCGCTTCAAGGCGACGTGCGCGGCAAGACCATCGCGGTGCTCGGCCTCACCTTCAAGCCCAACACCGACGACATGCGCGATGCGCCGTCGATTCCGCTGATCACGGCGCTGCAGGACATGGGCGGCAAGGTGCGCGCCTACGATCCGGCCGGCATGGAGCAGGCCAAGCTTTACATGAGCAACGTCGCCTTCAGCGACGACGTCTATGCCTGCGCCGAGGGCGCCTCCGCGTTGGTGATCGTGACCGAATGGGAAGAGTTCCGCGCGCTCGATTTCAAACGGCTCAAGCAGGTGATGGCGCAGCCGGTGCTGGTCGACCTGCGCAACATCTACCGCCCCGAGGAAATGGCCCGCCACGGCTTCGCCTATGAGTGCGTGGGACGGGCGAAGAAAACTTAAACTGTCATTCCGGGGCGCGGCCGAAGGCCGCGAACCCGGAATCCATAATCCCAATGCTGCGGCGTATAGATTCCGGGCTCGCCGCTTCGCGGCGCCCCGGAATGACGAAGTCTTAAATGCGCACCTTCGGCACACCCCTTCCCATTGACGTGGCTTTGGCGCCGCTCACCGCCGCGCTCGCTGGCCACAACGCCGCCGTGCTGGTGGCGCCGCCGGGCGCCGGCAAGACCACACGCGTGCCGCTGGTGCTGCTCGATGAGCCGTGGGCGCAGGACAAGAAGATCCTGCTGCTGGAGCCGCGCCGGCTGGCCGCCCGCGCCGCCGCCAGCCGCATGGCGTCAACCTTGGGCGAGCAGGTCGGCGACACTGTCGGCCTGCGCGTGCGCTTCGGCTCCAAGATTTCCAAGCGCACCCGTATCGAGGTCGTGACGGAAGGTGTGTTCACGCGGCTCGTGCTCGACGATCCGTCGCTCGACGGCGTCGCCGCCGTGCTGTTCGACGAATTTCACGAGCGCTCGCTTGATGCCGATCTGGGTCTCGCGCTGGCGCGCGACGTGCAGCAGGGCCTGCGCGAGGATTTGAAGCTTTTGGTGATGTCGGCGACGCTCGATGGCGCGCGGGTGGCGGCGCTCTTGGGCGATGCGCCGGTGGTCGAGAGCGAGGGCCGCAGCTTCCCGGTCGAGACCCGTTACCTCGGCCGTGACCCTCGCGCGCGCATCGAAGATCAGGTGGCCGGCGCGGTCGAGCGCGGCTTGCGCGCCGAGACCGGTTCGCTGTTGGTGTTCCTGCCTGGCGCCGGCGAAATCCGCCGCACCGAGACATTGTTGAAGGAGCGTGTGCGCGATGCGAACACCGACATCGTCGCGCTCTTTGGTGCGCTCGATGCGCGCGAGCAGGATCGCGCCATTTCGCCGTCGCCGGCGGGCCGCCGCAAGGTGGTGCTGGCGACCTCGATCGCGGAGACGTCGCTCACCATCGAAGGCGTGCGCGTGGTGATCGACAGCGGGCTGTCGCGGGTGCCGCGCTATGAGCCCGATGTCGGGCTGACGCGATTGGAAACGGTGCGGGTGTCGCGCGCGGCCGCCGATCAGCGGCGCGGCCGCGCCGGCCGCGTCGAGCCCGGCGTCTGCTAC
>JAKAHJ010000199.1 GCA_021815055.1 Pseudomonadota bacterium | reverse complement strand
AGGCTCGATAGCGGACGTGCAGCGTTTCCGACCCCTATTCGCTCTGGCGCCGCACAGCGCGCGCTTGCTCGCGGCCGCCTGCCTGACGCTGGGCGGCGGCCACGCGCTGGCGCAGACGGCCGCCGCGCCTGGTTACGTCGATCCGCTGGCGCCGCAACTGCAGACCGGCCCGCGCAATGCGCCGCCCCGCTTCCAGCGCTCGAACCGCGCGCCACTGGCGCAGGCGCCTGCGACCGGTGTTTTCGCGCCGGCGTCCGGCGCCGGCCGGACCGGTTTCGATTCAAGCAACAGCCGCAAGGCGAGGCCCGCGCGCGCCGCGGCAGGGGCCGCCGCGGCCGGCCGCCAGATGATCGCGCCCGGCGTGCCGCAGCCTTTGGCCCAATCGTCTTATCAGAAGCCGATTCCGGCGTTGCCTGCCCCGGCGCAATCCGCCAGCGGCATCTATACCGCCGCGACGTCACGGCCGCTGGAGATCGGACCGATCCGCCAGCCGCCGCCCAAGCGCAAGGCACACACCGAGCCAGAGGACCCTTACGCGCCGCTCGGTATCCGGGCTGGGGCATTCGACCTGTTTCCGGCCGTCGAACTGCTCGCCGGCTACAACACAAATCCGGAGCAATCGCAGCCCGCGAAGGGCGCCGCCTTCTATACGGTCTCGCCGGAATTGCGCGCGCAGTCGAACTGGTCGCGTCACGAACTCAAGGTCGACTTGCGCGGCAGCTATACCGGCTACCATCCCGACGATACGCCGAGCCTGAGCCGGCCGTTTTTCAACGGGCGGGTCGACGGCCGCATCGACGTGACCCGGGACACGCGCATCGATCTCAACACCCGCGCCTTGATCTCGACCGATAACCCGAACAGCCCCAATCTGCCGGCCGGTCTGGCCACGCTGCCGCTCTTCGCCACCTTCGGCGGCGGGGGCGGCGTGCGCCAGCGCTTCAATCGTTTCGAATTGTCGGTGCAGGGTGACGCGCAGCGGACAGTCTATCAAAACTCCGAGCTCACCAACGGCCAGAGCGTGAGCAATGCGGATCGAAACTACAACCAGTACGGCGGCGTCCTGCGCGGGAGCTACGAAGCGACGCCGGGCGTGAAGCCGTTCATCGAGGTCGAGGCGGATACGCGCGTCCACGACCTTTATACCGACAGTTCGGGATACCATCGCGATTCCAACGGCGGCTACGGCACGGTCGGGACGACGTTCGAGATTACGCGCATGCTCACCGGCGACATCGCGGCCGGTTATTTGCAACGCGACTATGTGGATCGGCGGCTCGGCAGTATCGGCGGGCCGATCGGCAACGGCTCCCTGACCTGGAATGCCGACGCGCTCAACACGGTGAAGCTCACCGTTGCATCGACCATCAGCGAAACCACGATCCCCGGCGTCCCTGGCGAGCTCTCGCGCGACATCGGCTTGCAGTTCGATCATGCCTTCCGGCGTTGGCTGATCGGAACGTTCAAAGCCGGCTTTGGAACGGACCTGTATCCGGATGCAATCACGCAGCCATCGGGGCAAACGAGCGACCGCCTCGACAAACGCTACTTCATCGCCGTGGGCGCAACGTATAAACTCAATCCGATGGTGCAGGTGAAAGGCGAAATCCAGCAGCGCTGGCTGCAATCGAACGTCGCAAATGCGGATTACAATGCCACCACGTTCACGCTCGGCATGCGTTTGCAACGGTGAGCAAAGCGTGTTCCCACGTCATGCCGGAGGTCATTTCTCTCCGAGCAGCCGCCGGATCTCCTGGCGCAGTTCGGGTGCGATATCGGGCCGCTCGAGCCCATAGGCGACGTTGGCGCTCAGGAAGCCGATCTTGGATCCGCAGTCATAGCTGCGTCCCTCGAATTTGAGGCCGTAGAACGGCTGCGTACGCGCAAGCGCCACCATGGCGTCGGTCAACTGGATCTCGCCGCCGGCGCCGGCGGCCTGACTTTCCAGAATCGCGAAAATCTCCGGCTGTAGGATGTAGCGTCCGGTGATGGTGAGGTTGGACGGCGCCTCGGCGCGTTTCGGCTTCTCCACCATGCCGGTGATTGCGAAGGCTTTGCCCCGCGGCGCGCCGACGCCGACCACGCCATACATGTGCACGCGTTCCATCGGCACTTCCTCGACCGCGATGATGTTCGCCTTGGGATCGAGGTCGGCTGCGGCGTCCATCATCTGCGCAAGGCAGCCGCGCGGGTGCTGGACCAGCACGTCGGGCAACAGCAGCGCGAAAGGCTCGTGGCCGACGATCTCGCGCGCGCACCAGACGGCATGTCCGAGCCCGAGCGGCGACTGCTGCCGCGTGAAGGCCACGGTTCCCGGTTCGGGAAGGTCTTCCGACAGAAGAGTGAGTTCCGCCTTCTTGCCGCGCTCGACCAGGGTCACTTCCAGTTCGAATTGGCGGTCGAAATGGTCCTCGATCACGCTCTTGTTGCGGCCGGTCACAAAGACCAGATGTTCGATACCGGCCTGACGCGCCTCGTCCACCACGTGCTGGATCAGCGGCCGGTCGACGACCGGCAGCATTTCCTTCGGCATGGCTTTGGTGGCGGGCAGGAACCGGGTTCCAAGCCCGGCGACGGGGAAGATGGCCTTGCGTATGCGGGTCATAGGGAACCGGCGTGGTTTGGGCGGGGGTGCCCGTTCGCCGCAGCAGAAAGCACGGCGATATGCGAGCGTCTAGTGCGGCGGATTTGACGTTCCTATCAGCCTTGCCGCGATTCCTTCATAGGAACGTCA
>JAKAHJ010000198.1 GCA_021815055.1 Pseudomonadota bacterium | reverse complement strand
TCGCCATCATCGCTGTCGCCCGAAAGCTGCTGACCATCCTCAACGCCATTGTGCGGGACAAACGGCCATGGCAAATCGCTTGACACGAAAGACAGTCGCTCCCCCGCTCGCGGGGGAGGGTGGCGAGCGTGAGCGAGCCGGGTGGGGGAAGTTCTCTGCACGCAGGAAACCCCACCCGACTCCGCGCTGCGCGCGGAGCCACCCTCCCCTTTCAGGGGAGGGATGGGAGTTCGCGGCGCGCCATCACACCCACCCCATCAATTCGCGCGCGACCACGTCGCGGATCACCGCCATGCCGCGGTCGGAGTCGTTGAGGCAGGGGATGTGCGCAAAATTTTCGCCGCCGGCGTGCCTGAAGATTTCGGCATTCTCCATAGCGATCTCTTCCAGCGTCTCCAGGCAATCGGCGGCAAATCCCGGCGTGATGATCGCGAGGTTCTTCACCCCGCGCTCCGCCAGGCTTTTCACGGTCGCGTCGGTATAGGGCTTGAGCCATTCCGCCGTGCCGAAGCGCGATTGAAATGTCATCAGGAATTGTTCGTCGTCGAGCTTCAGCCGCTCGCGCAGCAGCCGCGTGGTGGCCGCACATTGGCAGTGATAGGGATCGCCTTTGCGCAAATAATCTTCCGGCATGCCGTGGAACGAGGCGATGATCGTATCCGGCTTGAAGGATAGCTTCGCCAAGCCCTCTTCGAGCGAGGACGCGATGGCCTCGATGTAAGCGGACCGGTCGAACCAGGCCGGCGCCACGCGCAAGGCCGGCTGCCAGCGCATACGGGCGAGCGCCTCGAAGGCCTTGTCGCAGACTGTGGCACTGGTAGCGGCGGCGTATTGCGGATAGAGCGGCACTAAAAGGACGCGGTCGCAGCCGGCGGCCTGCAACGTCTCGAGACGCGAAGCGATCGAGGGATTTCCGTAACGCATCGCCCAATCGACGCGGATGCGCGGATCGGCGGCCAGCGCGGCGGAGAGTTTTTCCGCCTGCGAGCGCGTGATGGTCTTGAGGAAAGACTCGTTGCGCTCCCTATTCCAGATTTTCTCGTAGTCGCGCCCTTTACGGCCCGGACGCACAGTCAGGATGATGAGATTGAGGATCAGCCACCACTTGACCGGGTTTTCTTCGATGACGCGGCGGTCGGACAGAAACTCCTTCAGATACCGGCGCATCGACCAGTAGTCGGTGGCGTCGGGCGTGCCGAGATTGACGATGAGCACGCCGATGCGGCGCGGCGCTATGGCCGGATGGCCGGGGGGCAGATGCGAGGCATCGGTCATGCCCGCCTATCAGCGGGAAAGCGTGGAAACCGTCAAGGCCGCTGGGTGCCCCGGACGCGGCGCAGCACGGAGCGCAGCGAAGTGGTGCGCCGCAGATCCGGGGCCGTTCTAAGCGCTGAGCCTCCAACGGTCCCGGGTCTGCAGCGCGTCATTTCATGCCGCGCTGCGCCCGGGACACGAGCCCGCCCCTACCCCACCGGACGCTCGTCGGCGATCACCTTGCCATCGTTCGGCAGCGAGCCCGGCGCGACCAGTTTCACGGTGCCCTTGAGCTTGGTCACCGATTGCAAAGTCGCGGCGATGGCGCTTTCGAGCGCGGAAGCCGGCGCGGCGCATTCGGCAACAAGCGTCATAAAGTCCTGCTCGGCTTGCCGGCCGACCACCAGCCGCAGCCGCGCGAGCTCGGGATGGCGCGCGCCCACTTCGGCGATCTGCTGCGGATGCACGAACATGCCCTTGACCTTGGCGGTCTGGTCGGCGCGGCCCATCCAGCCCTTGATGCGGATATTCGTGCGCCCACACGGAGACAGGCCCGGCATGATCGCCGACAGATCGCCGGTGGCGAGGCGGATCATCGGATAGTCGAGATTGAACGAGGTCACCACCACCTCGCCCACTTCCCCTTCGGGGACCGGATCGCCGGTGCCCGGGCGCACGATTTCGACGATCACGGTCTCGTTGACGATCATGCCCTCACGCGCGTCACTCTCGTAGGCGATCACGCCGACTTCCGCGACGGCGTAGCATTGCAGCACGGCGGCGCCGCGGCGTCCGAGCTCATCGCGCAGCGAAGCGGGCAGCGCCGCGCCCGACACCAGGGCGCGCTCGATCGAAGAGGCGTCGCGGCCGGTCTTCTCGGCGGTGTCGAGCAGGATTTTGAGGAAGTCGGGCGTGCCGACATAGCCCGACGGTTTGTAGTGCGAGATCGCCTCGAGTTGCTGCTCGGTATTTCCGACGCCCCCGGGGATCACCGCGCAGCCGAGCGCGTGCGCGCCTTCCTCGAGAATGTAGGCGCCCGGCGTGAGGTGATAGGAGAAGGAATTGTGAACGATGTCGCCGGCGCGGAAGCCGGCGGCATAAAGCGCGCGCGCGCAGTTGCCGAAATCTTGGCCCCGCCCTTCCGGCTCGAACAGCGCACCCGGCGACATTTGCAGGCGCCTGGCTTTGCCCGGCGGCGTGACATTGAAGCCGCCGAAGGGCGGATGTTCCTTCTGGCGCGCGGCAAGATCGCCCTTGCGCAGGACCGGCAGTTTTGCGAGCGCGGCGCGCGACGCGATGTCTCGCGCGTCGATGCCGGCGAGTTGTTTCGCCCAGCCGGGCGCCGTCATCGCGCGCGCGACGGCATCGGGCAGCCGCGCGAACAGCTCGCTTTCGCGCGCGGCCGGGTCGCGGGTTTCGAGGGAATCGTAATGATCGGGCATGGTTTCTAAGCCAGCCAGCGCTTCCTGCGCCGGTAGTGCTTGCCT
>JAKAHJ010000197.1 GCA_021815055.1 Pseudomonadota bacterium | reverse complement strand
GGCCCTTGATGGTGAACCAGCCGAAGATCGGAATCCATTGCAGCTCGCGCTTGAGGATGAAGGTCGGGTTGTCGAACAAGGGCAGCAAGGCGAAGGTTTCCCAGGCCGACTGATGCTTGGCGGCGACGAGAATCGGCCCCTTCGGCAGCTTGTCGAGCCCCCTCACCTCGTAGTCGATACCGGCGACGACGCGCAGCAGCACAAGGTTGCTGCGCCCCCAGGAACGCGCCACCGCGATGATCGCGCGATAGGGCATGAAGAAGGTCGGCAGCGCAACGATCAGGTAGACGAGCGTGTTCAGATAGAACAGCGCGTTGAAAAGAATGGAGCGGACGAGAATGAGCAACGGGGCGCGCTCCGGTTACGCGGCGCTGTCGGGATCGAGGCGCATGCGCGTGAGCGCGAACAGATACTTCAGATATTCGCCCAGCAGCAAGCGCGCGGTCTCGGCATTCTGCCACCAGGGATCGCTCTTCACCTTCTCCGAGATCACCGGATAGGGAATGAGACGGATATCGGGCAATTGATGCGCGATTTCGGCCATCGCGCGCGGCATGTGCCAGTTCGAGGTGACCACGATCAGCGAATTGAAATTATGCGCGCGCGTCCAGCGCCGCGCTTCCAGCGCGTTGCCGAAAGTATTGAGCGCGGAGCGGTCGAGGTCGATGCAGCAGGTGAAATATTTCGAATAGAGCGGCGTCAGCCGGGCGATCTCGCGCGCCCTGGTGGCGCGGTGCACGCCGGTGATGAGCAGCCGCTGGCCGCGATCGGCCGCGAGCAACTCGATGGCGTCCGGAATGCGCGCGGCCGCGCCGGTGAGCACCACGATGCCGTCCGCCCGGGGCGCGAGCGAAGGCTCGTCGAGCGGGATTTTCGAGACGAACCAGAGGAAGCCGAAGGCGACCATGAGCCCGCCCACGGCGCCGGCCGCCATGGTGAGGAAACCGATCCAGCGGGCGAACGCGGCGAACATGTTAATCGATGCTCTCCAGCGTGCGGTTGACCGTCTGCCGCGAGGTGACCGCCGTCACCCCGGCGATCAATATCACCTGCGTGAGCACGGCTAAATAACCCGCAACGCCGATCGAGAACGAGCCGAACAGCGCCGCCGTCTGCTCGCCGCCGGCCGTGCCGGAAAACCAGCGGCTCACCAGCGCGGCGAGCGCGAACAGCGCGACGGCCGCGCCGCCGCCGATCGCACCGCCTTCGAGCCCGAGCAGCAGGAAATGGCGCTGGAAATTGCCGGCGATGAAACCGTTCTTGGCGCCGACGAGATGCAAAACCTCGATCACCGTCTTGTTGGTCGCCATGGCGCCGCGGGTGGCGAAGGTGACGGAAAGCACGGTGGCCGCGATCATCAGCACCAGGATGGCGATGCCGATGCCGACGGCGGCTCCCGACATCGCGCGCATGCGTTCGATCCAGCCGCGATGATCGTCCAGCGTGGCGCCCGGCACCTGCTCCGAAAGCAGCCGGCGAAGCTGCGGAATATCGGGCGCCGCGCCGGCGGCGATCTTGACCACGATCAGGCGCGGGATCGGCAATTCGGACAGCGACAGCCCGCTGCCGAGCCACGGTTCGAGCAGCTTGCTCGATTCTTCTTTCGAATAGGGCCGCACCTCGCCGATGCCGGGGAAATTGCGCGCGACCGACGCCGCCTTCTCCACCGCGACGTCGAGATCGCGCCGCGGCGCCGGCAGGATCTGGATCGTCACCTCGCGCGATACGTCCGACTGCCATTCGGAAGCTGCCTGGCTCACCAGGATGACCGCGCCGACGGTGATCGAGGCGAGAAAAGTCATGATGGCCGTCACCGCGATCAGCGCGCGGCCGGAAATCGACTGGCGCGGCACCAGCGGCGTCTCGAAGCGCGGCAGCGCGACGGTCGGATTGCGGGCCTCGTCACTCATAGTGGCGCTCAATCATAGATGTGCAAACGGCCGTCGTGCAGCACCAGGCGGCGTGCATCGTACTGGTCCATCAAGGCGATGTCGTGGGTCGCGATCACCACCGAAGTGCCCGATTTGTTGAGCTCGACGAACAAGCGCAGCAATCTTTGGGCCAGCGTCGGATCGACATTGCCGGTCGGCTCGTCGGCGAGCAGCAGTTGCGGGCGCGCGATCACCGCGCGCGCGATCGCCGCGCGCTGCTTCTCGCCGCCCGACAGCACCGGTGGCAACGCCGACATACGCTCGCCGAGGCCTACCCAGTGCAACAATTCGACTACCTCGTCGCGATAGCTCTGCTCAGGCCGCCCCATCACGCGCAGCGGCAGCGCGACGTTCTCGTAGGTCGTCATGTGGTCGAGCAGGCGGAAATCCTGGAACACGATGCCGATGCGCCGGCGCAGCGTCGCCACCGCGTCGCGCGAGAGCGTCGCCACATCGTGACCGAACTGGGTAATGAGGCCGCGCGTCGGCCGGAGCGACAGGAACATGAGCCGCAACAGCGTGGTCTTGCCCGCGCCCGAGGGACCGGTGAGGAACTGGAACGAGTGTGGCTCGATACGGAACGTGAGGTCGCGGAGAACCTCCGGCCCGAGCCCGTAGCGCAAGCCGACATTTTCGAATCGGACCAAACCCCTCTCCGACAGATTCCAGCAAAAGCCGTGGATTGCTCCGCCCGGGCCCGAACCGGTGCAGCCGTCCCGCTGCCATTCGGGCTCGTCCGCCCGCCCAGAACAGCGCTTTTACAGGAATTTCGGGCGCCGGGCATAGCCATGCGGGCGCCGCCGCGGGCAAAAC
>JAKAHJ010000077.1 GCA_021815055.1 Pseudomonadota bacterium | reverse complement strand
TTCGAGCCGGTGGTCGATGCACGGCACCGCCACGTCGGCTTCTACGAATGCCTGATGCGGGTCAACCGCAGCGACGGCAGTATCGCGCATGCCAATGAAATCATTCCGGTGGCGGAACGCATCGGCCTGGTGCGCATGCTGGACCATCGCGTGATCGAATTGGTGGTGGATGAATTGGTCGAGGCGGCGTCGCTGCGCGCGAGCGTCAACGTCTCGCCGGCGTCCGCCGTATCGCCCGACTGGTGGACCAGCCTCGCCGCCCTGCTGCGCGCCCATTCGGGCGTCGGCGAGCGCCTCATCGTCGAGATCACCGAAACCGCCGCGATCCAGGATCTGGACGACGCGCGTGGCTTCGTCACCCGGGTGAAAGACCTCGGCTGCCGTATCGCCATCGACGATTTCGGCGCCGGCCACACCTCGTTCCGCAATCTGCGGCGGCTCGGGGTGGACATGGTCAAGGTCGACGGCGCCTTCGTGCAGAACATCGTCAAGTCCGACGATGACCGCGCCTTCGTGCACACCATGGTCGACCTGGCGCGCAGGCTCGGCCTCAAGACCGTGGCCGAATGGGTGCAGGACGAGGAGGCGGCCGCGCTGCTTGCCGGCTGGGGCTGCGATTATCTGCAGGGCGCGCTGATCGGGCTGGCCAGTTCCGAGCGGCCGTGGCTGGCGGAAAAGGATCGCGCGCGGGCGTAAGCTACGCCGTCATACCCGCTTCGCGGGGACGACGGACTTCGCTACTCCTTCCCGCCCAGCCGATCCAATCGCTTCTGCATTTCGGCGAGCTGGCGCTTGAGTTCGTCCATCTCGCTCGCCGGGGTCGCCGGCTTGTCGGGCGTCGGGCGCTGGCCGCGCGCGAACGGCGCGAACATGGCGAAGGTCTTTTCGAACATTTCCATATTCCGGCGCACCTGATCCTCGAGCGGACCGAAGCCGCCGACGCCGAAGGCCTGCGCCATCTGCTCGCGGAATTTGTCCTGCTCTTTGGACAGCGACTCGATCGAGGCTTCCAGGAAGCGCGGCACCAGCATCTGCATGCTGTCGCCGTAATAACGGATCAATTGCCGCAGGAAGGTGATGGGCAGCAGGCTTTGCCCTTCTTTGTTTTCCTGCTCGAAAATGATCTGCGCCAGGACCGAGCGGGTGATGTCCTCGCCGGTCTTGGCATCGTAGACGACGAAATCCTCGCCGGCCTTGACCATCGCAGCCAAGTCTTCAAGTGTAACGTAAGCGCTCGTTCCGGTATTATAGAGCCGCCGATTTGCGTATTTTTTGATTGTGATCGGCTCTTTTTTTTCCTCTGCCATGGTGCTCATGCGTTCCCCTGCCCAGGTCGGCCAGCATAAACACTTTCGGGGCAGGCGGGCCACCGTTTTTGTGGCGGCGCGGAAGGCTGTTTTTGCTGCGCTGCAACCCTTGCACAAAATGCAGAAAAGGGCCAATTCTCGCGCATATCCAGGCGGCACCCATCATTGACAGGGCAGTGCGCCCTGCCGAGGATGCGGCACTGCCAAAACGCGCGCCTCGCCCTGCCACGCCCAAAGCCCAAGAGGAGTTTCGGATGAAAGACGACATCGTCATCGCAAGCGCCGCCCGCACGCCTGTCGGCGCCTTCAATGGGGCTTTCGCCAACCTGCCCGCGCACGAGCTCGGCAGGACCGCCATCAAGGCCGCGCTGGAGCGCGCCGGTGTCGGCGGCGACCGGGTCAGCGAGGTTATCATGGGGCAGATCCTCACCGCCGGCCAGGGTCAGAACCCGGCGCGGCAGGCTTCCATCGCCGCCGGCATTCCGGTCGAAAGCCCGGCCTGGGGCGTCAACCAGCTTTGCGGCTCCGGCCTGCGCGCGGTGGCGCTCGGCTATCAGGCCATCCTCAACGGCGACAGCGAGATCGTGGTCGCGGGCGGCCAGGAATCGATGAGCATGGCCCCGCACGCGCAGCATTTGCGCCAGGGCGTGAAGATGGGCGCGCTCGAACTCGTCGACACCATGATCAAGGACGGGCTGTGGGATGCCTTCAACGGCTATCACATGGGCAACACGGCCGAGAACGTCGCCAAGCAGTGGCAGATCACCCGCCAGCAGCAGGACGAATTCGCGGTCGCCTCGCAGAACAAGGCCGAGGCGGCGATGAAGTCCGGCCGCTTCAAGGACGAGATCGCCCCGGTCACGATCAAAACACGCAAGGGCGACACGGTGGTCGATACCGACGAATATCCCAAGGCGGGCGTGACCATGGACTCGATCGCCAAGCTGCGCCCGGCCTTCGACAAGGAGGGCACCGTCACCGCCGCCAATGCTTCCGGCATCAATGACGGCGCCGCAGCGGTGGTGCTGATGAAGGCCTCCGAGGCCGCCAAGCTCGGCCACACGCCGCTCGCGCGCATCGTGTCCTGGGCGCATGCCGGCGTCGATCCGGCCATCATGGGCACCGGGCCGATCCCGGCCTCGCGCGCCGCGCTCGCCAAGGCCGGCTGGAAGATCGAGGATCTCGATCTGATCGAGGCCAACGAGGCCTTCGCCGCGCAGGCCTGCGCCGTCAACAAGGACCTCGGCTGGGATGCCTCCAAGGTCAACGTCAATGGCGGCGCCATCGCCATCGGCCACCCGATCGGCGCGTCCGGCGCGCGCGTGCTCACGACGCTGCTCTACGAAATGGGCAAGCGCAACGCCAAGAAGGGCCTCGCCACACTCTGCATCGGCGGCGGAATGGGAATTGCTATGTGCGTCGAGCGGTGACGCAACTTCGGCGTAATCATCCGCTTTCGCGGGCGTGACGGCAAAGGACTAATTGGTAGGGGACGACATCATGGCTCGCGTTGCATTGGTCACCGGCGGAACCCGCGGCATCGGTGCCGCCATCTGCAAGGCATTTAAAAGCGCCGGCTATACGGTCGCCGCCAATTACGGCGGCAATGACGAGGCCGCGCAGAAATTCAAGGCCGAGGCCGGCATCCCGGTGTTCAAATGGGACGTGTCGTCGTTCGAGGCCTGTGCGGCCGGCATCAAGCAGGTGGAGGCCGAACTCGGGCCGATCGACGTGCTGGTCAACAATGCCGGCATCACGCGCGACGCCACGCTGCACCGCATGAAGCCGGAACAGTGGACGGCGGTGATCAACACCAATCTCAATTCGCTCTTCAACATGTGCCGCAACGTCATCGAGGGCATGCGCGAGCGCAAGTTCGGCCGCATCGTCAACATCTCCTCGATCAACGGCCAGAAGGGCCAGATCGGCCAGACCAATTATTCCGCGGCCAAGGCCGGCGAGATCGGTTTCACCAAGGCGCTGGCGCAGGAAAGTGCGCGCGTCGGCATCACGGTCAATGCCATCGCGCCCGGCTACATCAACACTGAGATGGTGCAGGCGGTGCCGAAGGACGTGCTTGAGAAGAATATCCTGCCGCAGATTCCGGTCGGCCGGTTGGGCGAGCCGGAGGAAATCGCGCGCTGCGTGCTGTTCCTCGCCGCCGACGATGCCGGCTTCATCACCGGCTCGACGCTGACCGCGAACGGTGCGCAGTATATTGCGTAAGGTCGGAGTAGCACCGCTCCCCAATCGACGATTGTCATCACCCGCGAAAGCGGGCGATCCAATAAACGCGAACGGCGCGAGGTTAACGGGGCGTCGTGAATACTGGATGCCCCGCTTTCGCGGGCATGACGGGTCATCTAATAAAACCCCACCGACTCGCAGCCGGTGCCGGCCTTGAAGCTGCCTTTGTGGCGGCGGTTCGGGATGTCGATGATGTGCATCGAGCCGTCGCCCTGGCAACCGACGAACAATTCGTCGCCATGGAAGCAGAAATCCATCGGCTGGCTGCCGACGGGGATCGCGGCCTGCGCGCCGAACGAAGCGTCCATGATGCTGACCATGTCGCTGTTCAGGCTGGAGACGGCGACGAGCCTGCCGTCGGGCGAATAGCGCGCGATCTGCGCCGGCTTCGGTATGCCTTCGAGCTGCACCTCGCGCGTATAGCGGCCGGCGGTCGTATCGATCAAAAACAGCACCGGCTGCTCGTCGCTGACCGTAATCACGGTTCCCCCGTCGCCGGAGACCGCGATACCGGCGATCGGCCGCGGCACCGCGATTTTGCCGACGAGCTTGCGGTTCGGCACGTCGATCACCGACACCGTGGCGTCTTCCTCGTTGTCGGTGTAGATGCGCTGCCCATCGTTCGTAATGCAGAGCCGATGCCCATTGGTCGAGCCGGACTGAATGGCGTCGATCACCTTGTTCGTCTTCGGATCGATCACCGCCACCACCGCGCTGTTCTCGCAGGTGACATAGATCAGCCCGTCGGCGGCGAGCCGCAGCGTATGCGGCGCGATATAGGGCCTGAGGTCGATGTCGGCGAGGTGCTTGCGCGCGATGAGATCGATCACGCACAGCGTATGGCCGGGGTTCGGATTGCGGCCGTGGATGCCGTCGCCGAAGATCGGCACATAGGCGATGCCTCTCTCCGGCATGACCAGCAATTCATGCACCGTTCGCTGGAAACCCTCGAGCACCGTCTCGGTCTCGTAGGTCGACGGATTGATGAAGAGAATTTTCGCGCCCATCTTGTCGACCGCAATCATCCCGCGCACGCCGTTGCCAACAGTCATCGCCGCGTTTCCCCGTTATGCCGTTCGGACTCTCAGCCCTGCGCCGGAACACCGCCTTCCGCCGCGCAAGATTATCGAAATCCGCATATCGGGTACACCCGACATGCGGCGACAATCCCGGCCATGACGGGGAAAGACGTTGTGTTGCCCGCGCGGCTCGCGTAAGTGCTCGCCGCTCACGCCGGGTTTCACGATGTCGACGCTCCGCGCCACCCTCATCGGCTTTTCCGCCGTCCTCATGTGGTCTTTGCTCGCGGTGCTCACGGTGGCATCGGGGCGGGTGCCGCCGTTTCAGCTTGCGGCGCTGACCTTCGCGGTGGGCGGTGTGATCGGAGCGGCCTGGGTGGCGCGCGAGCGGGCCTGGCGCGCGCTGCGGCAGAAGCCGCAGGTGTGGGCGCTCGGGGTCGCCGGCCTGTTCGGCTATCACGCGCTCTATTTTTTCGCGCTGCGGCTGGCGCCGCCGGCGGAAGCCGGGCTGCTCAATTATTTCTGGCCGCTGCTGATCGTGCTGTTTTCCAGCCTGCTGCCGGGCGAGCGCCTGCGGCTCTATTCGGTGGTGGGTGCGCTGCTCGGGCTTTCCGGCACGGTGATCCTGTTTGCCGGCAAGGGCCTGGCGCCGGCGCTCGATTACGTTCCCGGCTATAGCGCGGCCTTCTGCGCGGCCTTCGTGTGGGCCAGCTATTCGGTGCTGTCGCGGCGTTTTGCCGGCGTGCCGACCGCGGCGGTCGCCGGCTTCTGCCTGACCACGGCCGCGCTTGCCGCGCTGTTTCATCTCGTCTTCGAGATCACGGTCTGGCCGGAGAACGCGCTGCAATGGTTCTCGGTGCTGGCGCTCGGGGTCGGCCCGGTGGGCATCGCCTTCTATGCCTGGGACATCGGCATGAAGCGCGGCGATATCCACCTGCTCGGCGTCGCGTCTTATGCGGCGCCGATCCTGTCGACCTTGTTTTTGGTGCTGGCCGGGTTTGCCGAGCCGCGCGCGAGTCTCGGTCTTGCGGCGGTGCTGATCGCCGGCGGCGGGTTCGTCGCGGCGAGGGATATGCTGCGAAGGAAGTGACTACGGCGCCCAGTCCTTCGGAGCGAGTTCGAAGCCCTCGAAGGCGAAGCCGGGCGCCACGGTGCAGCCGACCAGCGTCCAGTCGCCCAGACTTTCCGCCGCCTGCCACGCCCGCGCCGGCACCGTCACCTGCGGGATTTCGTCATTGTGCACGTCCGGCCCGAGCCGAAGCACTTCCTCCTTCACGCCGTCGACCACCGACAGTGCGAGAGGCGCGCCGGCGTAATAGTGCCAGATCTCCACCGCGTCGATGCGATGCCAATGCGAACGCTCGCCGCGCGCCAGCAGGAACAGGATGGCGGTCGAGGCTGCGCGGCCGTCGATCAGCCGCGCATCGCGAAAAGTCTCGCGGTAATGCCCGCCCTCGGGGTGCGGCTTGAGATCGAGCTTGCGGATCATCGCCGCGGCGGTGGGGAAGGTCATCGTTTGTCATGGCCGGGCTGGTCCCGGCCATCTCGCTTAGAAAGGTGAGGCCTTGCCCGCGTAACCGGGATCACCGGGACTCGCCGCGTGCCGCGGCGGCCCGGCGATGACAAGGCAAGGGAGTGCGGCCGCTTTGTCAAAACTTGTTCTTCCTCTCCCTGATCTCGGCGAACACTTTCTCGGCGGGCTCGCCCGCCATGCCGATGTCGGCCGCGAGATCCGGCACGTCGGCGCGCAGAAACGGGTTAGCCAGTTTCTCGTCGCCGATGGAGACCGGAATGGTCGGCGCACCTTCCTCGGTCAGTTGCTGCACCTGGGCGGCGCGCGCCTCGAGCACCGGATTGTTCTCATCGATCGTGAGCGCGAATTTGATGTTGGTGGCGGTGTATTCGTGACCGCAATAGACTTCGGTGTCGTCGGGGAGGTCGCGCAGCTTGCGCAGCGACTGCCACATTTGCCCAGGAGTGCCTTCGATCACGCGGCCGCAGCCGATCGAGAACAGCGTGTCGCCGACGAAGGCGAGCTTGTCGGCGTGGAACCAGTAGGCGATGTGCCCGAGCGTGTGGCCCGGCGTTTCGATCACATTGGCCGACAGATTGCCGACCTTGACCTTGTCGCCCTCGCTTACGGTCTCGTCCACCGCCGGAATCTTGGACGCCTCCGCGGCGGGCGCGACCACCCGGCATTTGTATTTGTCCTTCAGCGCCCGGATGCCGTCGGTATGGTCGGCATGGTGGTGGGTGACGAGGATGTCGGTGAGCTTCCAGCCGGTCTCGGCCAGCGCCTTCTCGATCGGCGCCGCCTCCGGGGCGTCGATCGCAGCGGTGGCGCCGGTCGCCGGGTCATGCAGCAGAACCCCGTAATTGTCGGATCGGCATAAAAAGAGACGGATTTCCGCTGGCATGCGTGTACATCCTCGTTCGGACTCGGGAGCGGCATTAACCGTAGCATGCGGAGGACGCCCGGTGCACCGCCGCGCCGTTCGCTCGGCGAGCGGTTTGCCGCCCGGATTCGTGATAACTTTTCAGCCATGTCGATCGATGTCGTCGATTTGCGCAATTTCTACGGCCAGCGCCTGGGCGTAGTCGCGCGCCGCTTCATCGGTCGCGGTATCCGCGCATTGTGGCGCGATACCGCCAGCCAGCGCATGCTCGGGATCGGCTATGCGACGCCCTATCTCGGTCTCTTCCGCGAGGAGGCGGAACGCTGCGTCGCCTTCATGCCGGCCGGGCAGGGCGTGGTGAAATGGCCGACCACGCGTCCGGCGCTCTCGGCGCTGGTGGACGAGAACGAGCTGCCGCTCCCGGATTCGGCGGTCGACCGGGTGATGCTGGTGCATGCGCTCGAAATGACCAACGATCCCGGGGCGATGCTGCGCGAAGTCTGGCGGGTGCTGGCCTCGGGCGGGCGGCTGCTGGCGGTGGTGCCGAACCGGCGCGGGCTGTGGGCGCGCATGGATACGACGCCGTTCGGCTACGGACGGCCATACTCGCGCAGCCAGATCAACCAGCTCTTGCGCGAGACCTGGTTCACGCCGACGGGCTGGAGCGAGGCGCTCTATGTCCCGCCGGTCGAACGCGGCTGGTTTTTGCGCTCGGCCATTGCCTGGGAGCGCACCGGCGCGACGCTATCGGCGCCCTTCGCCGGGGTGCATCTGGTGGAAGCCACTAAGCAGGTCTATCGGGCCATCCCCGCCCGGCGCGTGGCGCGTAGGCTGGTGCCCGCCCTGGAGCCGGCGCTCGCGCCCGCCCCTTCGCCTAGCGGGTATCCCGCCACGACTTCCGGGTAGCTTTCAGTCCGACTCGCTGTCGCCGCCCTCCGGAGCCGCGCCTTGCGGATTGCTCGCGTCCTGGCGCTCGCCGCGGTAGCCGCTGCGATGGCGACGCCGGCGGCGGTGCGAGCCGTAGCGCTCCGACCCCCCGCGTTCGCCGTGCTCATGGCCGTTCGACCCGCCGTTCGGCTGCGGCTGGCCGCCGCCGGTAATGAAGGCCGGCAGCCCGTTCACGTCGCCGGTTCCCTCGCCGCCAGCCGGCTGCGGATAGGGCTGCGGCTGCTGCTGTTGCTGGTATGGCTGGCGGCTGACCTGCTGCTCACGCGGTGGAAAAGGCTGCGCATCGCGCGGCAGATAAGGCTGCGCCTGAGGTTGCGGCTGCGGCACGTAGCTCGGCTCGTTCTGGCCCATGAACGGCTGATCATCGTCGCCGTCGTCGAAGTCGTCGCCGCCCGGCTGGACGGGAGAGGGCTGCTGGCCCTGCTGATAGTAGGGGTTTTGCTGCCGGAACTGCTCCTGCGCGGCCGCGATCAGGCGAAAATAATGCTCGGCATGCTGATAATAGTTTTCCGCCGCGACCGGATCGCCCGAGCTCTGCGCATCACGCGCAAGCTGGATGTATTTTTCCGCGATATGCGAGGCGGTGCCGCGAATCTTAACATCGGGTCCATTCGACTCGTAGACCCGCGTCAACGGGTTCTGGCTCTTGCGGTGGCCATTATTGTTGCGTCCCCGCATGCGCTTCTGACCGTTTCTCATGATGTGCCTGTTTGCCGACCTTTCGCTTGCCGCGGCGTCTTGCGCCGAATGCACCGAGTTCTATGCGCCAGTCCATACGAATGTTATCGCGCGGCCGGACTTGCGCATCGGTTTGTCCGCGCCGATCTTGATTTGCCTTGTGCTTCCGTTATCGCGTCGACCGCAATGCCCCTCGCCGCGGCTCCCGCCGCGGTCGCCAACCCCTCGTCACGCGCATCGTGATCGTTCTAGGATTCTGATGCGCCTAACCGGTGAAGCATCCAGACCCGTCTCTGGCGGTTTCGTCGGCCGTTTCGATAGCTCGGCTGTTCGTCATCCGCCTTGCGCCGCGCCCTCGCAGAACCATTGGCTCCGGGGCTCCAAGCGATGCAGTTGTCACACGGGTCGATTCCGTGACTGGAAGCTAGTCGTTTCCCGGCGATAATCCAAGAGCTTTTTAGGGTTTTTTCGCCTAGCCGGGGAGCTCTGCATTTTCGCCGGGGCGCAATGCCCGAGGGTCATACGCCCGGTTTCGATCCCGAATCCGCCGCAAAAGCCGCTCCCAGCGAGCGCGCGGTGCCGCCCAAATCGGCGCGCGCCGCGCGGACACTTAATCCCGCATTGGTAAACAGCGCGCGCACGCTCGCTTCCTGGCCCGCGCCGAGTTCCACGAACAGATGGCCGCCGCGCGCGAGCAGGCGGCGCGCTTCGCCGGCAATGGCGCGATAAGCATCAAGTCCGTCC
Source organism: Pseudomonadota bacterium (assembly GCA_021815055.1). Lineage (GTDB taxonomy): Bacteria > Pseudomonadota > Alphaproteobacteria > Rhizobiales > Xanthobacteraceae > Pseudolabrys. The sequence goes on along the minus strand of JAKAHJ010000077.1, from coordinate 3,637 downwards.
GCGCCGCCGTCGAGTGCAATCGAAGGATCGTAGGCGCGTACTTCCGGTTCGAGCGCGGGGATGGCGCCGTGCGCAATGTAAGGCGGGTTCGACACTACGAGGTCGAAAGGTCCCTGCACGCCGTCCGCAATGTGGCAGGCGACGAAGGCGCAGCGCGCGGCGAGCCCGTTGTTTTGCGCATTGGCGCGCGCGATTTCCAGCGCGGCCGGGCTGATATCGGTGCCGGTGCCGGTCGCGTTCGGCAATTCACTTAATAGCGCGAGCAGCAGCGCGCCCGATCCGGTCCCGATATCGAGGATGCGCAGCGTCTCCATGCGCCGCCCGCCACGTGCAACGAAGTCGAGCGCGTCCTCGACGATCGTTTCGGTATCGGGGCGCGGATCGAGCACATCCGGACTTATCTGCAGCGTGAGGCTCCAGAACTCCTTGCGTCCCAGGATGCGCGACGCCGGCTCGCGGTTGAGCCGCCGGGCGGCGAGCATTGACAGCGCGGCGGTCTCGCGCGCCTCGAGCGGGCGGCCGGATTGCGAAACCAGTTGCGCGCGGGTGAGCCGCAAGGCGTGGCCGATCAATGCGCGGGCGTCCGCTTCCGGCGACTCGACACCGGCGAGACGGAAGCTCTGCGCCAGGAGCCGCACGGCTTCGGTAACCGAAACGCCGTCCTTAAGGCCGGGGACTATCCTCACGCCTCGCCTTCGGCCGCCAAGAGATCGGCCTGATGCTGGGTCACCAGCGCGTCGATCATTTCGTCGAGCGCCTCGCCTTCGATCACCTGCGGCAGCTTGTAAAGCGTGAGATTGATGCGATGATCGGTGACGCGGCCTTGCGGAAAATTATAGGTGCGGATGCGCTCGGAACGGTCGCCCGAGCCGACCTGGCCGCGCCGCTCGGCGGCGCGTTCGGCATCGAGCTTGCTGCGTTTCTGGTCGTAGAGCTTGGCGCGCAGCATCGTCATCGCCTTGGCGCGGTTTTTATGCTGCGAGCGCTCCTCCTGCACCATCACCACAATGCCGCTCGGCATATGGGTGATGCGGATCGCGGATTCCGTCTTGTTGACGTGCTGGCCGCCCGCGCCCTGCGCGCGCATGGTGTCGATCTTGAGATCCGCCTCGTTGATGTCGATATCGACATCTTCCACCTCGGGCAGTACCGCGACCGTCGCGGCCGAGGTGTGAATGCGGCCGGAATTTTCGGTATCGGGCACGCGCTGCACGCGGTGGACGCCCGATTCGAATTTGAGCTTGGCGAAAACGCCGCGACCGTGCACGGAAGCGACGATTTCCTTGAACCCGCCTTTGGTGCCTTCGCTGATCGACAGGATTTCCGTCTTCCAGCCCTGCTTGGCGGCGTAACGCTCATACATGCGGAACAGGTCGCCGGCGAACAGCGCGGCCTCGTCGCCGCCGGTGCCGGCGCGGATTTCGAGGATGGCGTCGTGGTCGTCCATCGCGTCCTTCGGCAGCAGCGCGAGACGGATGCGATGTTCGAGCGCTTCCTTGCGCTCCTGCAACGCGGGCTTTTCGGCTTCGGCCAGCTTGCGCATGTCCGAGTCGGTCGACGGATCGCCCACCAGCGCGTCGAGATCGTCCATTTCGGCCTTGACCGTACGATAGGCCCTGATGGCCTCGACCACGGGCCCGAGCTCGGAGAATTCGCGCGACAGCTTGACATAGGTATCCGGGCTCAAATTGGTCGCAAGCTCGCCTTCCAGCATGGAATGCCGGTTGAGCAGGGCGTCGAGCTTTTGTTGCGGTAGCGTGATCAAAGTCAGTGTCCCATGGATTCGTCATGGCCGGGCTTGTCACCGCAAATCGGGTTTATCCGATTTGCGGCTTTTAACGATGCGGAAGTCGGGAGAGCCCGACTTCCGATGCCATCCACGTCTTGCCGAGCCAGGCGAAAGACGTGGATGCCCGGCACAAGGCCGGGCATGACGGAGCTACAACTGCAAGCCTTCCGATGCCGCGAAGCTTTCCAGCCGATGGCGGATCGATACGCTGCCGGCCGGTTGTTCGAGCAGCGGCAGCAGCGCCTGCTCGCCTTTGCGGCAATCCAGATCGAGCAGCAATGCCTTGACCGGGCCGATCGCGGAGGGGGACAGCGACAGCGTGCGGAAGCCGAGAATGGTGAGCGCCAGCGCGCCGATCGGCTGCGACGCGAGCTCGCCGCACAGCGCCACCGGCTTGTTGTGCGCCTTCGCCTTGTCGACCACGATCTTGAGCGCGCGCATGACCGGCGCCGACAGCGGATCGAAACGCTCCGACACGCGCGTATTGCCGCGATCGGCGGCGTAGAGGAACTGCATCAGGTCGTTGGAGCCGACCGAAAGGAAATCCACCCGCGCCAGCAACTCGTCGAGCTGGAACAGCAGCGAGGGCACTTCCAGCATGGTGCCGATCTGCACGCGCTCAGGCAGCATATGGCCGTGCCGGCGCAGATGGGTCAGTTCGACCTCGACCAGCGACTTGGCCTTGTCGAATTCTTCCACCATCGCGATCATCGGAAACATCAGCCGCAATTCGCGCCCACCCGCGGCGCGCAGCAGCGCGCGCACCTGGCTGCGCAACAGGCCGGGCCGGTCGAGGCCGAGGCGGATGGCGCGCCAGCCCAGCGCCGGATTCTCCTCTTCCACATTGCGCAGATAGGGCAGCACCTTGTCGCCGCCGATATCGAGCGTGCGGAACACCACCGGCCGCTTGCCCGCGGCGTCGAGTACGTGGCGATACAGCGAATGCTGTTCGTTGGTGCGCGGCAGCGTGTCCGCCACCATGAACTGCATTTCGGTGCGGAACAGGCCGACGCCGGCGGCGCCGGTTTCCTCGATGTGCGGCAGGTCGATGGACAGGCCCGCATTGATCATCAGCGCGATGGCGCAGCCGTCCTTGGTGATGCAAGGCCGCTCGCGCAGCGCGCGGTATTGCGCTTGCCGGCGTGCGCGCAATTTCACCCGCTCGCCATAGGCCGTTTCGATGTCCGGCGGCGGCCGCATATGCACATGGCCGGTCGAGCCGTCGACGATGATGGCGTCGCCCGATTCGACTAGGCCGGTGGCGTTTTCGACCTCGCCCACGGTCGGAATGCCGAGCGCACGCGCTACGATGGAGACATGCGAGGTCGGCCCGCCTTCCTCCAGCACGAGGCCGCGCAGCCGCTTGCGGTCGTAATCGAGCAGGGCGGCCGGGCCCATGGAACGTGCCACCACGACGGCGTTCTCCGGCAAGAGCTCCTTGCTCGGCGCATGATCCTGGCCCATCAGCACGCGCATCAGGCGATTGGCGAGGTCGTCGAGATCGTGCAGCCGGTCGCGCAAATAGGGATCGGACGCGCGCAGCATGCGCGCGCGTGTGTCGGACTGCACGCGTTCGACGCCGGCCTCGGCGGTGAGGCCCGTCATCACCGCCTCGCGGATTTTGTGCAGCCAGCCCTGGTCGTAGGAGAACATGCGGTAGGTCTCGAGCACGTCGCGGTGCTCGCCGCCGTCGGCGAGATCGCGGTGCTCGACCAGGCGGTCGAGGTCGGAGCGCAGCGTGGCGATGGCGGCGTCGAGCCGCTTGAGCTCGCGTTGGACGTCATCGGCGATGACATTGGTGATGACCACGCGCGGCTCATGCAGCACGACGTGGCCGAGCGCGAAGAT
>JAKAHJ010000076.1 GCA_021815055.1 Pseudomonadota bacterium | reverse complement strand
ATCTGCCGCGGCCGGAACCAGGCATCGCGTTTGAAATTGCGTTGCAATTGCGGCGGCGCTCGGCTGACGAAACATTGACAAACTGCGCCCTTGCCAAGCCCCCCGCCCACCTGAGACGATGCTGGAAGAAGGGCCGGGACGAGGTCCTGAACTCCCCGGCCCACCAGGGAGGTCGGATATGGGACAAAACGGCACGAGTCCCAATGGTAGAAGTAACAAGGGTCCCCGGTGCATCGCGCTGGTGGGCCCCTTCCAAAGCGGCAAGACGACGCTACTCGAGGCGATCCTTGCCCGCACCCAGGCGGTCGCGCGCCAGGGTACGGTAGAGGCGGGCAACACGGTCGGCGATTCCAGCGACGAAGCCCGTCACCACAAGATGAGCGTCGAGGCGACCTTCGCCACCGCGCAGTTCATGGGCGAAGCCTATACCTTCATCGATTGTCCCGGCTCGATCGAATTCATTCAAGACATGCGCAGCGCGCTGCCGGCGGTGGATGCCGCGGTGGTGGTCTGCGAGGCCGACGAGAAAAAATTGCCGCAGCTCCAGCTCATCATGCGCGAGCTGGAAGATCTCAACGTGCCCCGCTTCCTGTTTCTCAACAAGATCGACAAGGCCGACAAGCGCGTGCGCGAAACGGTGAAGCTGTTGCAGCCCGCCTCGCGCGTGCCGCTGCTGTTACGTCAAATCCCGATCTGGCACGGCGATCTTATCGCCGGCTTCGTCGATCTCGCGCTCGAGCGCGCCTATGTCTACAAGGAGTACGCGCCGTCGGCGATCGTCGATCTGGCCGGCGAGGATCTCGACCGCGAGAAGGAAGCGCGCTTCACCATGCTGGAGACGCTTGCCGACCACGACGACGAATTGATGGAGCAACTGCTCGAGGACATTCAGCCGCCGCGCGACAAGGTGTTCGACGATCTTGCCAAGGAATTGCGCGACCGGATTGTCTGCCCGGTCCTGCTCGGCTGCGCGACGCGCTCGAACGGCGTTCTGCGGCTGTTGAAAGCCCTGCGCCACGAAGTTCCCGGCATCGGCGAGACGGCGCAGCGCCTCGGCGTAAAAGCGGGCGGGGACGCGACCGCGCTGGTGCTCAAGACCTTCCACACCACCCATGGCGGCAAGATGTCGGTCGCCCGCCTGCTCGCAGGGCAAGCCGGCGACGGCACTACCTTCACCACGTCGGCCGGCGCAGCCGATCGCGTCTCCGGCGTGTTCAAGTTGATGGGCACGCTATTCGAAAAGCGCGCGCAGGCGACGGCGGGCGAAACCGTCGCCTTCGGCAAGCTCGAGCACGCCAGGACCGGCGATACGCTGTCGGCGGCTAAACAGGCGCCGGCCGCGCTTGCGGAGGCGATGCCCTATCCGCCGGTGCTGGCGATCGCCGTGCAGGCCAAGGAGCGCAAGGACGACGTCAAGCTCGGCCAGGCCTTCACCAAACTCACCGAGGAGGATCCCTCGCTCTCGGTCACGCACAATGCCGAGAGCCACGAGGTGGTAATCTGGGGCCAGGGCGAGATGCATCTGCGCGTCGCCGCCGAGCGGCTCGGCGACCGCTATGCGGTGCCGGTGACGACGCGGCCGCCGACCGTCGGCTACCGCGAAACCATCCGTAAGCCAATCTCCGTGCGCGGCCGGCACAAGAAACAGTCTGGCGGGCACGGCCAGTTCGGCGATGTGGTGTTGGAAATCAAGCCGCTGCCGCGCAGCTCCGGATTCCAATTCGAGGACCGCATCACCGGCGGGGTGGTGCCGCGCAATTACATTCCGGCGGTGGAAGAGGGCGTGCAGGACGGCCTCATGCACGGACCGCTCGGATTCCCGGTCGTCGACATCCATGTCGCGCTGGTCGACGGCTCCTACCACGCGGTCGATTCCTCCGACATGGCCTTCCGCACCGCCGGCCGCATCGCGATCGCCGACGGCTTGCCGCAGTGCCAGCCGGTGCTGCTCGAGCCGATCCATCTGGTGGAGATCGTCTGCCCGACCGAGGCCACCGCCAAGATCAACGCCATCCTGTCCGGCCGGCGCGCCCAGATCCTGGGCTTCGACACGCGCGAGGGCTGGGACGGCTGGGACACCGTGCGCGCGCAAATGCCGGAAGCCGAGATCGGCGACCTCATCGTCGAGGTGCGTTCGGCTACGGCCGGCGTCGGGTCCTTCACCTTCAAGTTCGACCATATGGCGGAACTCACCGGCCGCACCGCCGATCAGATCGTGGCGGCCAGAAGGGCGGCGGAATAGCTGTACGCATATATGGCGCGAAAGCTTCGATCGGCCTCATGGTGAGGAGCGCTGCGAAGCAGGGCGTCTCGAACCATGGGGCCGCCCCATCCTTCGAGACGCATCGCTCTCGCGATGCTCCTCAGGATGCGGCGGATTAGCGCCCGCGCCGTATCGAATGGCAGGTCGCAATTGTCTCGACCGCATTCACCTCTCGCAAAGCATATTCGCGCGTCGGTAGTACCCATTAACCGGAAGCAGCCGACTATCCGCCTAGATTTCCGATATCGACGCACAAACGCGACGATCGCCTGCGGCCCGGACGATGATCGAAAGCTTGCGAAACCTTTTCTCCTCCGCTCCGGATCCCTATGCCGATCCGAAGGCTTCGATTCCGCTCGGCGAAGTGCTCAAGCGCAACTGGTTCGAGCTCTGGTATCAGCCGAAGATCGAGCTGAAGACCATGCGGCTGGTCGGCGCCGAGGCGCTGGTGCGCGCGCGCCATCCCACCCGCGGCGTGGTGTCGCCCTTCTTCTTCCTCACCAACGCGGCCGAGGAGGACCTGCTCAAGCTGACCGAACTGGTGATCCTCACAGCGCTCGGCGACTGGGAGATTTTCAACGAATACGGCGTGCCGATGAAGTTCGCCGTCAACGTGCCGGTGTCGGCCTTCGTCAAGCTGCCGATCCCGCAAATGCTGCGCGAGGCGCGGCCGAAAGCCGGCAACTGGCCGGGCATGATCCTGGAAGTGACCGAGGATCAGATCATCCACGATTTCAACATCGCCAACGACGTTGCCGGCGCGCTGCGAGAGTTCAATTGCAATCTTGCGATCGACGATTTCGGTTCCGGCTATTCCTCGCTGGCGCGCTTGAGGCAATTGCCGTTCAGCGAATTGAAGATCGATCGCAGCTATGTGATGAACTGCGACAGCGACCCGGTCAATGCAGGCATGTGCGAGACCATCGTCGAGCTCGGCAAGCGTTTCGGCCTCAAGATCGTCGCCGAGGGCATCGAGACGATGCACGAGAGTCATAAGCTGCAGGGCATCGGCGTCAATGTCGGGCAGGGCTATCTCTACGCCAAGCCGATGCCGAAGGGTCAGCTCATCGGTCTGATGCGCAAGCGGCTGGTGGGGCAGACCCCGCAGCCGGCGCGCCGCGGCCTGCTCGCGGCCAAGGCCTGAAGTCCGTCGCGCATCCGTGACTTGCCTGTGAGGCGGCCGCGCCTTACCTCTGGGCGCCTATCCGGAGGGTTACGCGCCATGACCGTCATTCGCCGCCGCGGCTGGGAAATTCCCGAACGTCTTGCCACGCCCGAGCATCTCGTCTTCGACCGCCGCGCTTTGCTCGCCGGCGGTGCGAGCCTGCTGGCCATGACCCCCTATGCCGCGCAAGCGCAGCGCGTCGGCGATCTCGCCAACCTGCCGGACCCGAGTGCCGACCTTTACCCCGCCAAGCGCAACGAAAAATACACGATCGAGCGGCCGATCACCGCCGAGAAGATCAACACCAACTACAACAATTTCTACGAATTCAATTCGTCGAAAAACGTCGCCGCGCAAGCGCAAAAGCTGCCGATCCGCCCCTGGACGGTGAAGATCGACGGCATGGTCGAAAAGCCGATCGAGATCGGCATCGACGAGCTCATCCGCAAGATGACGCTGGAGGAGCGCACCTACCGCCACCGCTGCGTGGAAGCCTGGAGCATGGCGATCGCCTGGAGCGGTTTTCCTTTCGCCAAGCTTGTCGAATTCGCCAAGCCTCTGGGCTCGGCGAAATTTGTGCGCATGGAAACCTTCATGGATCCAAAGGTCGCGCCCGGCCAGCGGCAGACCTGGTATCCCTGGCCCTATGTCGAAGGGCTCACCATGGCCGAGGCGACCAACGAGCTCGCTTTCCTCGCCACCGGCGCCTATGGCAAGCCGATCTCCAAGCAGCAGGGCGCGCCCTTGCGCTTGGCGGTGCCGTGGAAATACGGCTTCAAGTCGATCAAGTCGATCGTGCGCTTCAGCTTCACCGACAAACAGCCGAAGGGCATGTGGGAGAAATTGCAGGCGTCGGAATACGGCTTCTGGGCCAATGTCAATCCGGCGGTGCCGCATCCGCGCTGGAGCCAGGCGACGGAAGAAGTGATCGGCACCGGCGAGCGCGTGCCGACGCAGATTTTCAACGGCTACGGCGAATACGTGGCCGGCCTCTACAAGGGCCTCGAGAAAGAGCGGCTGTGGGCGTGAGCGGCATGAGGCGGCATGCCGATCGAAACGGTTCCGTCATGGAACCGGGCCATTCGTGAGTCGCCCTTTTGCGCCTTACGTCGGAACCGAAGGCGCGCACCGACGATCACATTCACAATTCACGATATTGTCACTGGTTTGCGCCGGCCGGCATGGCATACACAATCACGATAACCGCGATAGCCGGGGCAGAATACGCAGCCTATGTGTAAGCGAGCGACATCGATAACGGTGCGGCTACGCGGCTTCATTGCCGTGTTGATGGTCACGGTTATCAGTATCGTGTCGTTCTCAGCCGTTTTCGCGCGCACCGTGCAGGCGTCGCCCGCCCCGCAGCCGGGTATGCCGGCCATCGTCACGCTGTCGGGTGCCAAGGCCGTTCCCGCAAAAATATGCCATCGGATGGTGACGCCGGGAACGGTCAACATCTGTCCGCTTTCGAGCTTCAGCTTCGGCGCCGTGTTCGCGACGGCCGACGGTTCAGCGCTGACGGCGACGTCCGTAGCCGCCGCCTGGCGGCTGAACGACTCGTCGCTTCCCCCTCAGCAATCCAGCCGCGGCCTCTACCGGCCGCCACGCGCGTCGGCCTGAAGGCGCGCGGTACCGGTTCTGTTTTCCAGACGAAAACGTCGATCGTGGCCGCGTGCCTGACCTCGCCGCAAACGGAACCGATTCCACTCGATTTGTCAGGTTTTATCCGAAGCCTCGTGGACCGCGCAGTGGCGCTGCCGCGGAGCGGCATTCCCGTTTGAAGCGAATATGAGCCGACTGCCGCCTTCAACCGAACATATAGCGAGCCAGGCCAGGAAACCTCATGTTGAAACGCGTCACCGTCCTTGTTGCGGCTGTGCTGGCCTATGTGCTGCACGCCGCGCCGCTTCTTGCGCAAACGCCGCCAAGTCCGAAGCCTGATTTTTCCGCCGATCTCGTCGCCGGCGGCGTCGACCGTCGCGATCCGAACGTCGCCTGGATCGGCGTCCATGTCCGGCTCGGACCCGGCTGGCATACCTATTGGCGCTCGCCGGGCGATGCCGGCGCGCCGCCGGAATTCGACTGGCGCGGCTCGCAGAACATCGCTGCCGCCGACGTCGAATACCCGGCGCCGCGCCGCATTGCGTCGGCCGGTCTCGATAGCTTCGGTTATGCCGATGAAGTGGTGTTTCCCGTGCGCTTGCGCTTGCGCGACCCGCACGCTCCGACGCAAGTCTCGCTCAAGCTTGCGCTGTTCGTCTGCAGCCAGATCTGCACCCGCAACGATCTGACGTTCAATGCGGCGCTCGCGCCGGGGGGGCATCTGGATGACCCCATGAGGCTGATCGATTCATGGCGCGCCAAGGTGCCGCGGACGAATTCGCCGGCTCTGTCGATCAGCGCGATCAAGCGCACGCCCGAACCGAAGCCTCATCTCAGTGTGACCGTTACCTCGGCAGTTCCGCTCGTCTCCCCCGATCTGTTCGTCGACGGCGACGACGCGGTCTTCGCCGGGCGGCCGCTGCGCGCTGCGCAGGAAGGCGAGGTCACCACCTTCACGATTCCGCTCGATGGCGCCGATGCGGCCCACCCCGGCAAGCCGCTTCACGTCACCTTGGTCGACGGCAGCCGCGCGGTCGAAGCAGCGACGCTGCCAACGGCCGGGGTGGCCGCGTCAGCCGCCAAGCCGGCATTCACCCCCAAGCCGGCGCCCCCGGCCTCGGCCTCACTGTGGCCCATGCTCGCCATCGCGCTATTGGGTGGGCTCATCCTCAACTTCATGCCCTGTGTTTTTCCGGTGCTGTCGTTGAAGATATTTTCGCTGGTGGCACATAAGACGCGTGAGACGCGCGCGGTGCGGCTGCGCTTCGTCGCTTCCGCCGCGGGCGTTATTGCCTCGTTCCTGTTGCTGGCCGCGACGCTCGCCGCATTGAAGGCGCTCGGTGCTCAGGTCGGCTGGGGCATCCAATTTCAGCAGCCATTGTTCCTCATTATCATGGCGGCCATCCTGGTCGCGCTCGCTGCCAATCTGCTCGACCTCTACGACATTCATCTACCCGCGCCTCTCGGTCGTCTGGTGGGGCAGGGCGGAGGCCACGACTCGGTGGCCGGCCATTTCGCCAACGGCCTGGTGATGACCCTGCTGGCGACGCCCTGTTCGGCGCCGTTCGTCGGCACTGCGGTCGGTTTTGCCTTGTCGCAAGGTCCCGAGCAGATCGTCATGATCTTCGCGGCACTCGGTCTCGGCATGGCGTCGCCTTATCTGGTGCTGGCGGCGCTGCCTAAGGTGGCACGGGTCTTTCCGCGGCCCGGCAACTGGATGGTGACTGTGCGCCGCCTGGCGGCGGTGGCAATGGCCGGCACTGCGATCTGGCTTCTGACCATCCTGGCCGAGATCTCCGGCGTACAAAATGCGCTCATCGTCGGTGCCTCGTTCGGTTTCCTGGTTTGGTTCCTCGCCGTGCGGCGCCAGCGTTTCGCCCATGCCATTGCCGGCACGCTCATCGCCGGCTTGACTGGCGCCGCGCTCCTGGTTGCTGGTGACCGGCCACTACCGGCCGTGGCGCAAGCAGTCGATGGCGTGCGCTGGCAGCCGCTCGCGCCTGAGAAGATCAGCGCCTTGGTGCGCGACGGCCAGACCGTGTTCGTCGATATCGGTGCGTCCTGGTGTGTCACCTGCAAGGTCAACAGCGCGCTGATCGTCGGCAGCGACAGAATTCGCACACGCCTCGGCAGCGACGTCGTGCCAATGCAGGCCGACTGGACCAAGCCCGATGACAGGATTGCCGCCTATCTGCGCGGGTTCAACCGTTATGGGCTGCCCTTCAATGCCGTGTTCGGCCCCGGCGCACCCGACGGCATCGTGCTGCCCGAGTTGCTCACCCAGGGGGCGGTGCTCGCCGCCTTCGACCAAGCTTCCGCAAAATCCGCTTCACACTGAAAGGAACCATAGGCTCATGATCCCACACACGCGCAATACCTTGGCCGCAGCATTTCTCACGCTGACCGGCTTCGCCACGCTGCTGCAACCGGTCGCCGCCGCGGCGCAATCGTCCGACCCCTTAAGCCGTGAGAGCATCCTGCACGACCCGGCGGCACCGGCCATCGGCAATCCGAAAGGCGATCTCACCATCGTCGAATGGTTCGACTACCAATGTCCTTACTGCAAGAAAATGACCCCCGATCTGCTCAAGGCGGTGAATGAGGACGGGCATGTCCGGCTCGTGTTCAAGGATTGGCCGGTGTTCGGCGATGTCTCGGTCCGTGCGGCGCAGCTCGTGCTCGCGGCCAAGTATCAGGGCAAGTATAACGAGGCGCACGATGCGCTGATGGCGACCAAGGGCAAATTGAGCGACGATCTGGTCATGTCTGCGCTGACCCAGGCTGGGATCGATATGGCGCGCGCCAAGCGCGACTTGGCCGACCACAAAAAGGAGATCGCCGGATTGCTCGCGCGCAACCATGAGCAGGCGATAGCGCTTGGGTTCCAGGGTACGCCGGCTTTGATTATCGGCCACTTTCGCGTGCCGGGTGCGCTCGATGCCGCGACGCTGAAGCAGGCAATCAAGGAAGCCCGCGCCGCACTCAAAGAGGAAAAGAAGGCCAATAAACCAACGAAGTGACGGCAGCAAGGTCTGCGGCGCCCGCGCTTTCTAGCGCCGCTGCGGGCGGCGCGCGCGGGAAGGTGGACGGCCGAGTCGGTTGGTTGCGGCAACGGGAAACCGCTTGAACCGTCGCTATCGCGGGGAACCAAAGCCATATTGTGGCGTTAATGTGGGAACCCGTGCTTCGCGGGGATGAGAGGGACGGCGCGCGCAGGACATCGTCGCGAGCGCCGGAACTCTCTCGCTCAGGAGGCAAGCATGGCCCATTCGCACGTTCTGCTCGGCGCCGCCGATGAGCCGGCCGCGCTCACCATCCGTCACATTCGCGTCGCCGATCTCAAGGAGGCGCTCGCCAAGGGCGTCGACGACTTTTATGCGATGCCGACGCACGCGATTTTCCTTTGCGCCGTTTACCCGATTATCGGCCTGGTGCTGGCGCGTTTCGCTTTCGGCTATTCGATCCTGCCGCTGATCTATCCGCTGGCGGCGGGCTTCGCGATTGTCGGGCCGCTGACCGCGCTCGGGCTCTACGAGTTGAGCCGGCGGCGAGAAGCCGGGATGAACGTCTCGGTCGCGCATGCTTTCGACGTGCTACAGTCCTCGTCGATCGGCGCGATCGCCGCGCTCGGCGGGCTTCTCGTTCTCCTGTTCGGACTGTGGCTTGCGGCGGCGCAGGCGATCTATCAGGCGAATTTCGGCTACGGACCGGCGCCGTCCGCCGCACAGTTCGTGAATGACGTGCTGACCACGGGCGCCGGCTGGAACCTCATCATCGTGGGCAATCTGGTCGGGCTCTGCTTTGCCGTCGTGGCGGCGACCATCAGCGTGGTGTCGTTCCCGCTGCTGCTCGACCGCGACGTCGGCGCCGCGGTGGCGTTGTGGACCTCGATTCAGGCGGTCGTGCGGAATCCGCTCGTGATGGCGCTGTGGGGGCTCATCGTCGCGGCGCTTTTGCTGGTCGGGTCGCTGCCTTTATTCCTCGGTTTGACAGTGATCGTTCCCATTCTTGGGCACGCGACTTGGCATCTTTACCGCAAGCTCGTGGTGGCTGACTCAAGTCCGCGGCCGGAATTGCGTGCGCCCGCGCCGGGGCGCCGTTACGCGGCGGACTTTCCGGCCAATCTCTTTCCTTGGGCGCGCGAGAGGGGGGACGACCGGACGGACCGATAAGGGACCAAGTCTCTATAATCGCATCGATAGTCGCGGCAATAACCGCGGGAGGCGAAAAGAACATGGAAACGCCCGAAAGAACCGAGCTGGCCGTCCTCGCGGACGAGCATCCGCGAAAGCCGGGCGGCGATCGTCCCTTGGAAGACGATGACGTTGCCGAGCGGGTCAAGCTTCCGCGCGCCGTGCAAAACATCGTGGATACGCGTTTTGGGCATCCGGACCGGCCGTGGCACGAGTGGGACGAATGGGTGCTAGGCCTTTGAAATACATGCGTGATCGAGGGAGCTTCAGAGGCTGCCATGTCGACCAATCCAACGAATATTTCCAGTTTCCAACGCGCCGCCGCGGCGGCGGTGCATGACCATTGGGTTTTCTTCCTGGTCGAGGGCATCGTCCTCCTGGTCCTGGGCGCTGTCGCCATCCTGCTGCCGGTGCTGGCGACCATCGCGCTCACCATCGTGATCGGATGGCTGTTCCTGGTCAGCGGCGTGGTCGGGCTGTTCACCACGTTCTGGATGCGCACGGCGCCCGGATTCTGGTGGTCGCTGCTCTCGGCGGTGCTCGGCATCGTGGTCGGCATTCTGCTGCTCGCGTCGCCGGTCACGGGCGCCGTCTCGCTGACGCTGATGTTGATCGCGTTCTTCATCATCGAAGGCATCGCCTCGATCATGTACGCGCTCGAGCACAAGCGCGAAATGTCGGGCAATTGGGGTTGGATGCTGGTGAGCGGCATCGTCGATCTCGTGCTGGCCGTGATGATCTTCACCGGTCTGCCGAGCACGGCGGCCTGGGCGATCGGACTTTTGGTCGGCATCAACATGGTGTTCGGCGGTTCGGCACTCATCGCCATGGCGCTGCATGCGCGCAAGGCGGCGTGAGCGGCGGATCGAATTACCTGCCGTAGCGCTCCGCCAGACGGCGGTCATAGTCGAGGACCGCCTGCAAGAGCACTTGCGCGCCGGCCGCGCATTGCTCCTTGGAGGAATATTCCGCCTCGTTGTGGCTGATGCCGTCCTTGCACGGCACGAAGATCATTGCCGAAGGCGCCACGCGCGCCACATAGGCGGCGTCGTGGCCGGCGCCAGAAATCATGTCACGGGTCGTGAAGTCGGAAACGCGTGCGGCCTCTCGCACGGCGGCGATGCAATCGGCATCGAAGGGCTGCGGCGGCTGGCTCCAGATATTCTTGATGGCGATGGCGACGCCCAATTCGGCGGCAATCTTGTCCGCGGTGGCGGCGATCGCGTTTTCCATGTTGTCGAGCACGGCAGGATCGGGATCACGCATGTCGATCATGAAGAACACTTCGCCCGGCACCACATTGGGCGCTCCCGGCTTGACCTCGAGCAGGCCGACCGTTCCGACCGCGCCGGGGTGCTTGCACGCCGCGGCGTTGACCACCTGCACGAGGCGCGCGGCAGCGAGCAGGGCATCGTGCCGGCGCGGCATCGGCGTGGTGCCGGCGTGCGTGTCCTGGCCGGTGACCGTCACTTCGTACCAACGCATGGCTTGCACGCCGGTGACGACGCCAATGTCTTTGCCTTCGGCCTCGAGATAGGGGCCTTGCTCGATGTGTAGCTCGAAAAAGGCGGAAAGCTTGTGCTGTCCGCAGGGCTCGGGCCCGCGATAGCCGATTTTTTCCAGCGCCGCGCCGAACGTCTCTCCGCTGCGGTCGGCACGCGCCGCCGCCCAGTCATGCGTGAACACGCCAGCGAACACGCCGGAGGCGATCATGGCCGGTGCAAAACGGGCGCCTTCTTCATTGGTCCAGTTGATTACTTCAATGGGTGCGAAGGTTTCGTAGCCGGCTTCGCGCAGCGTGCGCAGCGCCTCGAGTGCGGCCAGAACGCCGAGCGTGCCGTCGAACTTGCCGCCGGTCGGCTGGGTGTCGAGATGGCTTCCCATGCCGATCGGCGGGATGTCGGCACGCTGGCCGGCGCTGCGCGCAAACATGTTGCCCATGTCGTCGACGGTGACGGTGCAGCCGAGCGCGGTTGCGCGCGTCTTGAACCAGTCGCGCACTTCGCGGTCGAGTTCGGTGAGCGTGAGCCGGCAGATGCCGCCTTTGGGCGTGCCGCCGATCTTGGCGGTCTCCATCAGGTCATCCCACAGCCGCTCGGGATCGATCGAGAGGTTCTTCATGTCAGGTGTTTGGCTCGCCCGCTTCGGCTAGCCGCGTGCGCCAGTCGCGGCTTTTGAGCACGAAGCTGAGCGCCGACAACCCGAGCAGGATGGCGCAGACGAGGAGGAGCCCGAGCGAGATCGGGCGGCTGAGGAAGATCAGGTAGTCGCCGTTCGACATGATCAGCGACTGGCGCAGGCTCTGCTCCAACATCGGAGCGATCACGAGTCCAAGCACCAGCGGCGCCGGATCGAAATTGAATTTGCGCAGGAAGTATCCGAGCACGCCCATGATCAGCATGATCCAGACGTCGACTATCGAGTTGTTCACCTCGTAGACGCCGACGATGCAGAACATGATGATGAGCGGATAGAGATAGGCATAAGGAATCCGCAGCACGCTCACGAACACGCTCACCAGCGGCAGGTTGAGTGCGAGCAGCATCAGGTTGCCGACATACATCGAGGCGACGAAGCCCCAGAACACGTCCGGATGCTCGGTGACGAGCTGCGGGCCGGGAGAAACCCCGTGCACCATCAGGGCACCCATCAGCACCGCCGGGATCGGGCCGGTCGGGATGCCGAGCGCCAACATCGGCACGAAGGCGCCGGTGGAGGCGGCGTTATTGGCCGACTCGGGTCCGGCGACGCCGGCGACGGCGCCTTTCCCGAACTCTTCCGGTTTCTTGGAGACCCGCCGCTCCAGTGCATAGGAGAGGAAGCTCGATATGATGTGCGCGGAACCCGGAATGATGCCGATGATGAAGCCGAGCAGCGAGCCGCGGCCGATCGGCCAGATCGTTTCGCGCCATTCCCGGACGTTCGGCAGAAGGTCGCGCAGTTTCGGCGCGATCACTTCGCCGACGACCTTGTGGCTCGGCGTCGACAGGATCTCGCCCAGGCCGAACAGGCCGACCGCGACCGGCACGATGCCGATGCCGTCGCCGAGCTCGGCGAGGTCGAAGCTGTAGCGGAAATGGCCGGTCATGTTGTCGATGCCGACCATGCCGAACAGGAGGCCGATGCACGCCATCAGCAGCGTCCGCACCAGCGAGGACGACGACATGTAGGCGAGGAAGATCAGGCCGAGCACCAAGAGCGCGGTGTATTCGGGCGGCCCGAAGCGTACCGCCAGCGAAGCGAGCGGGGGCGCGACCAGCGTCAGCATGAGCACACCGAAGGTCCCGGCGACCCAGGATCCGACAGCGGCGATGCAGAGCGCGGCGCCTGCGCGCCCCTTGCGCGCCATGGCGTTGCCGTCGATGCAGGTCATGACCGAGGAGGCCTCGCCCGGGATGCGCATTAGGATGGAGGTGGTCGAGCCGCCGTATTGCGAGCCGTAATAAATGCCGGCCAGCATGATTACCGCCTGCGTGGCGTTCATGCCGAAGGTCACCGGCAGCAGGATCGATATGCCCGAAAGCGGACCGATGCCGGGCAGCACGCCAACGAGCGTGCCGACCAGGCAGCCCAGAAAGGCGTACCAGAGATTGGTCGGCTCCGCGGCGATGGCGAAGCCGTGCGCCAGGCTGAGAAGAGTGCTTTCCATGTTGTCCTAAAAAGTGAACGGGCTTTCCGGCAGCGGCGTCTTCAGCAGATATTCGAACGAAACATAGGTGAGCAGCACGATGCCGGCGCTGTAGCCGAGCGCATAGAACGGATTGCGGCGTTCGATGATCACGAGCAGGGCCACCATCATCGCAATCATGGTGATGATGAAACCGAGATAGGTGTAAAGCGCAACGCTAAGCGCGGTGATCGCCGTCACCATCAAGGCATGCTTGCCGTCGCTCCAGGACACATC
>JAKAHJ010000196.1 GCA_021815055.1 Pseudomonadota bacterium | reverse complement strand
CGTCAGCCGCATGCTCTCGGTCGCATAGGCGAGCGCGGCGGCGCGTTCGAGCTTCTTGGATTCGGCGCGGCCGGGGCCGTCGAGATAGGAGGCGGTCTCCTCGACCAGCCCCATCCCATCGCGGAACAGATCGGCGAAAGCTTGCGAGGTCGCGAGCCGCGCGCCGAAAGATACCGGCTGCGTTTCGCTCAGCATGGAATTCTCGGACATGACGCGACGCCTTACTCGGCCGACCGGGCCTTTACGCTCGTAACGATTGGGTAAGCATGGCTCCGCGCGGGCCATCCTGTCCAGAGATTCAGGGGTCAAAACCTTTGCGTATGGTTTCGCGGCACCCGTAAACGCCGCAAAAATGGGCGAATTTCCACAAGCTGTGCCAATACGGCACAGACCGGCATCGGCCAAAAAAGAGCCGCCGTCGCCGGCGGCTCGAAAGTTGATAACAGGGAGGCGTCAAACAGAGTGGACAGGAGCCACTCAACGTCCAAGAAAGATGGACGAATTCTAGTAATGCTCGAGAAAGCTTAATTCCGGGTTAAGTTGTGCACGCGCGCGATGTTTAATTTTGCGGGAAGTTTCCCGCCCGTCGCGGCTCAACGCTTGAAAAACTGATCGGCGGCCGTGCGCGTGGCGCGCTTCTTCGTCATGTCCGCCTCGAGCCGCCTGATCTCGTCGTTCAGCAGTGCGACGCGGGCGGCGAGTTCCTCCACCGACAGCAGCGTGAGATCCTGCCCGACTTCATGGGCGACCTTCTTTTTCGGCCGGTCGTCTTCGTCGCTGATGGCCATCGTGGGTCTCCGCGCGGTTCGCCAATTTAGCGCCGGGCACGCGGGTTGTCACACTGGCGGCGTCCGCCTAAACAGGGCCGGAACCGGCACGACGAGGACAGCGATGACGACCATCCCATCGACCATGACCGCGATCGGCATCACGTCGTCCGGCGGGCCGGAGGTGCTGGTGCCGGAACGGCGCCCCGTCCCCGCGCCTGGCGACGGCGAGGTGCTGATCAAGGTCGCGGCCGCCGGCGTCAACCGGCCGGACGTCATGCAGCGCAAGGGCCTCTATCCGCCGCCGCCGGGCGCTTCGGACATTCCGGGATTAGAAATCGCCGGCGAAATCGCGGCACTCGGGCCGGGTGCGCAGCGCTGGCGCATCGGCGACCGCGTGATGGCGCTGGTAAGCGGCGGCGGCTATGCGGAATACTGCGTCGCGCATGAAAGCCACGCGCTGCCGGTCGGCGCGCTGTCGATGGCCGAGGCCGCGGCGGTGCCGGAAACCACCTTCACCGTCTGGCACAATGTGTTCGAGCGCGGCGCACTGAAAGCCGGCGAAACGCTGCTCGTGCATGGCGGTTCGTCCGGCATCGGCACCACCGCCATTCAACTCGCCAAGAATTTCGGCGCGCGCGTGATCGTCACCGCCGGCTCGCAGGACAAATGCGACGCCTGCCGCAAGCTGGGGGCCGACGTCGCTGTTAACTATAGCAGCGAGGACTTCGTCGCCGCGACCAAAGCCGCCACCGGCGGCACGGGCGCCGACGTTATCCTCGACATGATCGGCGGCGATTACGTGGAACGCAATTACGAAGCTGCGGCGGTCGAGGGGCGCATCGTGCAGATCGCCTTTCAGGGCGGGCCGAAAGCCACGGTGAATTTCATGCGCCTGATGCTCAAGCGGCTGCACCACACCGGTTCGACGCTGCGCTCGCGCGCGGTCGCCGACAAGGGCGCGATCGCGCGCGCGCTCGAAGACAAGGTGCTGCCGCTCATGAGCGCCGGCACGGTCAAGCCGATCGTCTTCAAGACCTTCCCGCTCGCGCAGGCGGCCGCCGCCCACGCGCTGATGGAAACGAGCCAGCATATCGGAAAGATCGTGCTGACGGTGGAGTGAGGCTTGCCGTCTCTTCGGCCGCCTTGGCAGCTCCCCGCGCCGCTCGCCGGCCTATAGCGCTTCACGCCCGGACGTGGCCCCTCCGGCCCGCGCGCCCGATTTATCCGTTGGGCAAGCCCGCATTCCGGCGAATGGCCCATTACGTCAACGCCATTTGTCGCCACAATTATGGTTGATTTTCGAAACCCTTGCCCATGCCCCTTCCGCCCGGCTACTGATCGGAATTGGCTGGGGGACAAAGCCGGGAGGGCCACCATATTGCGGGTTTTGCGCGCCCTTCAACAGGTCGCCGCGCTTGCCGTTCTTGCCGCCGCCTTGCTGGCGGGAGCGCCGGCGCGCGCGGTCGAGGCTGTCAATGTGCGGCACGACGCCCCCGCCATCGACCTGACGGCCGCCACCGAAAGGCAAACGACGGAAGCGGACCGCATTCAGGTTTCCACCGCTCCCGGCCCCGACGGCATCGTGCGCCGCATCGAGGTGCGCGCGCGCGAGCACAACAACAACTGGGCCGTCTTCGCGCTCACCAACAACGGCGACGAGCAACTCGACCGGCTGATCGTCGTGCCGCATTACCGCATGGTCGGCTCCGGCCTGATCTGGCCCGACCTCGGCCTCTCGCGGGTGGCGGCAATCACGCCGTCGAGCGGCGACCGGCCGGTGCGGCAGGAAAGCACGACCGCGGACATTTTCCGCGTCACGCTCGATCCCGGCACGGTCATCACCTTCGTCGCCGAGCTGCGCACCAACAACCTGCCGCAGATCTATCTGTGGGAACCGGACGCCTACAAGGACAAGGTCAACTCCTTCACGCTCTATTACGGCATCGTCATCGGCATCGCCGGGCTGCTGGCGCTGTTCCTCACCATCCTATTCGTGGTGAAGGGCTCGATGATGTTCCCGGCCGCCGCCGCGCTCGGCTGGGCGGTGCTGATCTATATCGGCATCGACTTCGGCTTCTGGGGCAAGGTGCTCGACATGTCGGCCGCCCCCGAGCGC
>JAKAHJ010000075.1 GCA_021815055.1 Pseudomonadota bacterium | reverse complement strand
GAGCTTGGAGAACAGCTTGGACCTGACTTTGTCCTGCTTCCCCTTGCGGTGCATGATGTTCTTGAATTGGGAATGACCGGCCATGACCGACGTGTTCGAATTGTGGTTGCGACTGCGCGGCTATATAGGCCGCGGCGGCGGGAAAATAAACTCTCGTCTACTCCCAGAACGCCGGCCGCGCCGCTTCCAGCGCGCCGCCGAGCCGGACCGCGGCGACCTTCACCGCCAGCCCCGTCGCGTCGTCGGTCTCGACCGCAAGGGCGCACAAGGTGGCCGGCCCGTTTGCCGGCTCGAATTTCGCGCTCGGTATCTTGCGCAGGAAGCGCGACACCGGCTCGTCCTTGTTCATGCCGATGATGCTGTCGAAATCGCCGCTCATGCCGACATCGGACACGAAGGCGGTGCGCCCGGGCAGGATGCGATGGTCGGCCGTCGGCACATGGGTATGCGTGCCGACCACGAGGCTCACGCGGCCATCGCAGAAATAACCCATGGCCTGCTTTTCGCTGGTCGCCTCGCAATGCACGTCGACGATCACGGCGTCGGCGCCCAAGCGCAAAGGGCAAGCCGAAATCTCGCGCTCGACCGCGGCGAAAGGATCGTCAAGCGCATCCATGAACACGCGGCCCATGACGTTGACGACGAGCGCGCGCTTGCCGTTCTTGGTTTCGACCAGCGCGGCGCCGCGGCCGGGCGTGCCCTTGGGATAATTGGCCGGGCGCACGAGGCGCGGCGCGCGCTCGATGAAGACCAGCGCCTCGCGCTGGTCCCAGGCATGATTGCCGAGCGTGACCGCGTCGGCGCCCGCGTCGATCAGGTCGTGGTAGATCGCTTCCGTGATGCCGAAGCCGCCGGCCGCGTTCTCGCCATTGACCACGACGAGGTCGAGCTTCCACTGCGAGACCAGGCCCGGCAGATAGTCGACCACGATGTTGCGCCCGGAGCGGCCGACCACGTCGCCGATGAAAAGAATGCGCATGCTAAGAGAGTCCGCGGAAATCGATCGCCTCGCGCTCCGTTAGCACGAGATCGAGCCGCTCGTCGTGCTCGGTTGCGGGAACCCGGCCGATTTCCTGTGCGGCGAAGGCGATGCCGATGGCGATCACATTTTTGATGCCGCGCAGGCGCTGGATGGTCATGTCGTAATAGCCGGCGCCGTAGCCGATGCGGTGGCCGGCGCGATCGAAGCAGGCGAGCGGCACGATCAGGATATCGGGATCGACTGCGGGCGCTTCCGGCACCGGCTCGCGGATGCCCCATTGCCCGGCCTTGAAGGGATCGCCGAACTTCCATGCGCGCATGATGAGCGGCTTGCCGCGCTTGTCGATCGCCGGCAGCGCGAGCTGCGCGCCAGCCTCCGCGAGCTTGCGCAGCAGAGGCAGCGGATTGATCTCGGTTTTCATCGGCATGAAACCGGAGACGATCGCGCCGGGCGTTACCTCCACAGGTAACCCGCGCGCGGCGATCCCCTCCGCCGCGACCTGCCGTTCGGGCGCCGGCATGGCGTCGCGGCGCAACAGTGCGGCGGCGCGGAGTGATACTTTGGATGGTGCCGTGTCGATGGTGCTCAATCCGTCATCCTGAGGTGCGAGCCGCGCAAGCGGCGAGCCTCGAAGGGTGACGGATCAGCATAGGGGCCGTCGCCCTTCGAGGCTCGCGACCTTCGGTCGCTCGCACCTCAGGGTGACGGCGAGAGGTCGGTGAAACCGAGTGCGGAGCCGCAGTGGCCGTGGGAGCATCGATCCCGGGTTCCCTACGAAAGTAGGTGGGCGCCATATGTCCGAGCCCACGGGCCCGGTCAGGGACAGCTCCCTTGAGGATCGATAAGGCCCCGGGGAATGTGACTCCTTCACGCACCCCGCAGCCCCGCGGGGGGGAATGTAAGGGTTATGGCCGGGAAGCGCCACAGCCCCGCTTCGACGCTCCCGTAGGGAGTCACCCGATCGGCGTGCCGGTGCCGTTGGGCAGGGTCTGGTTGAGCTTCTTGGTGATGCTCTCGAGGCGCTCGGCGGCCGAGTTGAACGCGCCCACGACCGCGTCGGACGCGGCCTTGGCGCGGTCGGCGGCGACCACGCGCGCGTCATGAAGCGCGGCGATCTCCTCCTCGAGCCTGCGGATCTTGCGGTGTGCGTCGGAAAGATCGTCGGCCACCATCAGCGCCGCCATCACCGTGAGACGGGTATCGCCGATCTCGCCGAACTTGGCGCGCAAATCGATGACGCGCCGGTCGATCTCTTTCGCCAGCGTCTGGAGATGCTCCTCCTGCCCGTCCTCGCAGGCGAGGCGGAATTGGCGGCCGGCGATCGTGGCGTTGACGTGGGCCATGGCCATCACCCTTTGCCGGGCATGTCGCCGGGCGCGAGCACGGCCTGGATCCCGGCGATGGCGGCATCGAGCCGCTCGGCGATCTCGCGATTGGCCGTTTCGAGCTTGCGTGCATGCGCAGTTTCGCGATCGAGCGAACTGGCGAGCCGGTCGCGGTCGCGCCCGAAGGCATGAACCTGAGCGGCCAGCGCATCGCCGTCGCGGTCGGCCTCGCGCCGGCGATCGACGGCCGCATCCAGGGCATCAAGCGCGAGCGCCAGCCGCTTCACCGCCGCGTCGATTACGCTCTCACCTGTCATCGCCCCGCTCCGCT
The DNA here is from genome assembly GCA_021815055.1 of Pseudomonadota bacterium. GTDB lineage: Bacteria > Pseudomonadota > Alphaproteobacteria > Rhizobiales > Xanthobacteraceae > Pseudolabrys. The sequence continues at coordinate 10,718 of JAKAHJ010000075.1, read as the reverse complement.
GCAAAAAACGCTTGCGGCAGCAATCGTTTAGAGCAAGAAGCTTACGTGCGGCGCGATCCTCGCGTCAACGCTTCCCCGCCGATATGCCCCGTTGTTTTCGGTCGCCCTGTGCATGGCAGATCGGCGCCGCTGTCGTCACATTGACTTGAGGGCAGCACATGCTAAGGAGCCCCGGCAAAAGGCCTTTTTCATGAGTGCACCCGTATCGCCGTCGGCCGCCGTGGCGCCTGCAGTGCGCCCCGCGCAGGACGCTCCTGCCATTACTCATAACCGGATGGCCAACGCCATCCGCGCGCTCGCCATGGACGCGGTCGAGCAGGCTAAATCCGGCCATCCCGGCATGCCCATGGGCATGGCCGACGTGGCAACGGTGCTGTTCACGCGCTTCCTGAAATTCGATCCGGCCGATCCGCAATGGGCCGACCGCGACCGCTTCGTGCTGTCGGCTGGTCACGGCTCGATGCTGCTCTATGCGCTGCTCCATCTCACCGGTTACGAGGCAATGACGCTTGATCAGATCAAGCGCTTTCGTCAGTTGGGATCGATCACCGCCGGTCATCCGGAATACGGGCACACGCCGGGCGCCGAGACCACCACCGGCCCGCTCGGCCAGGGGCTCGCCAATGCGGTCGGCATGGCGGTCGCCGAGCGGCACATGGCCGCCGTATTCGGCGATGCGGCGGTCAACCACAAGACCTATGTGCTCGCTTCCGACGGCGACCTGATGGAAGGCATCAGCCAGGAAGCCATCGCGCTCGCCGGACACCTCAAGCTTTCCAAGCTGATTGTGCTGTTCGACGACAATGGCATTTCCATCGACGGCGCACTATCGCTGTCCGACTCGGTCGACCAGATCAAGCGGTTCGAGGCGGCCGGCTGGGCCGCGAGCCGCATCGACGGCCACGATCCGCAAGCGATTGCGGCGGCGCTCGAAAAGGCACAATCGTCCGATCGGCCCACGCTGATCGCCTGCAAGACCCGCATCGGCTATGGCGCGCCGACCAAGGAAGGCAAGGCCTCTTCACACGGCTCCGCGCTCGGGGCCGACGAGATCAAGGGCGCGCGTGAGAAGCTCGGCTGGAACCACGCGCCGTTCGAAATCCCCGCCGACGTGTTGTCCGCCTGGCGCGCGGCCGGCGTGCGCGGCAAATCGGCACACGAGGGCTGGAAGAAGCACCTCGCCACGCTCGATGGCGCAACGCGCGCCGAATTCGAGCGCCGCATGCGCGGGCAGATTTCGAGCGCCGCACTCGACGGCGCCGTGCGCGCGGTCAAGCAGAGCCTGATCGCGAGCCCGAAGGACATCGCCTCGCGCTCGTCCTCGGAGTTTGCGCTGGAGACGCTGATCCCCGCGATCCCCGAAATGATCGGCGGCTCGGCCGATCTCACGGGATCCAACAACACGCGCACCAAATCGATGAAGGCGATGTCGGCCGCCGATTTCTCCGGCCGCTTCATCCATTACGGTGTGCGCGAACACGGCATGGCCGCCGCCATGAACGGCATGACGCTGCATGGCGGAATCGTTCCCTATTCCGGCACTTTCCTGGTGTTTTCGGATTATTGCCGGCCGTCGATCCGCCTCGCCGCGCTGATGGGCATCCGCGTCATCCACGTGATGACGCACGACTCGATCGGGCTCGGCGAGGACGGGCCGACGCACCAGCCGGTCGAGCAGCTCGCCGCGTTGCGCGCGATCCCCAATCTCATGGTGTTCCGCCCGGCCGACGCGGTCGAAACGGTCGAATGCTGGCAGCTCGCCTTGCAAACCGAGGACCGGCCGAGCGTGCTGGCGCTCACCCGCCAGAACCTGCCGCAGATGCGCAACCGCTTCGACGAGGAAAACGTCTGCGCGCGCGGCGCCTACGAATTGGCCGCGCCCGACGGGCCTGCCGAAGTCTCGATCTTCGCCACCGGCTCGGAGGTGTCGCTCGCGGTCGACGCCGCGCGGCTGCTGGCCGGGCATGGCGTGCCGGCGCGCGTCGTGTCGGTGCCCTGCTTCGAATTATTCCTCGAGCAGCCTGAGACTTACCGCCGCATGGTGATCGGCGACGCGCCGGTGAAAATCGGCGTGGAGGCGGCGGTGCGCCAGGGCTGGGACGCCATCGTCGGCTCCGACGGCCTGTTCATCGGCATGAATTCGTTCGGCGCCAGCGCGCCTTACAAGGAACTCTACAAGAAATTCGGGATTACCGCAGAGGCGGTGGCCGACGCGGCGATGCGGAGACTTGGGAAGAAATGAAACCCTACGGTGTCATCGCTCGCGCGAGCCGGCGATCCAGTAAACACCGAACTCAATCATCGGCAGGGAGTACTGGATGCCCGCTTTCGCGGGCATGACAGCCGAGATCAAGGAGTTGGGAGCGACTGACATGACAGTACGAGTAGCCATCAACGGATTTGGCCGTATCGGCCGCAACGTCCTGCGCGCCATCGCCGAAGCCGGCCGCAAGGACATCGAAGTGGTCGCCATCAACGACCTCGGACCGGTCGAGACCAATGCCCACCTGCTGCGCTATGACAGCGTGCACGGCCGCTTCCCCGGCGAGGTCACCGTCAAGGGCGATACAATCAACCTCGGCAACGGCGCTATCAAGGTCACCGCCGAGCGTGACCCCACCAAGCTCCCGTGGAAAGACCTCGGCGTCGACATCGCGCTGGAATGCACCGGCATCTTCACGGCGAAGGACAAGGCCTCGGCGCATCTGACCGCCGGCGCCAAGCGCGTGCTGATCTCCGCCCCCGCCGACGGCGCCGACTTGACCGTCGTCTACGGCGTCAACCACGACAAGCTCACCAAGGATCACCTGGTCGTCTCGAACGCTTCCTGCACGACCAACTGCCTCGCTCCGGTCGCCAAGGTCATCAACGACGCTATCGGTATCGAGAAGGGCTTCATGACCACGATCCATTCCTATACCGGCGACCAGCCCACGCTCGATACGCTGCACAAAGACCTCTACCGCGCGCGCGCGGCGGCGCTTTCGATGATCCCGACCTCGACCGGCGCCGCCAAAGCCGTCGGCCTGGTGCTGCCCGAGCTCAACGGCAAGCTCGACGGCGTTTCCATCCGCGTGCCGACGCCGAACGTCTCGGTGGTCGATTTCAAGTTCGTCGCCAAGAAGGCCACCTCGAAGGACGAGGTCAATGGTGCGGTCAAACGTGCGGCCGAGCAGCAGCTCAAGGGCATCCTCGGCTTCACCACCGCGCCGAACGTCTCGATCGACTTCAACCACGATCCGCACTCCTCGATCTTCCACATGGACCAGACCAAGGTCATGGACGGCACGCTGGTGCGCGTGATGTCGTGGTACGATAACGAATGGGGCTTCTCCAACCGCATGGCCGACACCGCCGTCGCGATGGGCAAGCTGATCTGAGCTCGATCCGTCATCCTGAGTTGCGCGGCCGAAGGCCGAGCCTCGAAGGATGACGGGCATGGCCTAACGGCCGCCACCCTTCGAGGCTCGGCCTTCGGCCGAGCACCTCAGGGTGACGGCGAAAGAGCTTTCTCCTCCATGTCCAAATTCCATACCCTCGACCACGTCGACGTGAAGGGCAAACGCGTGCTGGTACGCGTCGACCTCAACGTGCCGGTGGAAAACGGCGTCGTTTCCGACTCAACGCGCATCGAGCGCATCGCGTCCGGCATCACCGAACTCGCCGGCAAGGGCGGCAAGGTGATCCTGCTCTCGCATTTCGGCCGGCCGAAGGGCCGCGATCCGAAGCAGTCGCTCAAGCCGGTGGCGGCGGAAGTCGCGCATGTCATCAAGCGGCCGGTCGGCTTCGCCGACGACTGCATCGGCGAAGCGGCCGAGCGCGCGGTCGCGGCGATGAAGCCGGGCGACATCCTGTGTCTCGAGAACACCCGCTTTTATCCGGGCGAAGAGAAGAACGACCCGGCTTTCGTGGCGCAGCTCGCCAAGCTCGGCGACCTCTGGGTCAACGACGCCTTTTCGGCCGCGCACCGCGCCCATGCCTCCACCGAAGGCCTCGGCCATCTCCTGCCGGCCTATGCCGGACGCAGCCTGCAGGCCGAGTTGGAAGCGCTCGGCAAGGCGCTCGAGCACCCCGAGCGGCCGGTGGCGGCGATCGTCGGCGGCGCCAAGGTATCCACCAAGCTCGACCTCATCGGCAACCTGCTCAATAAGGTCGACGTGCTGATCATCGCCGGCGCCATGGCCAATACGTTTTTGCTCGCGCTCAACAAACCCGTTGGGAAAAGCCTTGTTGAGCGGGATCTCGCCGATACCGCGCGCAGGATCATGGACGAGGCGAAAGCCGCCAGGCGCGAGATCGTGCTGCCGGTCGACGCCGTGGTGGCGGAAAAGTTCGAGGCGCATGCGCCCTCGCGCGCGATCGATGTCGGCGCCGTCGGCGACACCGACATGATCCTCGACATCGGCCCGCACAGCGTCGCGCAGGCCGTTTCCGTGCTGGCGCGCGTGAAGACGCTGGTGTGGAACGGCCCCTTCGGCGCCTTCGAGATGGAACCGTTCGACAACGGCACCGTCGAGGTGGCGGAAGCGGCGGCGGAACTGACCGAGGCCGGCAAGCTTATCACGGTGGCGGGCGGCGGCGACACGGTGGCCGCGCTCAATGTCGCGGGCGTCGCCGACCGTTTCACCTATGTCTCGACCGCCGGCGGCGCCTTCCTGGAATGGCTGGAAGGCAAGGCCTTGCCGGGCGTCGAGGTGTTGAGGGTAAAATGACGGCGACTTCTTAGTCGCCGACATCCCGGGCGCAGCGTGAGCGAAGCGAAACTATGCGCCGCAGGCCCGGGATCGCATGTGGGGGCAATCGATTGAACGGTCCCGGATCGGCGGCGCACCGCTGACGCGTTGCACCGCGTCCGGGACACGAACGGATGCGATGGAGGGAAACATGAATCTCGACGAACTGAACAAGGTGGCGCGCGCCATGGTCGCGCCGGGTAAGGGCATTCTGGCGGCCGACGAATCCTCCGGCACGATCAAGAAACGCTTCGACGCCATCGGCGTGGAATCGACGGAAGAAAATCGCCGCGACTACCGCGAGCTGATGTTCCGCTCGACAGAGGCGATGAAGAACCACATCTCCGGCGTCATCCTCTACGACGAGACGATCTGGCAGAAGGCGAAGGACGGCACCCCGCTCGTGAAGATCATCGAGCAGGCCGGCTCCATCCCCGGCATCAAGGTGGACGAAGGCACCAAGCCGCTGCCCAACTGCCCGGGCGAGGTGATCACCGTCGGCCTCGACAAGCTCGCCGACCGGCTCACGAAATACTACGAGCAGGGCGCGCGCTTCGCGAAATGGCGCGCGGTGATCGATATCGGAGCGCCGCACGTGATGCCGAGCTACACCTGCGTGCACGCCAATGCTCATGCGCTGGCGCGCTATGCCGCGCTCTGCCAGGCCGCGCAGATCGTGCCGATCGTCGAGCCTGAAGTGCTGATGGACGGCGCCCACGATATCGATCGCTGCTTCGAAGTCACCCGCTGGATGCTCAAGGAGACATTCCAGGAGCTGTTCCACAATCGCGTCGCGCTCGAAGGCATCGTGCTCAAACCGAACATGGCGATCGCCGGCAAGAAAAGCGCCACGCGGGCTTCCGTGCAGGAAGTCGCCGAGAAGACCGTGCGGATGCTCAAGGAATGCGTGCCGGCCGCGGTGCCGGGCATCGCCTTCCTCTCCGGCGGCCAGTCGGACGAGGAAGCCACCGCCCATCTCGACGCCATGAACAAGATCGGAAATCTGCCCTGGGCCCTCACCTTCTCCTATGGCCGCGCGCTGCAGCATGCGCCGCAGAAGGCGTGGAGCGGCAAGGCCGAGAATGTCGCGGCCGCGCAACGCGCCTTTTCCCATCGCGCAAAGATGAACGGACTCGCTGCACTCGGTCAGTGGAAAGCCGATCTGGAGAAGAAGGCGGCTTGATTAAAACGCCGTGCGTCGCGTGACGCGCGGCTGAAACTCCGGTAAACGAAGTCGTCATGCCCGGCCTTGTGCCGGGCATCCACGTTTTTGGCCACGAAGAACAACGTGGATGGCCGTAACAAGCCCCGGCCATGACGGAGAGAACGCAAAGGAATTTCCCCGTGATCGACCTTTACACCTGGACCACGCCCAACGGCCGCAAGGCCTCCATCATGCTGGAGGAGATCGGCCTGCCCTATACGGTGCACGCCATCGACATCAACAAGAACGAGCAGTTCACGCCCGAGTTTCTCAAGATCGCGCCGAACAACAAGATCCCGGCCATCGTCGACCGCGACAACGGCCTGTCGCTGATGGAATCGGGCGCGATCCTGATCTATCTCGCCGACAAGACCGGCAAGCTGCTCGCCAAGGAAGGCGAACGCCGCTATCGCGCCATCGAATGGCTGATGTGGCAGATGGGGGGCGTCGGCCCCATGCTCGGACAGGTCCACCATTTCGTGAAATACAATCCGGGCAAGGCGCCCTATGCCGAGGAGCGTTTCCTCAAGGACGCGCACCGGCTGTACAAGGTACTCAATATGCGCCTGGAAGGCCGCGAATTCCTCGCCGACGACTATTCGATCGCCGATATCGCGACCTGGCCGTGGATTTCGCGCTTCGAGTGGCAGACCGTCGACCTCAAGCAATATCCGAACGTGAAGCGCTGGTACGAGACCATCGCGGCGCGCCCGGCCGTGCAGAAGGGCTACGCGGTGCCGAAGGACATGGGCCCGATCCCGATGCCGTGAGCGGGGCCTTACAAGCTCGGAGGTCGTAACGGTCCCGGTTCTGCAGCACAGCGTTCCGCTGCGCTGCGCCCGGGACCCCGACGTCCGAAAAATACGATCTGTTAACCATTCGCTGCGCTCTATAGCGGTACGCTCGTCCGGTGTCGTTGCGTCCCGTTCCATTCGCTCAGCCGCAGCGTCGCCATGGCCAACCCGCAAGCCCAGCCGAGAACCGATCTCGTTTCCCTGCTGCACCGCGCCGCCGCCCATCATCAGCGCGGCGAATTGCGCGAGGCCGAGGCGCTGTACCGCGAAGTACTGCCGCCGCGCCCGGCAATTTCGACGCGCTCCATCTCTACGGCGTCTTGATGCAGCAGCGCGGCCGCCCAATCGAGGCGCTGAAGCTGATCGGACAGGCGCTTGCGGTCAATGCGCGGGTGCCGGCCGCCTATGCCAATTTCGGTCTCGTACTGGCGGTGCTCGAACGCCACGAGGAAGCGGTCGCCGCCTATGAGCGGGCCATCGCGCTCAAGCCAGACTATGCCGAGTCCTTCAACGGACGCGGCAATGCGCTGCGCGCGCTCGAGCGCCGCGACGAGGCGCTCGACAGCTACGCGCAGGCGCTCGCGCTCAAGCCGGAATTTCCGGAAGCGCTCAACAATCGCGGCAATGCGCTGCTGGAGCTTGGCCGCCCCGAAGACGCGCTGCAAAGCTACGCGCAGGCGCTCGCCTGCCGTCCCGGTTACGCGGATGCGCTGGTCAATCGCGGCAAATGCCTGATCGCGCTCAAGCGTGGCGACGAGGCGCTCGCGAGTTTCGATCGGGCCTTGGCGCTCGCGCCGGCTCACGCCGCCGCGCTGAAAGAGCGCGGCCACCTCCTGCGCGACCGCTGGCAGCCGGCCGAGGCGCTCGCAAGCTATGACCTTTCTTTGGCTGCCAACGCCCAGGACGCCGAAGCGCATGCCGGCCGCGCGCTCGCGTTGCGCGACCTCAAGCGCTTCAACGAAGCCGTGGCCGCCTGCGATCGCGCGCTCGCACTCAAACCCGATTACGCCGACGCCGTGATCGCGCGCGGCAACGTCTTCTTCGCGATGCGCGACTTTTCCGCCGCGCTATCGGAATACGACCGCGCGATCGCCATGCGGCCTGACTTCGCGCAAGCCCACGGCAATCGCGCCAATGCGCTGATGGAGCTCAACCGTATAGCCGAGGCGCTCGCCGACTACGACCGCGCGCTCGCGCTCACGCCTTATGCATCCGCTTTCGTCAATCGCGGCGTTGCGCTGCGCTATCTGAACCGTCCGGGCGAAGCCCTCGACAGTCTGGAGCGCGCCTTGGCGCTCGATCCGGACATGCCGGAGGCGCATTGGAACAAGGCGCTCGCCTGCCTTTCGCTCGGCGATTTCGCGCGCGGCTGGGAGGGCTTCGAATGGCGCTGGCGCGGCGGCACCGAACTCAAGCCGCGCGATTTCGCGCAGCCGCAATGGCGCGGCGAAGACCTCGCCGGCAAGACCATCCTGCTGCACGCCGAACAGGGCTTCGGCGATACGATCCAGATGTTGCGCTACCTGCCGATGGTCAAAGCCAAGGCTCGCAAGATCCTGCTCGAAATTCCCCAGAACCTGCGGCCGCTCGTCGGCGAACCGGGCGACGGCATCACGATGATCGGCCGCAACGACGTGCCGCCGCCTTTCGATCTGCATTGTCCACTGATGAGTCTGCCGCTCGCCTTCCGCACTACGCTGGCGACCGTTCCAAACGCCGTGCCCTATCTGCGCGCGCCGGCGGATCGGATTGCAAAGTGGCGCGCGCTGCTGCCGCGCAACGGCAGGCGGCGGGTGGGCCTGGTATGGGCCGGGCGGCCGGACCACAAGAACGACCACAACCGCAGTCTTACGCTTTCAATGATCGCGCCGCTTCTTGCCGTGCCCGGTATTGACTTCGTCAGCCTGCAACGCGAATACCGCGACGCCGATCTCGCCGCGCTCGGCGGCTTCCCCGTGACGCGGATCGACCGGGCGCTGGCCGATTTCGCCGACACGGCCGCGGCCGTCGAACAATGCGACCTCGTGATCGCGGTCGACACCGCGGTGGCGCATCTGGCGGGCGCGCTTGGCAAGCCGGTCTGGATCCTGCTGGCGCAGGTGCAGGACTGGCGCTGGCTGCTCGATCGCGAGGACAGCCCGTGGTATCCGAGCGCGCGGCTGTTCCGCCAGCCGGCGATCGGAGATTGGGACAGCGTCATCGAACGGGTCAAAACGGCGCTTGCGGGATTTGCGACATAGCTCCTGTCCCGGGGTCAATTTTCCGCCCGATTGCGCTACCATGCGAGAACCATGACGTCGCGACCCAAACAAGCCGAGCCGCGCCCGCAAACGCGCCTCTATCTGGTGACGCCGCCGGTCGAGGACACGCAAGACTTTACCGCGGCACTGATGGCGGCACTTGCCGCCGGCGATGTGGCCGCGGTGCTGTTGCGCCTGGCGCCGTCTGACGAGCGCACGCTGATCAACCGGGCCAAGGCGCTCGCCGCCGTCGTGCAGGATGCCGGCGCGGCGCTCGTGCTCGACGGCCATGCCGATCTGGTAGCGCGCGCTGGCGCGGACGGCGCCCATCTGTCCGATATCGGCGCCTTCACCGAAGCGATCGAGATTCTCAAACCGGAGCGGATCGCCGGCTGCGGCGGCCTCGCCACCCGTCACGACGCCATGCTCGCCGCCGAGCAGGGCGCCGATTACGTGATGTTCGGGGAACCCGGTGCGGGCGGACACCGCCCGAGCCTCGCGGCGATCGAGGAGCGCGTCGCCTGGTGGGCGGAAGTTTTCGAGGCCCCTTGCGTCGCCTATGCCGGCACGCTCGCGGAAGTCGCACCGCTGGCGAAAGCCGGCGCGGATTTCATCGCGCTCGGCGATTCCGTGTGGAGCACCGCGGGAATGGCCGAAGGGGCCATCGCCCAAGCCATGAGGCTCATGCGCCTGCCGGAGACGGCGGCATGATGGCGGGACGGCGCTCAACTTGGGCGGTCGTCGCCTTCCTCATGCTGGTCACGCCGGCGCCGCTCCTGGCGCAACCGGCCGCCAAGCCTTCGCCGCCGGCAAAACCGGCCGCTGCCGGAAAGGCCGATCAGGGCGGTGTCGATCTCGCCTACGGCGCCTTTCAGCGCGGCTACTATCTGACCGCCTTCGCGGAGGCGACCAAGCGCGCCCAGCAAGGCGATCCGGTGGCCATGACCCTTCTGGGCGAACTCTACGCCCAAGGCTTCGGCGTCGGCCACAACGACGGCAAGGCGGCCGAGTGGTACAAGCTCGCCGCGGACCGCGGCGACCGCAACGCCATGTTCGCGCTGGCCATGTTCGAAATCGCCGGCCGCGGCGTGCCGCGCAATTTCGAAGACGCGACACGCCTGCTCGAACGGGCCGCCGGGCTCGGCCAGCCGCTGGCAGCCTACGATCTCGGCCTGCTCTACCTGAAGGGTCAGCAGGTCATGCAGGACCCCGCAAAGGCGGCCGCGCTCTTCGAGAAGGCCGCCCAAGAGGGCAATCCCGAGGCGCAATACGCGCTCGCCACGCTGTACAAGGAAGGGCGCGGCGTGCCGAAGGATATCAGACGGGCGATGGGGCTGATGCGCGTCGCATCGCTCGCCGGCAATCTCGACGCCATGGTCGAATTCGCGATCGGCGAGTTCAACGGCACGGGCGTGTCCAAGGACGAGGCTGCCGCCGCGCAACTGCTCCTGAAAGCCGCACGGCGCGGCAGCCCGATCGCGCAGAACCGGCTGGCGCGCATTCTCATGGCCGGCCGCGGCACGCCCGCCAACCCGGTCGAGGCGATCAAATGGCACATCGTCTCCAAGGCCGGGGGCGCAAGCGATCCCGACCTCGACCTGTTCGCCTCCAAGCAGCCGGAATCCGTGCGCGAGGCGGCCGAAAAGGCGGCCAAGAAATGGATGTCGACGCTCAATCTGCCGCGGCCTTGACGCCGTTCATCCCTCCCCTGAAAGGGGAGGGTGTCTCCGCGCAAAGCGCGGAGACG
>JAKAHJ010000074.1 GCA_021815055.1 Pseudomonadota bacterium | reverse complement strand
CCAATCCGCACCCCGACACAAACTACCTGGCGCGTTTCACCGCGCCGGAATTCACGACTCTCTGTCCGATCACCGGACAACCCGACTTCGCGCTTCTCGTCATCGACTATGTTCCCGCGCGCTATCTCGTCGAGTCGAAGTCGCTCAAGCTGTATCTGAACAGTTTCCGTAACCACGGCGCATTCCACGAGGATTGCACGGTCGGCATCGGCAAGGAACTGTTCGCGCTGCTGAAACCGAAATGGCTGCGCATCGGCGGCTATTGGTATCCGCGCGGCGGCATCCCCATCGACGTGTTCTGGCAGGCCGGCCGTCTGCCGAAGGATGTCTGGTTGCCGGATCAGGGCGTACAGCCCTATCGCGGACGCGGCTGAAACAATCGCGCTCTGGATTGGTGACGAACGGGTTGGTCACCGATGCGGAGCCGGCGGCGGGGCAGACTGCCCTGGCGTTCCCGGCGCTGCCGCACCGGGCTTGCCGGCTGGCGGCTTTTGCGACGGATCGGAAACGCCGGGAGGAACAACGCGCGGATCGACCAGCGGCAATCGGCTGCGGCCCGGCCCGGACGACGGCGGTTCGGGCCGGGAGCCGTCCGGCAGCGGTTCGTGGCCGGTCACGGAAGATGACTCCGCCAAAGCCAGGTTTGCGCCGAGCAGCAGGAGCGCCGCGGCCGCTCCAGCTTTGGCGATATGGATACCCAACTTCGAATACATGGCCTGCCTCGGACAGCTATAAATTACGCACGGGCAAAGACGTCAACGCCACGCACGAAAATTTGAGGCATTTGCCGGCAATGTCCGCATCGCGGACGGCGCCAGCCCTTCCGAGCGCTCTCAGCAGTACGCGGGAAATGCACTGCAGGCGGTGTTGACCAATGCCCCGATATTGCCGGCGCCGCGTCCCCCGTAATTGCCGTTCGGGAACTCGTTGTTCTGGCCGAAATACGATGCGCCCTGCACTTTCGGTCCGGTGGACGTGTAGCCCCAGCTCGTGACGCCCACCACGACCAGACGCGTGGGCGCGCTGCCGGCGGTCGCGGTGCCCGTAACAGACGCCTTGGTGCCGAAGTTGACGACCCAAGGACCGCCGCTCGACCCGCCCGTCATGGCCGAACCGAGCTGGGTGTTGATTAATTGTTTGCCGTTCGTGCCGGTGCCGAGGACGCGCTTGCCGAAGCTGTTGTTGCGCTCCATCTGGTAGCCGCTGTCCCACGCCACCGGGTAGCCGAGCTGCGTGATGTCGGCGACGTGCTGATTTCCGAACTGGCTCGACGTGACGTAGGAGTAGCCGTTCCAGCCGTAGCTGTACCAGCCCACGATATTGCCCGCGTATTTTCCGTTTTGGGTGTTGAGGACGATCACCGCGATGTCGTTGTTGCACACGACGCCGACAGCGCCGGACTCACATGTGTCGGTGCCTTTGTAATAGACATCTGGGATGTAGATTTTTCGGGCCGTAAACTCGCCGTAAGGCTGCGTCGCCGAGAAGGTGTTCGAAACATTGGCCGGATAGAAACGAATATTGGTCAGCCAGCCCGCCTGTTTCTTGCCGTAATCGAAGACGCAGTGGGCCGCGGTCACCACCAGGCCCTTCTTGATCAACGATGCGCTGCAGACATACGTGCTGCTTCCCTTGCTCATGACCAGCTTGCCGGTGGCCCGGAAAGGGAATCCTGTCACCGGGACCCGTTCCAGTGGGCTCCCAAAGCCGATATTCGTGTTCGCTACGCGGGCATGCGTGAACGGCCAATTTTCGGTACCGAACGCACTCGGACCGACTTCTTCGCTTACTTTGCCGTTACCCGGTCCGCCGGATGGCGCCGACGCCGCGCCGGGCGTCCCGCGCGGAGCCCGCAGCACCGAGGTCGTACCGCCGAGCGGGAATACCGATTCGCTGATGAGCGGAAGCCTGCTCACGCCCGGACCGGTCGTGCCGGCGGAAGCGCGCGTATACGACGGAACATGGCCGACGACGTCTTCTGCTTGCGCTTGAGTTGGACCCCCGGCAAGCAGCGCCGGGACGGCCAGGAAAGTAGATACAAGAAAAATGTGTTTCGTCGCGCTCACCATCGCCCCTCCTTCGCCAAATCAATTACGCGACTCAATGCAAATCGCCTGGGACTGCACGCGTATGCGGCAGATAAGAGGAATAAACGTGCAATGCGAACGCGAAGATCGTCCCGCTTGCCGCTCGTAACCCGTTCCCCGCAAGCAAAGCGCCCCGGCAAATTCTGCGCGTTGAGTTTGTGCATTTGCGAAATCGTGTCAATGAATCGACGCCGATTTTGCGCTGCGGCCGCATGTCGCGGTTAACAAGAACCTTATGACTCGCGCCGCAGATAGTGCGCGCAAACGAGACCGACTCCGACGAGCACGAAGGCGCCGAACACCAGGATCGGCGCTATGCCGATGGATTGCAGTCCGGCGCCGTAAACGATCGGACCGGCGGCCTGCCCGAGAAAAAAGAAGAACGAGTGCAGCGCCATCGCCGAGCCGCGCGCGGCCGGCGCGAGTTCGCTCGCATAGATCTGGATCACGGCATGCAGCATGTAAAAGCCGAAGCCGAGCACGAGGAAATTGCCGAATTCGACCGGCCAGGGCGCGCGCGCGGCGATTCCCAGCAGGCACAGCCCCATGATCGTGCCGCCGATCCGCATCATCCAGGTCTCGCCCAGCCGGCGTAGCAGGCGCGACACAAACACGCCGTAGAGCGCGCCGCCGATGCCGAAGCCGGCGATCACGATGCCGGCGATCGACGCGCGCGTCTCGCCGGCCTGATGCATCATGGTCGCGATGTGCGGAAACACGCCGTACATGAACACCGCTTCGCAGAATACGGCGCCGAAACAGATCTTCGCCAGCGGATTGCGGAAGATCGCGCGGTAGTTCCCCACGAGCGTCGTGAGATGGAAACGGCCGGTCGCCTCCTTGAATCCGCGAAACCCCGGCACCACCACGGCCAGCACAAGTGCGCCGAAGCCGCTCAATACGTAGAACACGCCGCGCCAGCCGACGAGGTCGCTCACCACGCCCGCGCAGGTCGCGCCCAAAAGATTTCCCGTCATGATCGCGAACAGCAGGCGGCCCATCGCCACCTGCCGTTCCGCCACCGGAATCTTGTCGCCGACGAGCGCGAAAGCAATCGGCACCACGCCGCCGGCGGCAAGGCCCGCGATCATGCGCGCGGTCACCAGAACTTCGAAGTTCGGTGCGAAGCCGCACACCAGCGTCGCCGCGGTCAGGATGAACAGGCAGAGCAGCATCAGCCGCGACTTGCGGAACATGTCGGCGAGCGCGCCCAGGACCGGCTGTACCAGCGCATAAGGCAAGGTGAAAGCGGTGGTCAGAAGCGCGGCGGTCGCCGGCTCGACCTGCAACCCGAAGGCGATCTGCGGAATGACCGGATCGGTCGAGCGCATATAGAGCGAGCTTGCGAAAACGACGATCGCAATGAGATTGAGGGTGCGCGTCATCGCAACGAGTGCACCGCGTCAGACTTTCGCGAGGCGATCGAAATCGATGAGCCGGGCCAACAGCGGTTCCATCTCCGTGAGCGGCAGCATGTTGGGGCCGTCCGAAGGCGCATGGTCGGGATCCTGATGGGTCTCGATGAAGACGCCGGCGACGCCGACGGCGACCGCGGCGCGCGCCAGCACCGGCACGAATTCGCGCTCGCCGCCCGAAGAGGTGCCCTGCCCACCCGGCTGCTGCACCGAATGAGTAGCATCGAAGATCACCGGCGCCCCGGTCGTGCGTTTGAGGATCGGCAGCGCGCGCATGTCGGAGACGAGCGTGTTGTAGCCGAACGAGACGCCGCGCTCGGTCACCAGCACGTTGCGGTTGTCCGTGCCGGTGATCTTGGCCACCACGTTCTGCATGTCCCAGGGCGCAAGGAACTGGCCCTTTTTCACATTGACGACCTTGCCGGTCCGGGCGGCCGCGATCAGAAGATCGGTTTGGCGGCAGAGAAAGGCGGGGATTTGCAGCACGTCGACCGCCTCGGCAACGCGCGCACATTGCCCGGCGTCGTGCACGTCGGTGAGCACCGGCAGTTTCAGGCTTTCGCGGATTTCGGAAAAGACCGGCAGCGCGGCGTCAAGTCCCATGCCGCGCGCGGACTTGGCCGAGGTGCGGTTGGCCTTGTCGAACGAGGTTTTGAAGACGAGGCCGATGCCGACCCTGGCGGCGATTTCCCTGAGCGCGGACGCCATTTCCAGCGCATGCGCCCGGCCTTCGAGCTGACACGGCCCGGCGATCAGCGCCAGCGGCAGGTCATTGCCGAAGCGCAGTTGGCCGATCTTCACGATGGAGTTAGGGGTTTGCTCGCTCAATGGGTCCTCGCCTGCGGCGGACCATGGAGCGGCAAATTGGCGCGGTCAACCGGCAAGCCATGCGGCTATAGCAATGCCGGCGGTGGCCGTTATCGTTACAGCAGTTCGAGTGCGGCGAGGGTGACCGCGAGGTCGGGCGCTGTTTGCGGGACGATGCGCCGATCGGACGGCGCGGTTAAGACCGCCTGGTAGCCTTGCGGAGTCGGGTCGCGATGGATGTGGGTTTGCAGGCTGACCGCGTCGATCACCCAAAGCTCACGGATACCGAACCCGGCATAGAGGCCAGCCTTGCGCCCGAAATCGTAGCCGAGGCTCGAATCGGCAAGCTCGACAACGAGCAGTGCGTTCTCGGCGCTAAGCCGCCTAATGCCGACGTCCCTTGCGTAAAAGACGAAATCCGGTTCGAGATAAGTGTCCACGGACAATCGAAACGTGGTTTCGGTCACAAACAATAGATCGGCTGGAAGCCGGCTCGCCCAATGGAGGTTGAGCGCGGCCTTCAGCATTTCGTGTCGATTGCCTTTGGGCGACATCGGAACGATCTCCCCCCCGATCAGTTCGATGCGCTCGTCCTCGTCAAGGATGCCGGCCGCGGTCATCTGCTCCAACTCGGCCACGGTAAAGCGTCGCCGGGGCAAGCCCTCGGCGGCCGTCGTGGTCATGTCGCGCTGATGACGGTTCATACTTGAAACATAGCACCTTGCGGTCGCTATTGCAGCCACCCGTTCGCGGCCGGTGGTCGAAACCGGCCGTTCAACGGGCCTCGGCCGGTTCGAATACCAGCACCGCACCCAAAGCATCGTCGGCCCCGATGACGGTCGCGTTGCCGGCATAGAGTCCGGCGATACCGACGAAATCCGGGCCGGCCTGGACGAGTTCCGCATCGGCGGTTCGAAAGCGCAGCGCCGCAAGGCGCGCGCCGCGGCTCACATCCGGCGCCTTGACCCCGAACCGGCGCACGAAGGCTTCCGGCGTCGCCACGTCGATGACGCCGCGCGGCGTCGCAACGGAAAAGCCGCCCTCGCTCTCCCGGGCCGGCGCGCCGGTGAATGTCTCGAAAAAAGCTCGGTGCTGCGCCGGCGCCGCCGCCACCACGACCACGCCCGCGACGCCGATGACGCTGTTGGCGTGCTTTTGAAAGGCCGGATTCCAGAAATTCTCCGGATAATGCTGCTGGCAGGTGGCGAAGTGGATCTCCGGTGCGAGTTTGTCTTCGGCGAAGGCGAGCGAAAAGGCCACCTTAACGGGCGAGCCGTCCGGCCGCCTGCCTTCGCGCTCGAACCGCATCACGTCGGACGCGGCTATAGCGGCGGCGCGGAAGGCGGTCTCGTCGGCACGCGCATCCTGCGATTCCAGAATGAGCAGCGCGAGGCCTTCGTGGCGCTCGGTAAAGTCACGGGCATAGGCGCCGAACATCTGAGAGAAACCATCGTCGCTGAGCTTGTCGGGCTCGGCGAGCGTCAAAAGCTCGATGAAAAAGCCCGGCATTTGCACGATGTGGTTATGCGTGCCCCAGGGGTGCTTGTTGCGCGCGCCGACAGTGAAGCCGAGACTCCGGTAAAGGTCGGCGGCCGCGTCGAGATCGCGCACGGCGTGGACGATGTGATCGAGGCCGCCAGGCATCGGCGTTCCATGGTGTTCGGGCCGGCCGCGATGCCGGCAGCCGATGATGCCGCAAGACGGTTCGCAACAAAAGTGACGACCGAACGACGGTTAGCGCGCCGCCCGCGAATGACGTCGGTGCGGTCACGGATCCTTGGGCGGGCGCTTTGCGCCATGGGCCTGACACGGACAGCGCCCCGCGGCAAATGCAAGGCGCTGCACGCGCGGCCCGGAAAACTTCACCGCCGGTCTTGCATCCACCGGTTATGATGTGCCGTCCCCGGCGCATATGCCATCGCGGGACCTGCGCACGGCCGGTAGAAGCCGTAAAGTTGGCTGCCCAGGTAATGGTCGGTCACTACCTTGCACCAACCGTTTACCTGAGCCGGTCCTCCAGGCTGATAGGACGGCTGTGGACCCATTTGGGCGAGCGCCGGACCCGACGCGGCAAATCCGACGGCCGCAATGGCGGCCGCCATCAGAATATGACGCATTTTACGTCTCCTTGGCATTTCCGTGCTTTTTATGCCCCTAAACTCTCAACGCGCATGCCGATTCAAGGTTGCCCGGCGCCGACTAAGATGGCCGCGAATTAATCTTGGAGGCGGAGTGAAATCGATGCCCTGTATTGGGCGGCGGGCTTCGAATTACACCAGCCGGCTTCTCTCCACCGCCGCCCCGATGAAGGAGGCGAACAAGGGATGCGGCTCGAACGGCCGCGATTTCAGCTCGGGGTGGAATTGCACGCCGATGAACCAGGGATGGTCGTCGTACTCGACGATCTCCGGCAGGATGCCGTCGGGCGACATGCCGGAGAAGCGCATGCCATGCTGTTCGAGCCGGCCCTTGTAGGCCGTGTTGACCTCGTAGCGGTGGCGGTGGCGCTCGGAGATTTCGGTCGCGCCGTAGACCTGCGCCACGCGGCTGCCGCGCGATAGAACGGCGTTATAGGCGCCGAGCCGCATGGTACCGCCGAGATCGCCGCTCGCCGTACGGCGCTGCAATTCATTGCCCTTGAGCCATTCGGTCATCAGGCCGACCACCGGCTCTGCTGTCTGCCCGAACTCGGTCGAATTGGCCTCCGCGATGCCGCACAGGTTACGCGCCGCCTCGATGCACGCCATCTGCATGCCGAAACAAATGCCGAAATAGGGCACTGAGCGCTCGCGCGCGAACTGCGCCGCGCGGATTTTGCCTTCGGCGCCGCGCTGGCCGAAGCCGCCCGGCACCAGGATGCCGTTGACGTGCTCGAGGAAGGGTGCCGGGTCCTCGTTCTCGAATACTTCCGACTCGATCCAGTCGAGGTTGACTTTGACCTTGTTGGCGATGCCGCCGTGCGACAGCGCCTCGATCAGGGACTTATAGGCGTCCTTCATGCCGGTATATTTGCCGACGATGGCGATGGTGACGTCGCCTTCCGGATTGCGGACGCGCTCGTTGATCACGCGCCAGCGCTCGAGCTCGGGGGGCTGGCGCGGCTCGATGCCGAAGGCCGCCAGCACTTCGCGGTCGAGCCCTTCGGCCGAATAGGCCTCGGGCACGGCATAGATGTTGTCGACGTCGCGCGCCTCGATCACCGCGCTCGGGCGTACATTGCAGAACAGCGCGAGCTTGCGCCGCTCGCCTTCAGGAATCGGGCGGTCGGTGCGGCATAACAGAATATCGGGCTGGATACCGATCGAGCGCAGTTCCTTGACCGAATGCTGGGTCGGCTTGGTCTTGAGTTCGCCCGCGCTCGGGATGTAGGGCAGCAGCGTGAGGTGGATATAGATCGCGTGGTGACGCGGCAATTCGTTGCCGAGCTGGCGGATCGCCTCGAAGAACGGCAATCCTTCGATATCGCCCACCGTGCCGCCGATCTCGCACAGCACGAAGTCGAAGCCGTCATTGCCGTCGCGGATGAAGTCCTTGATGGCGTTGGTGACGTGCGGGATCACCTGGATGGTCGCGCCGAGATAGTCGCCGCGCCGTTCGCGGGTGAGGATGTCCTGGTAGATCCGCCCGGTGGTGATGTTGTCCTGGCGGGTCGCCGGCCGTCCCGTGAAGCGCTCATAATGGCCGAGGTCGAGATCGGTCTCGGCGCCGTCGTCGGTGACGAAAACCTCGCCGTGCTGGTACGGCGACATGGTGCCCGGATCGACGTTCAAATAGGGGTCGAGCTTGCGCAGCCGCACCTTGTAGCCGCGCGCCTGCAGGACCGCGCCGAGCGCCGCCGATGCGAGACCTTTGCCGAGTGAGGAGACCACGCCGCCGGTGATGAAAATGTACCGCGCCATGGGGCTTAACCTTTAGCGGGGCCCGCACGATTCGACGAGCGCGAAAAGCTCAAGGCCGCTCTGCGCCTGTGCGCATGTCGAATTTGTGGTGTATTTTTCATGACATAGACTGCCGAATTAACATGCATTATCAGGCCGTCCGGCGGAAGCCGGCACGATGTTCACGTCTGTAACGCGGAAGGGCCGGTTTTTCCCGGCCCCTCCTGTGACGCGCCTTACTTCGATTGTGGAACCTGCGGTCCCGAGGGCGCCGCCGGGGTTGTGGGCGCCGCCGGCGGTCCTTGGAGCTGGTTGAGCAGACCACCCTTCCCGTCACCGAGAGGCGGCGCACCGCCCGGTGCCGTCGGCACCGCCGTACCACCCTGCAGGATCGAGCTCGGCTGGCGCCCCATGCCGGCCAGAATCGACAGCAACAGGCTGGTGACGAAGAACAGCCCCGCCAGGATCGCGGTCGCGCGGGTGAGCACATTGGCGGTGCCGCGGCTGGTCATGAAACCGCCGCCGCCGCCGATGCCGAGCCCGCCGCCTTCGGAGCGCTGCAGCAGCACCACGCCAATCAGGGCGAGCACCAGCATCAAATGAATGACAATGATCACATGCTGCATGAGGGACACGATCCGTTCAAAACGACACGCCAAGCCGCCCGCGCAGGGACAGCGCCGTGCTCCATATAGGAATGCGCGGCGGTCTGTACACGATCGGACCGCCGATTTCCACCCCGCCTACCGGTAAACCTCGGCAATACCGAGGAAATCGGCCGCTTTCAGGCTGGCGCCGCCGACCAGCGCGCCATTTACGTCGGCAACCGATAAAAGCTCCTTGGCGTTCGACGGCTTCACCGAGCCGCCATAGAGAATGCGCACCCCCGCGCCCGCCGGACCATACCGCTCGGTGAGCCTTTCGCGGATGAAACCATGCACTTCGGCGACGTCCGCCGCGGTCGGGGTCAATCCCGTGCCGATCGCCCAGATCGGCTCATAGGCGACCACCAGATTGGCCGCCGTGACGCCGTCCGGCAGCGAGCCGCCGAGCTGGCGGTCGATCACCCCCAGCGTCTCCCCGGCATCGCGCTCGGTCCGTTGCTCGCCGACGCAGACGATGGCCGTGAGCCCGGCCCGCCAGGCGGCCTGCGCCTTGGCGCAAACCTGGCCGTCGGTCTCGCGATGGTCCATGCGCCGCTCGGAATGGCCGACAATCACCGCGCTCGCTCCGGCATCGGCCAGCATTTCGGCTGAAATATCCCCGGTATGGGCGCCGGATGGCTCGGCGTGGCAGTCCTGCCCGCCGATCGCGACGGCGGAACTCCGCGCCATCCCGGCAAAACCGGCGATCAGCGTGGCGGGCGGGCAGATTATCAAATCGGCCTTGCCGGCAAGCGGCGGCGCTCCGGCGATGAATTTTTCCAGTTCGCCGGCAGATGCGGCCAGCCCGTTCATCTTCCAGTTGCCCGCGACCAGCGGGCGCACAATCTCAGCCGCCATCTTGTGGTCCCCTTTTGCGGCTGCGGTTACCAGACCGGCCGCCACAACGCCAGTGCGCCGCCGGTCGCAGGCCGATCCTTCTCGAGTTGCAGGCCGTTGCTACGCGGCTTAAAAGAGCGCGGCCATTCCGTCATCGATTTTCCGTTAACCGACGAAGAAGAAGCGCGCGCATGCTCCGCGGTATCCACAAAGCCACCTCGACCTGGGTCGGCAAGGCCATCATGGCCGTCATCATGGGCTTCCTGGTCGTCAGCTTCGCGATCTGGGGCATCGGCGACATTTTCCGTGGCGTCGGCCGCAACACGGTCGCCGATATCGGCAGCTCGGAAATTTCGATCGAACAGTTCCGCCAGTACTATAACGACCGCATCCAGCAGCTCAGCCGGCAGGCAGGCCGGCCGATCACGCCCGATCAGGCCCGCGCGCTCGGGCTCGATCGCCAGATCCTCGGCCAGATGATCGCCGAAACCACGCTCGACGAGCAGGCGCACAAATTGCGGCTGGGGCTTTCCGATGCGGAAATCGCCAAGCGCATCACGACCGACCCGGCCTTCCAAGGCGTCAACGGCCAGTTCGACCGCGACCGTTTCGAACAGCTCATCCGCAACGCAGGCTATACCGAGGCCCGCTTCGTCGACGAGCAGCGCCGCGTCTCGCTGCGGCGGGAGATCGCGCAGACGGTCAGCGGGGAGATGACAGTGCCCGCCGCCATGCTGCAGGCAATCAACCAGTTCCAGAACGAGCGCCGCGACATCGAATTCCTCGCGCTCGGACCGGCGCAGGCCGGCGACATCCCGGCGCCCACGCCGGAACAGCTCAGTAAATATTTCGACGAGCGCAAGGTGCTGTTCCGGGCGCCGGAATACCGCAAGCTCACTTTGCTCGAACTGTCGCCGGCCGAACTCGCCAAGCCCGAAGACGTGTCGGACGCCGATGCCAAGGCCTATTACGAGCAGCACAAGGACAAATACGGCACGCCCGAAAAGCGCGAGCTGCGCCAGATCGTGTTCCAGAAGCCGGAAGACGCCGCGGCGGCGCGCGAGCGCATCGTGAAGGGAGCGACCTTCGACGAGATCGCCAAGGAACGCGGGCTAACAGCGTCGGACACCGACCTCGGTCTGGTGACCAAGGCGCAGGTGATCGATCCCGCGGTGGCCGCCGCCGCCTTCGCGCTGCCGGTCAACCAGATCAGTGAGCCGGTGAAAGGCCGCTTCGGCACCGTGCTGATCATGGCCACGAAGATCGAGCCGGGCCAGGAAAAGAGCTACGAAGAGATGGCGCCGACGATCAAGCGCGAGATCGCCGAAAGCCGGGCGCGCAACAAGATCGGCACCTTGCGCGACAAGGTTGAGGACGAGCGCGCGGGCGGCGCGACGCTCACCGAGACCGCCAAAAAGCTCGGGCTGAAGGCCATCGTCATCGATGCGGTCGACCGCTCCGGCCGCGCGCCCGACGGCAAGCCGGTGGCCGCGCTGCCGCGCTCGCCGAACGTGATCAACCCGGCCTTCGCCAGCGATGTCGGCGTCGACAACGAAGCGCTGCAGATGCCGGATGGCGGCTATCTCTATTTCGACGTCAACGGCATCACGCCGTCGCATGACCGCCCGCTCGACGACGTGAAAGACAAAGTCGAAGCGCGCTGGCGCGACGACGAGATCGCCAAGCGACTGAAGGCCAAGGCCGAGGACATTCTCGGCAAGCTCAAGGCCGGCACCGCGCTCGCGCAGCTTGCGACCGACAACGGCGTCAAGCTCGAGAAGGCCGCCGATCTGCAGCGCGGCCGCCCCGCGTCGAATGCGCCGGCCAAACTGGTCGACGCCGTGTTTAGAACGGCCAAGGGCGCCGCCGGCACCGCCGAAGGCGCCAGCGAAACCCAGCAGTACGTTTTCCAGGTGACCGAGGTCACCATTCCGAGTTTCGACGCCAACTCGGCGCAATCCAAGGCGCTTGAACGCCAGCTCAAGAATTCCTATGCCGACGACCTCATCGGCGAATATATCGCGCGGCTGGAAAGCGAATACGGCGTCAAGATCAACCAGACGGCGCTCAACCAGGTCGTCGGCGGCAGCAATCAGTGAGTGCGGGAACAGAGCGAGCCGCAGTCCGCAGCCTGTCCCCTCCCCCCTTGTGGGGGAGGGTTAGGGAGGGGGGTGATGCGGCGAGGCAACGAGCTTCCGTGTCAAATGGACCCCCACCCCCGACCCCTCCCCATAAGGGGGAGGGGAGCACTCTGAGTGCGCGGCGAAATCGTGCGCCGACCAATCGCGACGCGATAATCTAGCCATGCAGATCGAACCCTCCGAACAGGCTTTTGCCGAACGTTATGCACGCGGCGAGCCGCAGGTGGTGTGGACCACGCTGGTCGCCGATTTGGAAACGCCGGTCTCGGCCTATCTCAAGCTCGGCGGCTCAAAACCCATGAGCTTCCTGCTCGAGTCGGTGGAAGGCGGCGCGGTGCGCGGGCGCTATTCCGTCATCGGTCTCGACCCCGACCTGATCTGGCGCAGCAATGGAACGGCGGCCGAGATCAATCGTTCGGCACGGGCAAAGCCCGATACCTTTGTGCCCTGCCCCGACCCGCCACTCACGGCGCTGCGCGCGCTCGTCAACGAAAGCCGTATTGCCCTGCCCGAAGGCCTGCCGCCGATGGCGGCCGGCGTGTTCGGCTATCTCGGCTACGACATGGTGCGGCAGATGGAGGAATTGCCGGCGCCCAATCCCGACCCGATCGGGATTCCCGACGCCGTGATGGTGCGCCCGACCATCATTGTGGTGTTCGACACGGTGAAGGACGCCATGACCGTGGTCACGCCGGTGCGCCCCGAACCTGGCCTCGACGCGAAGGCCGCGCTCGCGCGCGCGATCGAACGCTTGTCGAACGTGGTTGAAAGCCTCGACCGGCCGCTCGACAAGTCGCTGGCCGAATACGACGAAGGCCCGCTCGACGTGCCGCCGCGGTCGAACACGACACCGGCCGAATACAGGGCCATGGTCGCCCGCGCCAAGGAGTACATCGCGGCGGGCGACGCCTTCCAGATCGTGCTGGCGCAGCGCTTCGAGGCGCCCTTCACGCTGCCGCCGTTTTCGCTTTATCGTGCACTGAGACGCACCAATCCCTCGCCCTATCTCTATTTCCTCGACTTCGGCGGCTTTGCCGTCGCAGGATCCAGCCCGGAAATTCTGGTCAAAGTCAGCCACGATGTCGTGACCATCCGTCCGATCGCCGGCACGCGGCCGCGCGGCCTCACGCCGCACGAGGACAAGGCGCTGGAAGAAGAACTGCTCGCCGATCCGAAGGAGCGCGCCGAGCACCTGATGCTGCTCGACCTCGGCCGCAACGATGTCGGCCGCGTGGCCGAGATCGGCACGGTGAAAGTCACCGACCAGTTCTTCGTCGAGCGCTACAGCCACGTCATGCACATCGTCTCCAATGTCGAGGGCAGGCTCGCGAAGAACCGCGACGTGCTCGACGCGCTTGTGGGCGGCTTTCCGGCCGGCACCGTCTCCGGCGCGCCCAAGGTGCGCGCCATGGAGATCATCGACGAATTGGAGAAGGAAAAGCGCGGGCTCTATGCCGGCTGCGTCGGCTATTTCTCGGCCGCCGGCGAGATGGACACCTGCATCGTGCTGCGCACCGCGCTCGTCAAGGACGGTAAGATGTATGTGCAGGCCGGCGCCGGCATCGTCGCGGATTCCAACCCGGATGCCGAGCAGCAGGAATGCGTCAACAAGGCGAAGGCTCTGTTCCGCGCGGCGGAGGAAGCGCGGCGCTTTGCCAGCCAGGCGAAAAGGGGGCAGTAGGCTATTTGATTGGCAGCTCGCGCAGCCGAAGCGACGGCTGTTTCCCGGTCGCGACGAGACGCCGGCAGCGTCTGCGACGTTGATCGTTGACAGTGCCGTCAAATTCGCGGCTCGACGACGCAAGGTCCCCGGCAAGCCGAATCCATCCAGGAATACCGCGCGCGCCCGACAGACGCGCGCGGCCAAGCAACGGTCTTGCCTCTCGATTGATCGGCTTGAGCTTCA
>JAKAHJ010000073.1 GCA_021815055.1 Pseudomonadota bacterium | reverse complement strand
GCGCACGACTTCGTCCGGCGTCGGCAGATCGGCGGCATAGGCGATGCGCACCAGCACCATCTCGGCGGCGGCGACCGGCTTGCCCGCCGCCTGCACCTCGCCGACGCCCTTGAGCAGCATCTGCCAACAGCGCGACAGCACGCGCATCGACAATTGCGCGGCGAATCCGCGCCCGCGCAGGCGCTCGGCCTCCGACAGCGAAACGTCGTCGGCGACCGAAGGCACCACCTTCACGCGGGTGACGAAATGGGTGAAGTCGGCGAGGTCCGACAACACCACCGCCGGGTCGGCGCCGATGTCGTATTGCGCACGCAGCTCGGCGAGCGCGGCGGCGATGTCGCCCTTCATCAGATGTTCGAACAGATCGACCACGCGCACGCGGTCGGCCAGTCCCAGCATTTGGCGCACGTCCTCGGCGCGCACAGGGCCGGCCAGCATCTTTTCTTGGCCGGCGCCTGTTTCGGCGCCGGCATGGGCGATCGCCTGGTCGAGCAGCGACAATGAATCGCGCACAGAGCCTTCCGCCGCGCGCGCGATCAGCGCCAGCGCCGCGTCCTCGATCTCGACCTTCTCCTTGGCGGCGATGGCGGCGAGATGCTTCACCAGCACGGCGGCATCGACGCGACGCAGGTCGAAACGCTGGCAGCGCGACAGCACCGTCACGGGCACTTTGCGGATTTCAGTCGTAGCGAAGATGAACTTCGCGTGCGGCGGCGGCTCTTCCAGTGTCTTCAACAGCGCGTTGAAGGCCGCGCCCGAAAGCATGTGCACTTCGTCGAGAATATAGACCTTGTAGCGCGCCGACACCGGCGCGTAACGGATCGCGTCGTTGATCTGGCGCACGTCATCGACGGAATTGTGCGAGGCCGCATCCATCTCCAGGACGTCGATGTGGCGGCTTTCGATGATGGCCTGGCAATGCAGGCCCATCACGGGCATGTTAACGGTCGGTCCCTTCACCGAGCCGTCGGGCAGTTCGTAATTGAGCGCGCGCGCGAGGATGCGGGCAGTGGTGGTCTTGCCCACCCCGCGCACGCCGGTGAGGATCCAGGCCTGCGGAATTCGGCCGGTCTCGAAGGCATTCGAGATCGTGCGCACCATCGGCTCCTGGCCGATGAGGTCGTCGAAGCTGGCGGGGCGGTATTTGCGGGCGAGCACACGGTAGCCGCCGGCCGGCGCCTCGGCCGGGGCGGAACCAGGATCGGCCGGGTTCGCGGGCTCGCTCATCGCTTCCATTCTGACAAGCCCGGGCGGCGGAGGCCACCCGCCGGTGCGGCGCGCGAGCCCTCACGCCCAAGCTATCCGTGGATAAGGGGTGGGAGGCTGACGAGCGACCCGATCCGTGCTCGTTAGGGCTGCTTCCTTCCGGACCTGACCCGGTTGGCGAGTGGCTCGTCCACCGCCAACCTCCCGGGCCCTATATCGGGCCAAAGGGAAGAGAAAGCAAGCTTATGGCCTTGCCGTCCCGGCCAAGCGATGCCATAGCGCGCTTGCGCGGGTATGACGGGAGGCAGCACGATGACCGAAGCGACATGGTCCCTCCACCCGCAGCTTACTGCCGACACGACCCCCGTCGGTGACCTGCCGCTGTCGCGCGTGCTGTTGTCAAATGACGCCAATTACCCCTGGCTGGTCCTGGTGCCGCGGCGGGCCGCGCTGATTGAAATCATCGACCTAGAAGAAAACGAGCAGATCCAGCTCATGGGTGAAATCGCGCAAGCCGCGCAGGCGCTCAAGCACGCCACCGAATGCGAGAAGCTCAACATCGCGGCCATCGGCAATGTCGTGCCGCAACTGCACGTTCACGTGATCGCACGCCGGCACAGCGATCCCGCCTGGCCGAAGCCGGTGTGGGGCACTGTTCCAGCCACCGCCTACAAGCCGAACGTGCGCAACGGTCTTATTGGCGGGTTGCGGCGCGCGCTCAGTATTGCGCCGATCACGGATCAGGGTTGAGACAACAGCCGAAGCCGCATTGCACAGACTCACCGTCCGTGCCAGTTTCCCGGCCAATGTCGCCCCGCCCCGATTTCGGCCCCAAACCGATTCTCGGTTACACCACCAGCCGCGTCGTGCGCGCGGCCGACCGGCGTTCCGACGAGGCAGGCCTTGCTGCGCTCGCCGCCGATCCGCATGCGCGAGCCTATGTGATGGGCGGCGACCTGATCGTGCTGAAAAAATCCGCGCCTATGCACGAGGCGACCTTCACCTTGGACGAAGCGCGCGCACTCGGTGCGCCCACGGAAACCGTCTTCCTCGGGCTGAACGATGACGCCGCGCGCTTCGGCGTCGGGCTCTCGCCGCAGGCCGCAGAAGCGCTGAAGGCGCGCGACGATCTGGTCGTCACCGATCTGCGCTCGATCGCGGTGGAGGGGCTGACCGATCCTCACCATCTCGCGCCGATCGCCGAAGCCAAGTCGGTGCTACACTGGCACCTGCGCCATCGCTTCTGCCCCAATTGCGGCGCGCCGACGCGCGCGGTCGAGGCCGGCTGGCGGCGAGACTGTCCGCAATGCAAGGCGCAGCATTTCCCGCGCACGGATCCTGTCGTGATCATGCTCGCGGTCGACGGCGACAATTGCCTGCTCGGCCGCTCGCAGCGTTTCGTACCGACCATGTGGTCGTGCCTCGCCGGTTTTATCGAGGCGGGCGAATCGATCGAGGATGCCGTGCACCGCGAAACACTGGAAGAGGCCGGCATCCGTTGCGGCCGCGTGAAATATTTCGCGTCGCAGCCCTGGCCCTTCCCCTCCTCGCTGATGATCGGCGCCCATGCCGAGGCGGTGACGCGCGACATCGCAATCGATCACGCCGAACTCGAGGGTGCGCGCTGGTTCAGCAAGGATGAAGTCGCGACCATGCTGATGCGCCGGCATAGAGATGGCCTCACCACGCCACCGCCGATGGCGATCGCGCACCACATCATCCGCGCCTGGGTGGAAGGCGAAGTCGGCTTTGACTGAACACGCCCAAACGGAAGCCCCCCGAACCGCGCGCGTTTTGTGCGCCGGCGGCGCTGTGCAGGACATCGTCATGCGCGTGGATGCCTTCCCCGCGCCGGGCACCAAGGCCCAAGCGTCGCAGTTCCTCATTACCACCGGCGGACAGGCCGGCAATGCGGCGGTCGCGGCGGCGCGGCTCGGCGCTGCGGTGCGCTATGCCGGCCCGATCGGCAGCCGCGACGACGAAGTCGCCAACCGCATCGTGGCCACGCTCGAACATGAAGGCATCGATTGCCGCTACGCCGTGCGCGTGCCGGACGGCCTTTCGTCGGTGTCGCTGATCATGATCGACGCCGCCGGGGAGAAGATGATCGCGACGCGGCGCGGTACGAACTTGGGCGCTGTTGCGCCGGACGACGTCCGCGCACCTGTGGCGGATATCGATGCCGTGCTGCTCGACAACCGCTATCCCGATTTCGTCACGCCGATCGCACGGGAGGCGATCGCGCGCGGCATCCCGCGTGTGCTCGATTTCGACCGGGCGGGGCCGTTGGACGATCCGCTGCTCAAGCTCTGCACGCACGTGATCGCCTCGGCCGATGCGCTGCGCGCCAGTACCGGGCTGAGCGATCTCGCTGCCGGTCTCGAGAAGCTTGCCGCGTTCTACGAAGGCTTCCTGGCGGTGACCGACGGACCGAACGGCATCGACTGGCTCGAGCGCGGCGCGATACGCCACATGGATGCATTCAAAATCGATGCCATCGACACATTGGGTGCGGGCGATGCATTCCACGGCGCCTTCACCGTGGCGCTGGCCGAGACGGCCGACACGGCCGGAGCCATGCGTTTTGCCGCGGCGGCGGCCGCGATCAAGTGCATGCGCTTCGGCGGGCTGATGGGCGCAGCGACCCGCGCCGAGGTGGACGCGTTCCTGCGCGAGCGGGCCG
Source organism: Pseudomonadota bacterium (assembly GCA_021815055.1). Lineage (GTDB taxonomy): Bacteria > Pseudomonadota > Alphaproteobacteria > Rhizobiales > Xanthobacteraceae > Pseudolabrys. Next base: position 10,079 of record JAKAHJ010000073.1, on the reverse strand, counting down.
GCTGAGGTCGAATGCGTCGGCGATGGCCGAACTTGAAAATAGAATTTTTTTCTATATAATTGTTACCACGCCCGGCATAATAGAATTAACTTCTAATAAATCGAGATTGCCGAGTAATTTATTCTCACATTTCAGGGAACGACAGTATGGACGCCATCGACCGCAAGATCCTCGCCGTGGTGCAGGAGGACGCCTCGCTGCCGGTCGCCGAGATCGGCCAGCGTGTCGGGCTGTCATCGACCCCGTGCTGGAAACGTCTGCAACGGCTGGAGGCGGACGGAATCATCACCGGCCGCGTCGCCCTGGTCGACCCCGACAAGGTCGGGCTCGGCATCACCGTCTTCGTTTCGGTCGAAACCGGCGATCACTCGCAGGACTGGCTCAAGCGTTTCGCCGAGGTAGTCGGCGCCATGCCGGAGGTAATGGAGTTCTACCGCATGGCCGGTGACGTCGACTATATGCTGCGCGTCGTCGTGCGCGACATGCAGGACTATGACGGCTTCTACAAGCGGTTGATCGGCACCGTGGCGCTCAAGAACGTGACGTCGCGCTTCGCGATGGAGCGGATCAAATCCACCACCGTGCTGCCGCTCGCCCTCAAGGCCGAGGGCGCTTCGCGTTCGCCGTGAATTCGCGCACGAACAGACGCTATGTGCAGGCAACGCTGTTGTAGGTCGGCGCCGAGATGCGCGGGCTCATGAACATGTGGTCGGACAGCGTGAGCGTGCCCGTGATGGTGTAACCGACCGTCGGTGTATAGCTGTAGGAAACTTCGCTCAGGATAAGCTGCGAGTTCGCCACCTTCAGCGCCGAAGGAACCGAGGTCGAGGTCCCGACGCCGCCGTTCCGCGTGGCCGTCCATTTCACGGTCACATTTTGGTTGGCGTCGATATTCAGGCAGGACACGGTGATCTTTAGATTAGCAGCCGAATAGGGCACGATGATCGCCGACGACGCATCGAGAATATTCGTCATGTCGCTCGAAGTAATGTTCGTGACCTGCGATGTCAGGTTGGCGACCGCGGCGGCCGTCAGGCTGACCTTGCGGTCGGCGGCCACACCGTCGGAAATCTCTGCGCAGCCGAGGTAAAGCCCGATCATCAGCGGCGCCAGCAGGGCGAATTCGACCGCCGAAACGCCGCGCTCGTCCCGCGACAGCCGCCCCAGCCAGCGGGGCTTGCTCTTCGTGGTTGTCGAGGGCTTGCTCATGGACATGCTGCCGGCCCGTAAGGTTCGTTGCGGAAAACGGCAGTCGCCGCCAGCAGGCGCTTGTTGCCGTTCAGATTGGCCAGGTTGTTGCCGAGCATCGTGACGTAGATCGGCCATTGGTAATAGACCGAGACTACCTGGATGCAGTTCGGCCCGGCAGCCTGGTACGTGATCTTGCTCGAGTCGAAATTGCCGTTGTTGACCGGCTGCGCAGTACTGATCGACGAGAAGCTGGAATAATTCTTCACGTCGACATAGAGGCCGCCGGAACAGTCGAACAGTCCGTAAATGCGCGAGCAGACCGCGTTCTTGAAATCCGCCTGGGTATAGTTGGCGGTCTGGGCCTGACCGGTCATGATCAAGCGCGACGCATCCGTCACGGCGGCTTCCAGCGTCTGGCCGGCGAAGAACACCAGCGCCGTTTCCAGGATGGCGAAGATAAGCGCCAGGAACGGGACCGCGACCAGCGCGAATTCGACAGCCGCCGCACCCTCTTGCCGGCGCAGAAAACGCCGCGCCAGCCGCGCCGGGATCAGCCGGAGCAAACGAGCGGCGAATTTCCGTTTGGGTTTGGCCATGACGTGACGAATTGTGTGTCTCGCGAAGCGGCATTGAGACGAGGCCGCGGCATCATCTCTTCTTCGTAGCAGAACCGGGTTGTCGATTTCTTTCAGGCATTACCCGGATACAGGTTTCCGCCTTAATCGGGCGCTAACCGTGAGCGTCCCGCCGCTTGCGTCTTGCACCGATGTCACGCTGAGTTACGGCGCTTATTTGGCGCCTTGTGCCTGCCCGTTGCGGACGCCCGACTGCGTGAGCGTCGCATTGAAATAGTTCGGCGTGTCGCCGAGCGTGATACGCGGCTGGCATTCCGGCGCGCAGCTATAGGACTCGCGATCGACGCCTTTGTAGACCACCACTAGATCGTGGCCCTTGGGTCCGGTCACCCGCACCGTCTTGTCCATGACGACTTTTCCGGCGCGATCGAGCGCAAGCAGATTGGTGGCGCCATAGCCTTTGCCGGTCAGCACAAGAATGCCGCCGCTTTGCAGCGTGGCGTCGGCGATCAACGGGTTGCCGATGACGATGGTGGCGACCTTTTCAGGGAGGTGCAGGATGCGTGCTTGGTCGACATTGATCATGACCGTATCGGCAATCGCCGGCAAAGCCGCTAGACCGGCACCGGCCGCAAGGGCCAAACGAGCGAGCCATCGCCCGCGGCTTACGAAATCGGCCGGCATCGCACTCTCCACACGCTACAAAATACGCTTTACAGGCGCGAACGGACCCGCGGCGGTAAAAGGCTGCGGGCGAGGCCAGTTGACTGCAAATTGGTGAATGAACCGAAAAAGAAGAAGGTGAACGGCCGGTAGCCATTCGATGTGGGTGGACCCGTTTGCCGTGCCCCGTCGGAGCCTGCCGACGCGCCTTTTTAGCGCTGGAACGGATAAAGCATCTGGGCGCCGAAACCCTGTGGGAAATCGGCTTCGTCGACGCCATAAGCATCGGGTAATTCATTCGCCGGCATGTACCAGGTGCCGAACAGCACATCCCAGATCGGGAATGTGCCGGCGAAGTTTTTGTTGCCGCCGCGGTCCGACGCGGTGTGGTGCCAGCGGTGGAACACGGGACTGGCGAGGACATAGCGCAACGGACCGAAGGTCCAGTTCAAATTCGCATGCACCAAAGCCGAAGTCGCGGTCGTGAACGGCCCGACCCAGAGCATGACATTGGGCGAGATGCCGGCGAGCAGCAGCGCAACGTCGACCGCCACACTACCGAGAAAGAGATTGATCGGGTGGAAGCGCGCCGCCGAGATCCAGTCGAGTTCCCGTGAGGAATGGTGGACGGCGTGGTATTTCCACATCGTCGAACCATGATAGATGCGGTGGATCCAGTAGGTCAGGAAATCGGAAAACACCAGAAACGTGATCGCCTGCGCCCAAAGCGGCAGCGTCGCAAGCGGCCCGAAGCCGTTGTCGTAGAACTTGATCAGGGCGTCCGCGCCGTGAATGTTGAACAGAAGCGCGGCGCCGACGATCATCAGCCCGATCCGCACGAAGCGCGCGCCGAGCGGGATCAGGAACCAATAACAGACGTCGGTGATCAGCTCGCGCTTGCGCCACCACGGCGCGCCCGGATTGCAGGCCGACCAATGCGTCAGCAGCGCAAAGACGACGCCGAGCGCGATCGAAATCGGAACCAGCTTGAGCACGGTCTCGCCGGCGACCTTCAGGACACTAATGAACTCGACGAACATGGCTTGTCGGCCCGCGCGGTGGAAATACGATCGGTTTGGTATCGGGCCTCGCGGTTAAGATGCGGTGAAATGGGCCGTTTCGAGTGTTCGGAATGTTGCAGTATATTGGTGTATTGGTTCGTGCGGCCGGTGCCGCATTCGTAAACAACCGTTAAGCCATTTGCCGACAATGCCCGGACCGGATTACCGCTCGTCGCGCGTTTTGGACGCGCGCGCGGCCGTTACATACCCCCATGATTCTCCAATCGGATTAACTGCTGTACAAGAGTTCGCCGATAGCGTCGCGCCGACAAAATCGAGCCGAACTCGAATTCGGCCACCGGATCGGCTCAAACAGACACGTGGACCCCTCAGGAGTTTACGATGAAACCTATGCTCGCGCGTTTTGCGAACGACGAATCGGGCGCCACCGCCATCGAGTACGGCCTGATCGCTGCCGGCATCTCCATCGCGATCATCTCCGTGGTGAACGGCCTCGGGTCGGCGCTGAATTCCAAATTCAGCAGCATCTCGACCCAACTCAAGTAAGCCGCGGTGCACAGGGCAGGGCTCCGGACGGCCGAAACCGGCGCGGTTTACGGACGGTAAAGCCCTCGCGCGTTAGACAGGGCGCGGGCCCAATGCCGGGAAATGCGATGACGGTCATCGATACAGTCAGGCTGTTGCTGTTCCCGGCGCTGATGGCGTTCGCCGCCTCCAGCGATCTTTTCACCATGACCATCTCGAACCGGCTGTCGCTGGCCCTGAGCGCGGCCTTCTTCCTGCTGGCCCTGGCGATCGGCATGAATCTCGCCGCCTTCGGCATGCATCTCGGCGCCGCGGCGCTGGTGCTGGTGGTTTCGTTCGGCTTCTTCACGCAGGGTTGGATCGGCGGCGGGGACGCCAAGCTGGCGGCCGCCACCGCCCTCTGGTTCGGCTTCGACCACCTGCTCGACTATCTGATCTATGCGTCGCTGTTCGGCGGCGCCTTGACGCTGTTGCTCCTCCAATTTCGCAAGCTGCCGCTTCCGGCGCCGCTCGCGCGCCAGCAATGGATCGTGCGTCTGCACGACAATGGTGGCGGCGTGCCATACGGCATTGCGCTCGCCGCGGCCGCGCTCGCTGTCTATCCCAAGACGATCTGGATGCCCGGCACCGGCATCTGATTGCCGCATCGCGGCGTCCCGTTCATGCCAAAGCGATCGCCTCAGGCGAGAAGCACACGCGCAACAACCGTCCATTAACTCGATTTAGATACGCCTCCTTAACCATACCTTGACCATTAGCTGCTGAAATCGGTGTTAGCGGCGGCTCCGGTCGCCAAGTAGTCGGCGCGGCTGGTATCGGCCGCCTTGGTCGCGAGTTGAGCGTATGAAAGCTGCGCGCGTTGTTGTCTTGACTGTCGCCATCGGCGCCGGCGCGGTAGCGGCGATGCTGGCCGGCCGATCCGAAAAGCCCGCCGACGTCAAACCGCAAACGGCAGCCAAGGCCGACACCGTCGATATCCTCGTCGCCAAGGGCGACATCCCGATGGGGCACGTGATCTCGCCGGCCGACGTGCAATGGCAGGCATGGCCGGCCTCGACCGCGGCGGGAAACTTCATCCGCAAGACCGACCGCCCCTCGGCCATCGATAATCTGTCCGGCGATATCGCACGCTCGGCCTTCGTCGCCGGCGAGCCGATCCGGGAGGCCAAGCTGGGGAACGCCAAGGGCTCGGGCTTCATGGCGGCAATCCTGCCGCAGGGCATGCGCGCGGTCTCCACGCAGATTTCGCCCGAAACCGGCGCCGGCGGCTTCATCCTGCCGAACGACCACGTCGACGTCATTCTGACGCGGCGCGGCCGGGACGCCGACAAGGCCACCGGCACCGAAACCAGCGAGACCATTCTCAACAATATCCGGGTGCTGGCGATCGATCAAACCGTCGAGGAAAAGGGCGGACAGAAAGTTGTCGTCGGCAAGACCGCGACGCTCGAACTGGCGCCCGGCCAGGCGGAAACACTGGCGCTCGCCCAGCAGCAAGGGACGCTGTCGCTCGCGCTGCGCAGCATCACCGACACGTCTGGCGACAAAACCGAAGACGAAGCCGCCCGGCGCAACGACAGAGTGAACATCATCCGCTTCGGCGTGAGCACGCCCACGACATCACGATGACGGATCGAGGAGAGCAGGGAACATGGCGAAAAGGACACCGATCCGCACCGCCGCGCTCACGGCGCTGATTCTCGGCACGGCGCTGGCGCCGCAGCACGCCGGCGTCGCGGCCGACGCGCACCGCGTGCCGGTAATCCAGGTTGCGGCGAGCGAGGCGACCTCGCGCTTCATCCCGCTCGGCATCGGCAAGTCGGTCGCCATCGACCTACCGCGCGACATCAAGGACGTCCTGGTCGCCGACCCCAAGATCGCCAATGCGGTGATCCGCTCCTCCCGTCGCGTTTACATGATCGGCGTGAAGGTCGGCCAAACCAATATTTTTTTCTTCGACGCCGAGGGCAAGCAGATCGCCGGATTCGACATCGCGGTCACCCGCGATCTCAACGGCCTGCGCGCGGCGCTCAAGCAACTGATGCCGGATTCCGACATCCGCATCGAAGGCGTCGGCGAAAACGCCGTGATGCTGACGGGCACGGCCGCGAATCCGACCGAATCGCAGCAGGCCTTCGACATGGCCTCCCGTCTGGTCGGCGACAGCGCCAAGGTGGTCAACGGCCTGACGGTGCGCGGGCGCGACCAGGTCATGCTCAAAGTGACGGTCGCGGAGGTGCAGCGCGATGTCGTCAAGCAGCTCGGCATCGATCTGTCCGGCAGCCTGAATTACGGCTCCGCGGTAGTGAACTTCAACACCGACAATCCGTTTTCGGCCACGGGCCAGGCGCTCAGTAACACCAGCTTTGCCGGCTCGGTCAACGGCGTGTCGGCCACGCTACGCGCGATGGAACGCGCCGGCGTCATCCGCACCTTGGCCGAGCCGAATTTGACAGCGATCTCCGGCGAGACCGCGACCTTCGTTGCGGGCGGCGAGTTCCCGATCCCGAGCGGCCTGTCCTGCGACACCACCAAATCGCCGCCGATCTGCCAGCCGCAGATCGACTTCAAGAAATTCGGCGTCAGCCTGGTGTTCACACCCATCGTGCTGAGCGAAGGCCGCATCAGCCTCAAGGTGATGACCGAGGTCTCCGATCTGTCGCAGCAGAACGCGATCACCGTGGCGATTCCCGGCTCGACGCAGCCTCTGACCGTGCCCTCGATCCAGACCCGCCGCGCCGACACCGTCGTCGAGATTCCCTCCGGCGGTTCGCTCGCCATGGCCGGCATGATCCAGGAGCAGACCAAGCAGTCGATCAATGGCATTCCCGGTCTGATGCAGGTTCCGATCCTCGGCACGCTGTTCAAGAGCCGCGACTACCTCAATCACCAAAGCGAATTGATGGTGCTGGTCACGCCCTACGTGGTGCGCGCGGTGGCGCAAAAGCAGTTGTCGAAACCGGACGATGGCTTCGCCGATCCGACCGATCCGTCGACCGCGTTCCTCGGGCGCCTCAATCGAATCTACGGCGTAGCCGGCAAGCCCGAGCCGCGGCCGGTCAACGCCTATCGCGGCAAATACGGATTTATCCTCGATTGAGCGGCGGAGAACATCGATGACCTCACCATCCACCGCAATCGCCGGTCGCAGGACGAAGGCAGCCTCGCGCTTGTTGGCCGCCGCCGGGCTGGCCACCGCCTTAGCCGGCTGCTACCAGACGCCGGTCGCGCAGGTCGATTACCCAACCGATTATCGTCAGCGTCATCCGATCTCGCTGCGCGAAGGCAGCCGTACCGTCGAGGTGTTCGTCGGCCATAACCGCGGCGGGCTAGCGCCCGCGCAACGCGCGGACGTGCTGGCCTTTGCGCAAACCTGGCGCCGCGATTCGATGAGCGGCGTCGTCATCGATGTGCCACATGACCGGACGATCGACCGCGCGGCCTCCGATTCGTTGCGCGAGGTGCAATCGATCCTTGCGGCTTCCGGCGTCCCGCCAAGCGCCCTCTATGTGCGCAAATACCAACCCCTGCCGTCGGCGGTCGCAAGTATCAGATTAACCTATTCGAAGCTCGTGGCCGAAGCGGGCCCCTGCGGTCAATGGCCGGCCGATCTCGGCCCCTCGCTCGACGGCAAGGACTTCGAAAACAGGCCCTACTGGAACCTCGGTTGCGCCACCCAGCGCAATCTCGCCGCCATGGTCGACAATCCGGCCGACTTGGTGCAGCCGCGCGGCGAGACGCCGCCATATCAGGAGCGCCGCTCGGTGGCGATGGACAAGTATCGCCAGGGCGCAAATCCGTCAGGCACCTATGTCGGCTACGACACCGCCAAGATCAGCGATATTGGAAAATGATCAAGCACGCCTATCAAATCCCAACTCCGGATGAAGAAGCCGCGTCGGCGCCGCCAAGCGAGGCGGCCGACGAGCATATCGCACCGGCGCCGCGCGTATCGGTTCAGGCCTTCTGCGACACCGTGGAGACGGCCGCCGCCGTCCAGGCGGCCGGCGAGGATCGCCGACTCGCGAAAGCGCATGTAAAAATCCAGATGGGCGGTATCACGGCCGCGGTCGAGGCCTATCGCAGCGCGCCGACGCCGAACGTCATCATCATTGAGGCGATCCACGGCCCGGACGAAATCCTGCACGGACTCGACCAGCTTGCCGAGGTCTGCGACGCCGGCACCCGCGTGATCGTCGTCGGCAACGTCAACGACGTCACGCTCTATCGCGATCTCACCCGGCGCGGCGTCAGCGACTACCTCATCGGACCGGTCGGAACGATCGATATCGTGCGCTCGGTGTGCGGGCTGTTTTCCGCGCCCGATGCCAAGCCAGTCGGCCGCATCATCGCCGTGGTCGGCGCCAAAGGCGGGGTTGGAGCTTCGACCGTGGCGCACAACATCGCCTGGGCGATCGGCCGCGACCTCGGGCTCGATGCGGTCGTCACCGATCTCGACCTTGCTTTCGGCACCGCCGGACTTGACTACAATCAGGATCCGCCGCAAGGCATCGCCGATGCCGTGTTCTCGCCCGATCGCATAGACACCGCGTTCGTCGATCGCCTACTGTCAAAATGCACCGACCACCTGAGCCTTTTGGCGGCGCCGGCGACGCTCGACCGCGTTTACGACTTCGGCGTGGATGCGTTCGACGCCATCCTCGACTCGCTGCGCAGCTCGGTGCCCTGCATCGTGCTCGACGTGCCGCATGTCTGGACCGGCTGGACCAAGCGCCTGCTGGTGAGCGCGGACGACATCCTGGTCGTCGCGGGCCCCGATCTGGCCAACCTGCGCAACGCCAAGAACTTGGTCGACCTGCTGCGCGTGGCGCGCCCGAACGACCACCGCCCCTATTACTGCCTCAACCAGGTCGGCGTGCCGAAACGGCCAGAAATAACGCCGGCGGATTTCGCCAAGGCGCTGGAGGACCAGCCGCTCGCCGTAATCCCGTTCGAGCCGCAACTGTTCGGTACGGCTGCCAACAACGGCCAGATGGTCGAGGAAGTGTCGGCCAGCCATAAGACCGCGGAGATGTTTCGCCAATTGGCGCAAGTTCTGACTGGGCGCGCCGAAGCCAAGCGGGCGCGCGGCCTGCTGCCGCCCGTGTTCGCTAGGCTGTTGAAATGGTCGGCCTAGCCACGGGGTTTTAGTTTCGGAGTGTAATCGACGTGTTTGGTAAGCGCAGTGGAGCTTCTGAATCCCGCGCGCCGGCGCCTACGCCGGCGCAGCAGCCGCCGGGACCCGCCGCCGCACCGGTGGCGGCTCTGGCCGACCGTCCCGTGGAAACCGGGCGCACGCCGTTTCCGTCCGAGGGGCTAGGGGCACCGCTAGTCCCGGCGCCGTCGCCCAAGCGCACGGCCGCGCCGATGCAGATTCCGACGGCCGTCGATTCGCGCCGGTCCGAGGCCTATTACGAAACCAAGAGCACTATTTTCGGCGCGCTGATCGAGGCGATCGATCTCGCCCAACTCGCACGGCTCGACGCCGATTCGGCGCGCGAGGAAATCCGCGACATCGTCAACGAGATCATCGCGATCAAGAACATCGTGATGTCGATCTCGGAGCAAGAGGAACTGCTAGACGACATTTGCAACGACGTGCTCGGCTTCGGACCGCTTGAACCTCTGCTGTCGCGCGATGACATCGCCGACATCATGGTGAACGGCGCCGGCACGGTCTACATCGAAGTCTCCGGCAAAATTCAGAAGACCGGCATCCGATTCCGCGACAACCAGCAGCTCCTGAACATCTGTCAGCGAATCGTCAGCCAGATCGGCCGCCGCGTTGACGAGGCTTCGCCAATCTGCGACGCGCGCCTCCCCGACGGCTCGCGCGTTAACGCCATCGTGCCGCCCTTGGCGATCGACGGACCGGCGCTCACCATCCGCAAATTCAAGAAGGACAAGCTGACGCTCAACCAGCTCGTCAATTTCGGAACGATCACGCCGGAAGGCTCCGAGATTCTGGAAATCATCGGCCGCTGCCGCGTCAATGCGCTGGTGTCGGGCGGCACCGGTTCGGGCAAGACCACGCTGCTGAACTGCCTCACCCAGTTCATCGAAAGCGACGAGCGCATCATCACCTGCGAAGATGCCGCCGAAC
>JAKAHJ010000072.1 GCA_021815055.1 Pseudomonadota bacterium | reverse complement strand
CGGCGCGCGCCTGCGCAGATCGAATCATGCCGCAAAATTATGGCAACCGAATCCGCCCTTGTGAATCCTTTCAGGCAAATCTTCTCAACCCGGACAAATACGACTCACTTATTTATGGACGGGCCCTTAGGGACAAACGCGGGGACAGGCATGGATTCCGCAACGCGGTCGCATTTTTATTCGGCCATCGAACGGACGCCCATTATCGACGAGCCGTTCCCCTATTTGAACGCGACCAATGTGTTCCCGAGCGAATTTTATGCGCGGCTGCAAGGCAGCCTGCCGAGCATCGATCACTACAAGCAGTACAACGCGCGTTTCTCCGAGCGCTATGCGCTCGATTTGACCGGCAGCTCGGTCAAGGGGCTGGGCGAAGTGTCGCCGTTCTGGGTCGAGTTCGAGGCCTGGCTGAATTCGTCGGAACTGATGAATGTGATGATGCGGAAGTTCGGCGACCGCATGAAGATCTGCTACACGGAGCGCTCGAAATTCCTCAACGAGGCGAAAACACCCGACGGCATTACCATCTCGCCGCAGTCGCTGCTGTGCCGCGACTTCAGCAATTTCGCCATCGACCCGCACACCGATGCCGGGCCGAAACTGGTGGTCGGCATCTTCTATTTTCCGAAGGACGAAAGCCTGATCGAGTTCGGCACCAGCCTCTATACGGCGAAGGACCCGACGCTGCGCGACTTCTACAAGTCGACCCGTTTCGACCGCGCCGGCTTCGACCTGCACAAGACGTTCGAGAACCGGCCCAACTCCTTCGTCGCCTTCCTCAAGACCGACCAGTCGTTCCACGGCGTCGAAGAGCGCCCCTATTCGAATGTCGGACGCGACGTGCTGTTCTGGATTCCGCGCATCGGAAAGGCCAAGACCGCCGAGACGAGTTTCACCCTGCCGGCCTCTATCTTCACGCCGGAACGGGAAGCGGCCGTCGCGTAACGCCATCGTAGCGCGTTTGCGACGTTCACCGCCGGGCCGCGCGGCCGGCGGCCATTTGAGCGGTTCGAATTCCGGCGTTCGTCCCCTATAGTCCATCTTCATGTTGCAAAGCCTTCGCCCAAGACTTTCCCGCATCCTGGCGCCATTGATCGATGCCGATGCGCTGCCCGAGCCGATCCAGACGATCGATCTCAACGGCGTTCCGGCGCGGCTGTTCGTCCCCGGCGCGTGGCCGAAGCGGCGCGCGGACACCGCGCTCACAAAAGACCCGGAAATGCTGCGCTGGCTCGACCGGATCGGCCCGGACGACGTGCTTTGGGACATCGGCGCCAATGTCGGCATCTATTCGCTTTACGGCGCCTTGAAGTGCAAGTGCCGCGTCTATGCCTTCGAGCCCGGCGCCGGAAACTACTATGTGCTCAATCGCAATATCGAATTGAATGCGGCGCAGGACCGCGTCTCGGCTTTGTGCGTGGCGGTCGCGGAGAAATCCGAAATCGATATTTTGAACATGAAGTGGACCGAGCCCGGTTCTTCGCTCTCGACCTTCGGCGTGCCGATCGGGCCGCGCGGCAAGCGCTTCGCGCCGGCGTTCAAGCAGGGGATGGTGAGCTTCTCGATGGACGATCTGGCAACGAGACTGCCGGCGCCCACGCATATCAAGATCGACGTCGACGGGATCGAATTGTCGATCCTGGCCGGCGGCACCACGATGATGAAGAGCGAAACGCTGCGCAGCGTGATCGTCGAGCTTGACCCGAAGCGCCCGCGCCTGCTGGCCGAGGCGAAAAAAATGCTGGCGCCGCTCGGGCTGCGCTTCTCGCATTCCTACGAGCCGCAATGGGAGCACATCTTCGTGCGCGGCCCGGCGGTGTGAGCGGCTAGAGCATGTCCCGATGAGATGGAATCAGTTCCGTCATTGCGAGGAGCCCTGAAAGGGCGACGAAGCAATCCAGGATCGGAACATCCAGCCTCTGGATTGCTTCCCCCTCGCTTCGCTCGGGGTCGCAATGACGGATCGATCCGATCGGGACGGGCCCCACGAAAGCAAAAGGCCCGGGATCGCTCCCCGGCCTTTGCAATTTTCGGGACCTTGGCGGTCTCGGGTCCGCGGTGCGGCACGTCGTGCCGCACCGCGCCCGGGACAAGCGTCAGAAGTCCATCCCGCCGCCCATGCCGCCCGGCATGCCGCCAGCGCCGGCGGTGCCCTTCTTGGCCGGCACTTCGGCGACCATGGCCTCGGTGGTGATGAGCAGGCCGGCGATCGAGGCCGCGTCCTGCAGCGCGCAGCGCACCACTTTGGTCGGGTCGATGATGCCCTTCGACACCATGTTCACATAGTCGCCCGACTGCGCGTCGTAGCCGAACGAATACTGATCCTTCTCCATGATCTTGCCGACCACGACCGAACCGTCGGCGCCCGCATTGAGCGCGATCTGGCGGGCCGGGGCCTGGATCGCCTTGCGGACGATCTCGACGCCGTGCTTCTGGTCCTCGTTCTGGGTGCGGACCTTCTTGAGCACCTCGGTCGAGCGCAGAAGCGCAACGCCGCCGCCCGGCAGGATGCCTTCCTCGACCGCGGCTCTCGTCGCATGCATCGCGTCGTCGACGCGATCCTTGCGCTCCTTCACCTCGACTTCGGTCGCGCCGCCGACGCGGATCACCGCGACGCCACCGGCGAGCTTGGCCAGACGCTCCTGCAACTTCTCACGGTCGTAGTCCGATGTGGTCTCCTCGATCTGCGCCTTGATCTGCTGCACGCGCGCTTCGATGTCGCCCTTCTTGCCGGCGCCGTTGACGATGGTGGTGTTCTCCTTGTCGATCGACACCTTTTTGGCGCGGCCGAGCATGGCGAGCGTGACGTTCTCGAGCTTGATGCCGAGGTCTTCCGAGATTGCCTGGCCGCCGGTCAGGATCGCGATGTCCTGCAGCATGGCCTTGCGGCGATCGCCGAAGCCAGGGGCTTTCACCGCCGCGACCTTGAGGCCGCCGCGCAGCTTGTTGACGACGAGTGTGGCGAGCGCTTCGCCTTCGACGTCTTCCGCCACGATCAGCAGCGGCTTGCCGGTCTGCACCACGGCCTCGAGCAGCGGCAGCAGTTCCTGCAGGCCCGACAGCTTCTTCTCGTAGATCAGGATGTAGGGATCTTCGAACTCGACCCGCATCTTGTCGGCATTGGTGACGAAATAGGGCGAGATGTAGCCGCGGTCGAACTGCATGCCCTCGACCACGTCGAGCTCGGTCTCCAGCGACTTCGCCTCTTCGACCGTGATCACGCCCTCGTTGCCGACCTTCTTCATCGCCTCGGCCAGGAAGCGGCCGATCTCGCTGTCGCCATTGGCCGAGATGGTGCCGACCTGGGCGATCTCATCGTTGGAGGTGACTTTCTTGGTGTTCTTCTTGAGGTCCTCCACGATGGCTTCGACGGCGAGGTCGATGCCGCGCTTCAGGTCCATCGGATTCATGCCGGCGGCAACCGCCTTGGCGCCTTCCTTCACGATCGATTGGGCGAGCACGGTCGCGGTGGTGGTGCCGTCGCCGGCAAGGTCGGAGGTCTTGGAAGCGACCTCACGCACCATCTGCGCGCCCATGTTCTCGAACTTGTCCTCGAGCTCGATTTCCTTGGCGACCGTCACACCGTCCTTGGTGATGCGCGGGGCGCCGAACGACTTGTCGAGCACGACATTGCGGCCCTTGGGGCCGAGCGTGACTCTCACCGCATTGGCGAGGATGTCGACGCCGCGCAGCATGCGGTCGCGGGCATCGACGGAGAATTTGACGTCTTTGGCAGCCATGTGAGTTTGCTCCTTTGGTCGTCACCCTGAGGTGCGAGCCGCGCGAGCGGCGAGCCTCGAAGGGTGACGGGGGTCTAGTCCGTGGTTGTCATCCTTCGAGGCGCGCCACATAAGCTTGCGCAGATTGCGTAAACTTATCTGCGGTGGCGCGCACCTCAGGATGACGAGTGAGGTGGTTGCGCTTACGCGGCCTTCTTCTTGGCCGACGTCTCTTCGATGACGCCCATGACGTCGGACTCCTTCATGATCAGGAGATCCTGGCCGTCGATCTTGACCTCGGTGCCGGACCACTTGCCGAACAGCACGGTGTCGCCTACTTTGAGGTCGATGGGGATGAGCTTGCCGGTTTCGTCGCGGCCGCCGGGGCCGACAGCGATGATTTCGCCCTGGCTCGGCTTCTCTTGGGCGGTGTCGGGGATGATGATGCCGCCGGCGGTTTTTGCCTCGGCATCGATGCGCTTGACGACGACGCGGTCGTGAAGCGGGCGGAACTTCATGGCAGTCCTCCTAACATATTGGACGATCAGGCTGTTTTGGTAGCTGACGGTTCCCCCTGCCAGCACCTGCGCGCCCAGATGGGTTGCGTCTGGCCGTTCGCAAGGGGTGTCACGGAAATTTTTAGCACTCAACGCACAAGAGTGCCAACAGTTAAAAATCCAATAATTTCAATGGTCAACGACCTGCCGGAACCGGGCCGCCGGGTGTGGGTTAACGAGCCCCGCGGCGGACGGGCTCCACCCGGCCTGCTAGCCGGTGGGTGGTACTGCTGCTAATGCTTTGATTTTAAACAGTTTGTTCAGCATTTCGGCTTGCAATGAGCGTTGCACGGAAGGGAGACTTCGAGTCGAACCAGGACGGAGGACGGCATGGTTTCGAAGGATTTCACGATGCAGGTCGCCGGCTACGGTTTGACCACCGCGCACATCCTGTACCGGCGCCCCGACCACCGGTGGTTGCTGCAGTCCTACGTCTGGCAGGCCTACGACCTGTTTCCGGAGTTTCCCGAACTGCAGCGCTTCCTGGCCTTCTGGCAGGAAAAGCTGGAAGGTCCGCTGCATTCCGTACAGGTGGCGCATTGCAAACTGATCAAGCCGGCGGAGATGCGACCCGTAAACGGGGAATTCCGGCTGCATTAAGTGAGCTGGCGCACTTGCTTCCGCCGCAATGACGCGGGAGTAGCCGGAGGTCCCTAGCGCGGTTCACGATCAGGTTGATCCGTCATTGCGACCCCGAGCCACGCGAGGGGGAAGCAGTCCAGAAGCTGAATGCTCGACACTGGATTGCTTCGTCGCCCTTTCAGGGCTCCTCGCAATGACGGAACTGATTTCATCTCATCGGGAAATGCTCAGCCGCGCCCGACGAACGGCATGGTGTTCGCCATCACCGTCATGAACAGCACGTTGGTGTTGAGCGGTAGTCCCGCCATGTAGACCACCGCGTCGCCGACATGGCTCGCCGCCATGCGCGGCTCGATCATCTTGGCTCCGCTCGGCTGCAGCACGCCTTCGCCCTGCACCATGCGCTCGGTGAGCGGGGATTCCGCATTGCCGATGTCGATCTGGCCGCAGCAGATGTCGTATTTGCGGCAGTCGAGCGAGGTCGATTTTGTCAGGCCGGTCACCGCGTGCTTGGTCGAGGTATAGGCGACGGAGAAGGGCCGCGGCGCATGCGCCGAGATCGAGCCGTTGTTGATGATGCGGCCGCCGCGCGGGTTCTGGTTCTTCATGATCTTGATGGCTTCCTGCGTGCACAGGAACATGCCGGTGAAATTGGTCGCCACCACCTGCTGCCAGGTTTCGAACGGCAGGTCTTCGAGCGGCACCGGCGGGGCGCCGACGCCGGCATTGTTGAAGAGAACGTCGAGGCGGCCGAAGGTCGATTTCACGGTCTCGAATAGCGAGAGGATCGAGTCGCGTTTCGACACGTCGCTCGGCACCGCCAGCGCCTGCGCGCCCAGGGCGTTGATTTCGCCGGCGACCTGATCGAGCAATTCCTTGCGCCGCCCGGCCAGCACCAGGCCGTAGCCGGCTTTCGCGAGCGCGATTGCCACGGCGCGTCCCACGCCCGTCCCGGCCCCGGTCACCAGTGCGATTTTCGCGGACGTCGTCATCGTCTTTTCCTTCCCTCGGTGTCTTTGCGCCGAGGCCATATCATAAAAACGGTCTTGCGCGTCAAGCAGCGCTGCCGCGATGTATGGCTCAGTCCGCTCAATAGGATATGCGGGCGGGAAGCTTCGGGTTGAGCACCTTGCGCGCGCTTTCGGCGCCGGTCACCGGCAAGCCCTTGGGATCGATCAGCCCGATCTGCACGAGAACGCCGGCCTGGTCCCAATAGATGTGCTCGTGCGTGATCTTGCCGTCCTTGAAGCCGACCACCACGGCGACCGCCATCTCGACCGGCTTGCCGGTGGGCGCGACGCCGGGCAAGAGCCAATCGATCGTGGCGGTGTGCGTGAAGCTGATGTAGATTTCCTCGACGATCCGGCTGTCGCCCACGGTGCGCGACACGGTCGTCATCTCAACGTCCGGCGGGAAGAATTTGCCGACGAGATGATCGCGGTAGAAATTGCGCACGCCTTCGCGGCCTACGCCGCCCGCCATGGTCGGCACGTGGTTGAGATGCGGGTCGTCCGACATGGTCGCCATCGTGGTGTCGAGATCGCCCGCGAGCTCCGCGCCCACGTGCCGCTGGAACGCATCGATCATCGCCTGTGTCGACATGATTTCTCCGCGGATTGATGTCGCGGGAAAAACGATAGCACAAACGGGCCGCGCGCGGCCGGCATTTATACGCGGAGGTTATGAGGTGCGGCCGCGGGCCGGGCCGGCTTTTGCTCAGCTCGCCAGCGCCTGCGGCGCGTCGACCGGCCCGAACGATCGGGCGCGCGCCCGGCTCGTAACCATGGCGCGGCGGCCGCCGCCCGAATGGCCGATGGAACATTTCGACAGGATCGGCGTTTGGCGAGCGGGGCACCACACTGGCTTGACGTGCGCTTGAGCCGCTGCGGAACGGGCGGGTGTTCAGAATGTCGCGTAGCGGCCGATGTTCGGAATTCCCCGACACGAAGTTTGCAACACGAAGTATGCAAAATGGTCGTGAGGAGCCGCCAATGCGGTAGCGGACGCGCGCGGTTCGGCGCGCCGCATTCTAAGCAACCTATCTCCGGGGGCGATGTGAAAATCCCTAGGAGGATAACAAATGTCCGAGGAAATCAGCGTCCGCGGGGTGCCGCGCCGAACTATTCTCAAGGCCGGTCTCGCACTTGGTGCCATGCAGATCGCGGCTCCGTTCGTCGTCAAGGCTCGCGGAGAGGAGCCGAT
Organism: Pseudomonadota bacterium; assembly: GCA_021815055.1. Lineage (GTDB taxonomy): Bacteria > Pseudomonadota > Alphaproteobacteria > Rhizobiales > Xanthobacteraceae > Pseudolabrys. Next base: position 7,033 of record JAKAHJ010000072.1, on the reverse strand, counting down.
CAAGATCGGTCTCGACGATCCCTTCACCGGCACTTATGCCGAACTCGGCAGGAACGAACAAATCGGCGCCCAACTGGCGGTCGATCAAATCAACGCGAAAGGCGGCATTCTCGGCCGCCGCGTCGAGCTCCTGTCGGAAGATTCGACCAGCATTGACACGGGCACTGCGGTGCAGAAGGCGCATAAGCTGATCGACCGCGACAAGGTCAATTGTATGCTGGGCAACGTCAACTCGGCCATGGCCTTGGCCCTCGGCGAGGTGACGAACGAAGCCAAAGTCTTGCTTATCGTGACCGGCGGCCATACCGACGCGGTCACCGGCACGGACTGCCACTGGAACGTGTTCCGCGTCTGCAATACCACGCGCATGGAAACAAATTCGGTCTCCAAGCTGCTGTTCGATAAGTTCGGCAAGCGGTGGTACTTCATCACGCCCGACTACGCCTTTGGCCATACGCTGCAGCAAGGCTTCGAGGCCAGTCTCAAGAAATTCGGCGGCACCGAGGTGGGGGCCGCGCTGACGCCCCTCGGCACCGCCGACTATTCCGCTGTCTTGATCAAAGCGGCGGCAGCCAAGCCCGACGTCATTATCTTCCTCACCGCTGGCCAGGATGCGGTCAACTCGCTCAAACAGGCGGTGCAGTTCGGGCTGGACAAGAGATTCCACATCGCCGGAGCGCAACAGGAGCTCGAAGTGCTCGAAGGGCTGCCGCCCGACGCGCGCATCGGGACCTGGGTCTTCGAGTGGTACTGGAATCAGCCGAACGTGCCGCATGTGAAGGAGTTCGTCGCGGATATCAGGAAAGTGAACGGCGGCAAAGTGCCCACCGCGCGCCACTGGTTCGGTTATGCAGCGGCTTGGACCTATGCGCTCATCGCCAATAGGGAGAAGACGCTCGATCCGGTGAAGCTCGCCAAGGGACTCGAGAACTTCCAGCTTCCGCCGGAAGTCGCCCTGATGCCGGACAAAGTGTTTTACCGGAAGGGAGACAATCAGCTCATGCCCGATCTCTATGTCGGACACGCGGTCGAAAAGGGATCCGTGCCGGAGGACCTGTTCCACGTCGATTCGGTCGTAAAAGGCGTAGACGTGGCGCTGCCGGTGTCCGAGACCGGCTGCCATCTGGACATGCCCGCTTGATCCGTTGAGGACGCCAGGCGCTGTCAGCTCGCCAGCGCCTGCGGCGCGTCGACCGGCTGGCGCTGGTCGGGAGCGTCGAGGCGCGCCGTGATCTCGCCAGCGGTCATCGCTTTGCCGAAACGGTAGCCTTGCATGAAATGCACGCCGGCGGCGCGCAGGAAAAGCTGCTGGTCGGCGGTTTCGACGCCTTCGGCGGTCACCTTCATGCCGAGGCCGCGGCCGAGGCTGATTACGGCGTGCACGATCGCCGCGGCATCGGCGGCCTTTTCGATCGAGCGCACGAAGCTGCGGTCGATCTTGAGCTTGTCGAAGGGATAGCTGCGCAGATATAGGAGGCTCGAATAGCCGGTGCCGAAATCGTCGAGCGCGAGCGTGACGCCGAGCGCTTTCAGCCGGCGCATCGCGGCCTCGGCGGTGTCGACATTGCCGAGCAGCACGCTTTCGGTGATTTCGATCTCGAGCCGGGCGGGGTCGAACTGGGTCTCTTTGAGCGTCCGTTCCACCATGTCGACGAAATCGGTCCGGCGGAATTGGAGCGGCGAGACGTTGACCGCAACCGTGAGATCGGGCCAGGCTTTACCGTCGAGGCAAGCCCGGCGCAGCACCCAGGCGCCCAGCTCGATGATCAGGCCCGACTGCTCGGCGGCGGCGATGAATTCGGTGGGGCCGATCTCGCCGCGCACCGGATGCGTCCAGCGGCAGAGCGCCTCGACGCCTACGGTCGCCTCGCCGTTCTTGTTGACGATCGGCTGGTAGTGAATCTGGAGACCGTCGTTCTCGATCGCGTCGCGCAGGTCGCCTTCCAGGAGCTTGCGCTTGGAGAGGTCGGCATCCATCGCCGCGTCGTAGATGCAGGCGCGGTTGCGGCCCTCGTTCTTGGCGCGATAGAGCGCCATGTCGGCGTAGCGCATGATGTCGGCCGTGCCGCCGCAAGTCTTGTCGATAACCGCGATGCCGATGGACGCGCCGATGACGATGTTCTGTCCGTTGATCGCGTAGGGCGCCGCTATCGCCGCAATGATGCGCTGGGCCATGGACATCGTCTTGTCGGGGTCGTCGCCGATCGAGGAAATCACGGCAAATTCGTCGCCGCCGAGTCGCGCCACCAGGTCGTTGCCGCGCAACGTATGCGTCAGCCGCAAAGTCACATTGCGGATCAATTCGTCGCCGGTCGGATGGCCGAGCGTGTCGTTGACGTCCTTGAAATGGTCGAGGTCGATATAAAATAGGACGGCGCGCCGGCTGCCGGCGCGCACCTCCTCGATCGCGGCCTCCAGCCGCTCGCTGAAAAAGATGCGGTTGGGCAGGCCGCAGAGCGGGTCGTGCATGGCGAGGTGGCGCAGCCGCGATTCGCCGGCCGCGATCGCCGCGGCGGTTCGGCGCATATAGCGCAGCACGAAGGCCGCAAGCAGCGCGAAACCGGAAAACGCAACGGCGACGTACGGCACCACGCTGGCCACGATCTCGGCGCCAGGCTGTCGCGGCGTCCAGGCGAAGGCGGCGATCGGCGCGCCCGACGGCGTGGCGAGCGCGTAGACGGAGTCCTCGGTCGGCACCGGTCCCTGCCCGATCTGGCGCAGATTTTTGAGCTGCAGCCGGCCGGCGATGCCGGACAGCACATCGCCATCGATGTATTTGACCGTCACGATGATCGGCGCCCCCGCCTTGTCGGTCGGGCGCAAGCGTGCGACCGGCCCGACCGCGACCGCAGCGATCACCGCCGGCCGGCCGACCACTTTACGGATCACCGCGGCGCGCGCCTGGCTGTCTTCGCCGCCGGGGCCGGCGCTGTCGCGGCGTAGCACGTCGGAAAATCCAGTGTCCTGTCCGCGCATGGAATCGACGAGCGGTAATAGCACTGCCTTGGCCGTCTCGAGCCAGGCGGCCGTGGCCGGCTGCCGGTCGACCAGCGAATAGACCGGCCCGTCGTTGCCGTCGAAAACGACAACGGCATTGTGGTTGAAGAACGTTGCGAGCCAAAGTCCGACATTCTGGCCGACCCAATCCTGGTCGAAGCGCGTGCGGATATTGCGCTGCGCGGCGTCCGAGCTGCCGACACTATCGAGCTCGCGCAGCACGCGTTCGCCATAGGCCTTGACCGCCTGCGCGAACATCTGGCGTTCGTGTGCGACGGCGTCGGCATCGGCGCGGCGGGCGGAGGAGAGTGCGGTGACGACGATGCAGGCGATGGCGACGACGACGATGACGCCGATCGGCACCACCACGCTCAGGCGTGCGCGATCCCACGTCGTGTATTGGCGCTCCTCGGAACGGCGGAAGCGGGCGAGGGCCGTCAAAATGGCAATCCCCTAAACCGTCCAAAACGCTGGACTATTCGCCGGGGAAGCTAGGCGGCAAAACTTGCCATTCGCTTGTCCTATTGTGGGCGGCGAGCGCAAAGGCGGCCGCAAGGACCGCAAATCGCCGGTTGCCGTTAACCGCTGGTAAAAAAGTACGGAACCTTCAGTCCACGGCGCGATAGGGAGGCCGCGGAATGTTCATGTGGGCGGCGCGCAAGGCGGCCGACCAGCGCTCGCGCAGGTCCTGGAAATAGGGGTCGGCCGCCTCGATACGGTGGTTCACCTCGGCGGTGCAGGTGTCGCGCCGGGCGACCAGGATGTCGATCGGCAGGCCGACGCCGAGGTTCGAGCGCATGGTGGAGTCCATCGAGATCAGCCCGATCTTGAGACCGTCGTAGAGGTCCGTGTCGAAGCCGATGGCGCGATCGAGCACGGGCTTGCCGTATTTGTGCTCGCCGATTTGCAGATAGGGCGTGTCGACCGTGCATTCGATAAAGTTCCCGGCCGAATAGATCATGAACAGGCGCAGCCGCTCGCCCCTGATCTGGCCGCCGAACAGGAACGACACCTCGTGATCGACCTCGGCGGCCGCCAGCGCCTTGCCCTCGACACTCTGCACGCCGCGAATGGCGCGGCCGATGCGCTGCGCCGCCTGGAACATAGTCGGCGCGTTCAGCAGCGTTTCGATCTCGCCGGTCTCCGGATTCTCGATGCCTTCGGTCAGCGTCGAACGCACGGACTGACTCATGGACAGGTTGCCGGACGAGGCGAGCGCCATGATGCGTTCGCCCGGCTGCGCAAAAACATGCAGCTTGCGGAAGGTCGAGACATTATCGACCCCGGCATTGGTGCGCGTGTCGGCAATCATCACGAGGCCGTCATGCACGAGAATTCCGCAGCAGTAGGTCATGGCGTCCGGCTTCTTCTGGAAGTTTGCGCCGCAGGGTTATAACGATGGGCGGTGCGGTCGGGCAAATTCAGGTCTGCGCCTGCCGGCGCGCCTGCCCGACACGAACGGCGACTTGCAGGCTTTCGCCGGTACCGCCGTGCCGGCTGCCGCGGACCGGCGCGGCGCCGAGATAATCGAGCCCGACCGCGACGCGTACATGCGCTTGCGTGGAGCAAATGCCATTGGTCGGATCGAAGCCGGCCCAGCCGATATCGTCGAGATAGACCTCGGCCCAGGCGTGCCCGGCGTCCTGCGCGGTCACGCCGTCGGCGCGGCACAGATGGCCGGCGACATAACGCGCCGGCATGCCGAGGTGGCGCGCCGCCGCAAGATAGACATGGGTGAGGTCCTGGCAGACGCCCCGCCGCAGGGAAAAGGCTTCAGCCGCGGTGGTGGCGGCATGGGTGGGATCGGTGTCGAAGGTCATCTCGCGGTTGACCGCGGTGAGCAGCGCGTGCAGCAGCGTGAGTGGGTCGCTTCCGGCCTCGGCGCGCACGGTCTCGGCAAAATCGACGATCGGCGGATCGGACAGCGTCAGCGCCGTTTCGCGTAGATAGAGCGGCGGCGGAAAGCGCTCGACTGTGCCGCGCACGACGCCGTGCGTTTCCTGGGTGTCGACCTCGCCTTCGACGGCCACCGTCAGCGCCTCGAGCGGGCCCTCGGCGGTGAAGGAATGCGCGATGTTGCCGAAGGCGTCTTCGTGCTGGTGCAGCAGACAGTCGACCGTCAGGTCGATGCGCCAGTCGATCACATGCTGCCCGTCGTGGTCGTGCGGCGTCAGCCGCAGCATCTGCGTCACGCCGCTTGGCGGCGTGTCGTAGCGGTAGGTGGTCGCGTGCGAGATGCGGATGCGCATGGCGGGGAAGGTACTAGGTCGGGCGGTGACATTCTAGCGCTACGCGTGGGGCCGGCCATGACGAGCCAATGCCCTGTTCGCGCTCTCGCTCATACCAGAAACTGCTCTGTCACGTAGCCGCCGAGGCGATTGTTCTCGGAGATGAACTCGCCGATGAACTCGTGCAGCCCGCGCTGGAAAATCCCGTCCATGCGGCTGTTCTGCAACCGCGAGCGGATGCCGCGTGCGTGCCGCTGCGCCGGACCCTGCCGGCCATAAGCGCCGGCGATGGCGTCGAGATTGCGCACGATCGCCTCGTAGCAGGAGGCGAGCGAGCGCGGCATTTCCTCGCGCAGGATCAGGAGATCGGCGACCAGCCAGGGCTTCAGGCTCTCGCGATAGACCCAATGGTAGGAGGTGAGCGCGGAGACCGAGCGCAGGATCGCCGCCCACTGGAAGTAATCCAGCGGACCGCCGATGCGCTCGTTCTCCGGCAGCAGCAGGTGATACTTTACGTCGAGGATGCGCGCGGTGTTGTCGGCGCGCTCGACATAGACCCCGAGGCGCGAGAACCAATAGGCGTCGTTGCGCAGCATGCTGCGGTAGGCGGAGCCGTCAAAGCGCAGCGAGCATTCCTGCACCCAGCGCAGGAAGCGCGAGAATTCCTCGCGCGAGGTGGCGCCGTTGCCGTAGCGCTTGAGCTCGAGCCAGCAGCCGTTGATGGCGTCCCACATTTCCACGGTGAGCGCAGTGCGCACGGCGCGCGCATTGCTGCGCGCCATCTCGAAGCAATTGCGGATCGAGGAGGCGTTGACGGCGGAGAAGGCCAGGAAGTCGGTGACGTTCTCCTCATTGGCTTCGTCATAGACCTTGAAAAAGGCGGCTCCGCAGCCGGCGGTGAGCACGGCCGATTCCCATTCGTTGCCGGTGCCGACATAGGCGAGCGGCAGCGCCGAGAGGCGCTGCGTGGCGTCGAGGATGCGCGCCAGATATTCGGCGCGCTCGACATAGCGCGAAATCCAGAACAGGTTGTCGGCGGTGCGGGAGAGCATTCAGCGATTCCTGTGGCCGCCCTCATGGTTCGAGACGCCGCGCTGCGCGCGGCTCCTCACCATGAGGACGGAAAGAGAGCGCCTTGTCCTGAGGAATGCACCGTCAGGTGCGCGTCTCGAAGGACGGGGCGCGCTTGCGATGACACTTCCACTCATCCGTCCAGCACCCATGTGTCCTTGGTCCCGCCGCCCTGGCTCGAATTCACCACCAGCGAGCCTTCCTTGAGCGCGACGCGCGTGAGCCCGCCAGGCACGATGCGCACACCGTTCGTGCCGGTGAGTACGAAGGGTCTGAGGTCGACATGGCGCGGCGCGACGCCTTGCTCGACGCAGGTCGGCGTGGTCGACAGTGCCAGCGTCGGCTGTGCGATGAAGTTTTTCGGCGAATTCTTGAGCTTGGCGCGGAACTGCTCGATCGCCACCTTGCTCGCGGTCGGCCCGATCAGCATCCCGTAGCCGCCCGACCCGTGCACTTCCTTCACCACCAGCTCGGGCAAATGATCGAGCACGTAAGCGAGGTGCTCCTCCTCGCGGCAGCGCCAGGTCGGCACGTTTTTCAGGATCGGTTCCTCGCCGAAATAGAATTTCACGATCTCCGGCATGAACGAATACACCGCCTTGTCGTCGGCAATCCCGGTGCCGACCGCATTGGCGAGCGTGACATTGCCGGCTTGATAGGCCGCCATCAGGCCCGGTACGCCGAGCGCGGAATCGGGGCGGAAGGTGAGGGGATCGAGGAAGTCGTCGTCGATGCGC
>JAKAHJ010000195.1 GCA_021815055.1 Pseudomonadota bacterium | reverse complement strand
CTCTTTCACTTCCCCCTCCAAAGGAGGGTGAAGAGAAAGAGGGCGCCGCGCCCACGATCCAGCGCGTAGCGGCGGTGGAGGGATCGGAGGGCGGTGCGGCGCGCAAGAGAAACGCCGGCGCGCCGCTCTCGGCGGCGGCGAGCGAGAGCCGCCGCACCGCCACCGTGTCGATGTCGTCATGACGCAATTCGCCGATCACGGCCGCGACGGCACGGCAGCGCAACGCTTCCTCCATCGCCCACAACAGCTCGCGTCTGTGCGCGACCGACACCGTCACTAGTCGCTCGGGCGCAAGGCCGAAGGCATCGAGCCCCGGCCCGTAGGGCGCGCCGCTTTCGGCGAGCGCCATGTCCTCGGCGATCCAGATGACAGAGGCTCTTCTTTCGTCATGGCCGGGCTTGTCCCGGCTATCCACGCCTTGCTTGATGACGCTGCCGGAAGACGTGGATGCCCGGCCTAAGGCCGGGCATGACGAAGAAGAAAGGCTCAGCACAAACCCGGTCGCCGCGGCCAAGTGGGCTTCGCTCGCCGCCGCGATCTCATGCAGGGCGCTGCGGGCGAGCCCGTCGCCGAGCACCAAGTCGATGGCCTCGATGTTAAATGGCAGCGTGCCGGGATCGTCTTCGACCCCGGCCGGCCGCTGCAGGGCCTGCAAGCGCTGGCGCAGCTCGCTGATCATCACTCAAGCCTCTGATATATCAAATAGATTCGGCACGTTTTCTGGGGCCGGATCTCAATAATGTTCCTGATTTGTTCTAGTCTGGCGAAGGTGAGCGGCGCCGTCAAGCCGCAAGGGAAGGGGCCCGGCCCGGATGACCGGCACCAAAGCTAGAGCGGCTTCTAATTCTTACCGAGTCGCGCTCGCCCGCGCGTCGTGAGTCGCAGCCGGGATTCCCCGAGACTGCCCCCGTTCCGGAATTCGATCAGCCCATCGGCGATGGAGTCTTCCCAAATGGACAGATGCGGACAGCTTCGCCGCCAGGCCTCCGCGTCGGCATAGCTGCGCTCGCCATCCGCCACCCAGGCCAGGAACTGCTGCGTCAGCGCGTCGCCTGCATTTCCCATGGCGATGCCCCCGACTAGCCCTTCCAGGTCGGCTGACGCGGATGCACGTGGTCCTTGAATGCGTCGAAGCCTTTCCAGGCCGGCTCGACCGGCTCGCAATTCGGCTGCGGCGCGTAGATCGACGGTGCGACCATCTGCATGCTCGGAATATAGCGCGGGCAGTTCGGAAAGATCGCCCTGGCTTCCACCCGCACGATCAATTGCGCGCCCACGGTCTCCCCAATGAGCGGATCGTCAGCGCTCACGCGCGCGCTGCCGTTGACGCGCAGCCGCCTCGGCTTGTCGTGCAGGGCGATGAACAAAAGCCCGACCTGCGGATTGACCGCAAGATTGCCGAGGCTCTTGAACATGCCGTTGCCGTCGTAGTCGGGAAACGCCAATTCGGAGTCGCCGGTCACCCGCACGAAGCCCGGCGGTCCGCCCTTGAACGAACAGTCCGGCCGGCCTTCCGCATCGGCGGTCGCGACGAAGAAATAGGGCAGGCTTTCGATGAAGGTCTTGTCGTCGGCCGTGAATGCCGTGCGCGTCAGTTTTTCTTCGAGCTTGTCGGAAATCCGCCGACTGTCGAAATGATCCTGCAGTTGCCGGTTGCCGTCATGATACATAATGCTCATCGCCCCACCTCGACTGCTTGAAGATCGATCCTTTCTTTCAGTTACCGATCGTGCGCCAAACCTACACCTTGTGAAGACCGCGCGGAACTCATTCCGTCCGCTCCACCGTGCGGATGTCGATTTCCGATGTCAGCGTGCGGTGCACCGGGCAGCGGTCGGCAATTTCCATCAGCCGCTTGCGCTGGTCGTCGTCCAGCGCGCCTTCGAGCGTGATGGCGCGGTCGATGCGGTCGATCATTCTATCCTTGCTTTCGCACGCTTCGCAGTCCTCCACATGGACCTTCTTGTGCGAGAGCCGCACCGACACCCGCGCGAGCGGCAGCTTCTTGTGTTCGGCGTAAAGCCGCAGCGTCATCGCGGTGCAGGTGCCGAGCGCGGCGAGCAGAAGATCGTAAGGGCCCGGCCCGCTGTCGAGCCCGCCGACCTTGACCGGCTCGTCGGCGATGAAGCGATGCCGCCCGCTCATGATCTCCTGCTGGAATTTTCCCGCACCGGTCTCGCGTACCAGCACGGTGCCGGCCTCTGCTTCATCGGTCATATTTTTCATCCCGTCGATCGTGGAACGTGGAATCCGCAAGCGCTGCGTCTGGTTCTGGATTCGCCGGGCTCCGGCCTTCGACCGGCCCCGGAATGACAACCGCCTAATCCGTGCCCGAAATATGCCGCCGCCTGATGCGGCGCACGGTCCACCAGATCGCCAGCACGGCCAGCGGCACGAACAGCGCGGTGGCGAGCGTCACATTGACCGGCACGCCTTCGTCGTGCACGCCCTTCACGATATAACCGAACAGCCCGACCACATAATAGCTCACCGCCGCGACCGAAAGGCCTTCCACCGTGGTCTGCAGCCGCAATTGCAGGCGCGTGCGCTCGTTCATCGACTTCAGGAGATCGCGGTTCTGCCGCTCGAGATCGACGTCCACGCGCGTGCGCAACAGATTGGCGGCGCGCGCGAGCTTTTCCGACAACGTCGCCTGGCGCGCCTCGGTGGTGGCGCAGGTGCGCATGGCAGGCGCCATGCGGCGCGCCAGAAACGACGACCAGGTGGGAAAGCCTTCGACCCGCCGCTCGCCGATGGTCTGAAGCCGCAGATGCATGATCTCGTCATAGGCGCGGCTGGCGCCGAAGCGGTAAAGGCTCGCCGCCGCGCCGGCCTCGAGCTCGGCGGCGAGCGCGGTCAATTCGTCGAGCAGGCGATGGTTGTCGACGAATTTCGCGGTGCTGCGCATTTCCTCGGTCACTTCCACCAGCCGCTTCTCGATGCGGCTGATCGAGGGCGCGAGCCGCTGCGCCTCGGGCAGGCCGAGCAGCGCCAGCGTGCGGTAGGTCTCGATCTCGACGAGGCGCTGCGCCAGCGCGCCGGCGCGCTCGGGGCCCAGCCCGCGGTCGATCACGAGGATGGGCACGGAGCC
>JAKAHJ010000071.1:10023-14285 GCA_021815055.1 Pseudomonadota bacterium | reverse complement strand
CTGATCGCCTTCGACCCCTCGGCCCTCGGCGGCGAAAGCGCCCTGCATCATTTCGGCGCGCTCGCCAACGCGATCGCAGACCAGCCGGACGCGCGATTGCCGGGTGCGCGCCGGCTCTCCGCGCGCGACAGTGCCGCGAAGAACGGTCTGGCCGTCACCGAAAAGCTCTTGGCCGAAATCGAAGCCATGTAATCGGCTCCGGCCATGGTTTAAACGAATTAACTTATGGAATTGACAGAATTTATCAGTTGGACAAATATATAAGCGCCTGAATATTTTATCCGCTCCCGCGGCGCCTTGAACAAAACGCCGTATCGCCTCGACCCGGAAGCGGTCCATTGACCCAACGCAACGATTTCAGCGACCCCCCCGTCGCAACCAACGCGAAAGTAGCGGACGAGGTCAAATACACCACCTGCTACATGTGCGCCTGCCGTTGCGGCATCAAAGTCAGCCTGCGCGACGGCGCAATCCGCTACATCGAAGGCAACCGCAATCATCCGGTCAACCGCGGCGTGCTCTGCGCCAAGGGCTCGGCCGGTATCATGCAGCATTATTCGCCGGCGCGGCTGCGCAAGCCGCTGTTGCGCACCGGCCCGCGCGGCAGCGGCGAATTCCGCGAGATCGAGTGGGAAGAAGCGCTCAAGATCGCGACCGGCTGGCTCTCCGCGATCCGCGCCACCGATCCGAAAAAACTCGCGCTGTTCACCGGCCGCGACCAGTCGCAGGCGCTCACCGGCTGGTGGGCGCAGCAGTTCGGCACCGCCAACTACGCCGCGCATGGCGGCTTCTGCTCGGTCAATATGGCGGCCGGCGGCCTCTACACGGTCGGCGGCTCGTTCTGGGAGTTCGGCGAGCCGGACTGGGAGAACGCGAAATACTTCATGCTGTTCGGCGTCGCCGAGGACCACGATTCCAATCCGATCAAGATCGGTCTCGGCAAGCTCAAGACGCGTGGCGCCAAGGTGGTCTCGATCAATCCGGTGCGCACCGGCTATTCGGCCATCGCCGACGAATGGATCGGCATCCGCCCGGGCACCGACGGCCTGTTCATCCTGGCGCTCGTCCACGAATTGCTGCGCGCCGAGAAGATCGATGCTCACTATCTCGCGCGTTACACGAATTCGTCCTGGCTCGTGATCCAGGATGAAGGGGCCGAGGACGATGGCCTGTTCGCGCGCGCCGACGGCCACCCGCTGGTCTATGACCGCAATACGAAAACAATCGTCAGCGCGATGGACCCGAACGCATCGCCGGCCTTGAGCGGCGAATATACCTTGAGCGACGGCCGGCGCGCGGTGCCCTCGTTCACTTTGCTCGCCCGCCGCTATCTCGACGTCAAGTATTCGCCCGACGCCGTTTCGGCCCAAACTGGAATTCCGGCGGCCACCATCCGGCGCATCGCGGCCGAGCTTGCGCATGTCGCTTTCGAGCAGCCGGTCGTCATCGACCGGCCCTGGACCGATTGGGCCGGGCGCAAGCACGACACGATGATCGGCCGTCCGATCAGCATCCATGCCATGCGCGGGATTTCCGCGCATTCGAACGGCTTCCATACCTGCCGCGCGCTGCACATGTTGCAGACGCTGCTTGGCGCCATCGATACGCCGGGCGCATTCCGTTACGAGCCGCCCTATCCGAAGCCGATCCCGCCCGCGATCAAGCCCGCGCATCCGGCCGCGCCGAATTCCAGTCTGTCCGGCCCGCCGCTCGGCTTTCCGCAGGGACCGGAAGACCTGGTGGTCGACGACAACGGCGAACCGCTGCGCATCGACAAGGCCTTTTCCTGGGAAGCACCGCTCGCCAATCACGGCATGTTCCACACCGTGATCGCGAACGCGCATCGCGGCGATCCCTACAAGATCGATACGTTGTTCATGTACATGGCGAACATGAGCTGGAATTCCGCGATGAACACCGCGGAAACCATTTGCATGCTCACCGACAAGGACACCGCGACCGGCGAATACAACATTCCGCGCATCATCTATTCCGACGCGTATTATTCGGAGATGGTCGCCTATGCCGACCTCGTGCTGCCGGACACGACCTATCTCGAGCGCCACGATTGCATTTCGCTGCTCGACCGCCCGATCGGCAATGCGGAGGCGGCCTGCGACGCCATCCGCCAGCCGGTGGTGAAGCCCGACCGCGACGTGCGGCCGTTCCAGGACGTGCTGATCGATCTCGGCGCGCGGCTCAAGCTGCCCGGCCTGGTCAAACCGGACGGCACGCCGCGCTATCCCGGCCTCTTCCCCGACTACATGGTCAATCACGAGCGCTCGCCCGGCGTCGGCATGCTGGCCGGATGGCGCGGCGACAATGGCGGCTCGCAGATGATCGGCCCGGTCAATCCGCATCAGATCGAGCGCTACATCGAGAACCAGTGCTTCTGGCGCGGCGAAATCCCGCACGCGGCGCACTACTTCAAGCCGTGGAACAAGGCCTATCTCGAATGGGCGGTGGAAATGGGATTCCTGTCGAAACCCGAGCCGATCTTCATCCAGCTCTATAGCGAGACGCTGCAGAAATTCCGGCTGGCGGCGCGCGGCCATGGCAATGTCCGGGTGCCCGAAAAGCATCGCGAGCGGGTCGCGACCTATTTCGATCCGCTGCCGATCTGGTACACGCCGTTCGAGGAAGCCCGCTTCGGCGGCGATTACGAATTCCACGCGGTGACACAGCGCCCGATGGCGATGTATCACAGTTGGGGTTCGCAGAACGCGTGGCTGCGCCAGATCCACGGCGAGAATGCACTCTACATCAACCGCGCCATGGGCGAAAAGCTCGGCATCGCGGACGGCGACTGGATCAAGGTCTCGAGCGAGCACAGCACCATCACGGTGCCGGCCAAGCTGATGGACGGGGTCAATCCGAACACGGTGTGGACCTGGAACGCCGTCGGCAAGCGCTCCGGCGCCTGGGGGCTCGACGCTGAGGCGAAGGAGGCCAAACGCGGCTTCCTGCTCAATCATTTGATCCGCGATCTCATGCCGCCGCGCGAGGACGGCTACCGCTACGCCAATTCCGATCCGGTCACCGGACAGGCCGCCTGGTACGATCTGCGCGTGCGCATCGAGAAGGCGGCCGGCAAGCACGAGCGCAGCGAGCCGGTTTTCGCGACCGTGAAATCGCCCGTGCCGTCGCAGCGGCCCGACGTGCTGCGCTATGGCGGCAGATTCCGTCCCACGGCCAAGCAATGACATCGCTTCCCCAAACGACGAGCGGCAAGCGGCTCGGTCTCGTTATCGATCTCGACGTCTGCGTCGGCTGTCATGCCTGCGCGGTGAACTGCAAGGAGTGGAACACCGGCGGCGTGGCCGCGCCGCTGACCGACCGCGACCCCTACGGACAGGACCCCTATGGCGTCTGGTTCAACCGCATTCATTCCTTCGAAGTGAGCGGCTGCGGCTCGAGCCGCACCGTGAACTTCCCGCGCTCCTGCCTGCATTGCGAGCAGCCGGCCTGCGTCACCGTGTGTCCGACCGGCGCGAGCTACAAGCGCGCGGAGGACGGCATCGTGCTCGTCAACGAAGACCGCTGCATCGGGTGCAAGCTCTGCTCCTGGGCCTGCCCCTATGGCGCGCGCGAGTTCGACAACGATGCCGGCGTCATGAAGAAATGCACGCTGTGCATCGACCGAATCTATAACGAGAAGCTCGACGCCGTGGAGCGGGTGCCGGCCTGCGTTGCCACCTGCCCGACATCGGCGCGCCATTTCGGCGATCTCGGCGACCCGAACTCCGACGTTTCGAAACTGGTGCGCGAGCGCGGCGGCTACGATCTGATGCCGGAAATGGATTACCGACCGACCAACAAATATCTGCCGCCGCGTGCGCGGCGGATCGAGGCCGCGGAGATCGGCGCGGCTCCGCAATTGGCGCCCGTCGAACCCGCGGCCGGCGCCGGCTTCCTCGGCTGGGTCGACCGCCTGTTATCGAGTGGATAGACCGTGCACCCTGCCCTTTCGGTTATCGTCTTCACCACGTTCTCGGGGGCCGGCTACGGCCTCCTGTTCTGGCTCGGCCTTTACGCTATCGCCGGATTGCTGCCGGCCGACCGCCTGTTCGGCGCAATTGCAATGGTGCTCGCGCTCGGCGCGGTCAGCATCGGCCTGTTGTCGTCGACGCTCCACCTCGGCCATCCGGAGCGCGCGTGGCGCGCCTTCTCTCAATGGCGGACGTCCTGGCTGTCGCGCGAAGGCGTAGCCGCGGTCGCGACCTACATTCCCGCGGCCCTGTTCGGCGCAGGCTGGGTCCTGT
>JAKAHJ010000071.1:0-10013 GCA_021815055.1 Pseudomonadota bacterium | reverse complement strand
TGTTCGGCAGCACGGGCGGCATCTGGGCCGCGATGGGCTTGGCGAGCGCCGTTCTTGCCGTCGTCACGGTGATTTGCACGGCTTACATTTACCGCTCGCTGAAACCGGTCCCGCGCTGGCATAATCGTTGGGTGTTGCCGAACTATCTCGCGTTTGCGGCGATGACCGGCGTGCTTCAGCTCGTCGCGCTGGCGGGCCTGTTCGGCTACAGCCTACCGGGCGCCGACCCGATCGCACTCGCCACCATCGTCGTGGCCTTGGCGATGAAGCTCGGCTACTGGCGGTTCATCGACAACGAAACTCCGGCAAGCACGCCGGAAAGCGCGACCGGTCTCGGAGCGCTCGGCAAGGTGCGGCTGTTCGAGGCGCCGCACACGTCGGAAAACTATCTGCTGAAGGAAATGGGCTACCAGGTCGCGCGCAAGCACGCACGCAAGCTGCGCCGCATCGCGCTCGTCTGCGCCTTCGCGCTGCCGTCGCTGCTTTTGGTAATCGCGCTATTTGTTCCCGGCGTCATCGCCGCGCTTTGCGCGCTCGTCGCGGCCGAGATCGCGCTCATCGGCGTGCTCACCGAACGCTGGCTGTTCTTCGCCGAAGCCAGGCACGCGGTGACGCTCTATTACGGGCGCAGCCTGGCGGCGTAGCATTGATGCTGCGTGTCCCGGGCGCACTGCAGCACGAAGTGCTGCTGTGCAGAACCGGGACCGCCAAAGACTCTGAACGTGGAACGGTCCCGGCTCTGCGGTGCAGCGTTCCACGCTGCACCGCGTCCGGGACACGCATGAACCACCCAAACACGATAATTAGCTTTCATACCGCGTGTTGCCGCGCCGCGCGGTGTCGAGCGGCAGGTCCATGAACACCGGCTGGTGCGCACGCTGAGTGCAGGCCTGGCGCGGACAGAGATGGCAGTTGATGCCGATCCGGCTGAACATGCGCTCGTCGTCGATATTATAGGCGGCTGCATAACGCAGCCGCTTAGCGTATTGCAGTTCGCAGCCCAGCGCCACCGACAAGCGATGGTCCTGCGTTTCGAGATTGATGGCCGGACGGTCGGCGGTGCGGCTGATGCTGAAATAGCGCGAGCCGTCGGGCAGCTCGACGAATTGCGGCAAAATGACGCCGGGCGTGCGAAACGCCAGATGGATGTTCCAGACCGGACAGGCGCCGCCATATTCGGCGAGGTGGAACGAGGTCGAGTTGAACCGCTTGGTGACGTTGCCGGCCTTGTCGACCCGCAAAAAGAAGAAAGGCACGCCCTGCGCACCCGGCCGCTGCAGCGTGGCCAAGCGGTGGCACGCCTGCTCGAACGACACCGCAAAGCGCACCGAAATGCGATCGATGTCATAGGCCGTGCTCTCGGCGGTCGCCAGAAATCGCTCATAGGGCATCAGCACGGCGGAAGAGAAATAGTTGGCGAGCTCGACATGGCAGCCGGCGAGGCTCGAACGTTTGGTGATGCCGCTGTCGGCGGTCAACTGGTCGAGCAGGTTCTGGCATTCCACCAGGCACAGCACATGCGCGAGTTGGAAGACCTGGTTCGGGTGATCGAGCGCCTCGGACAGGTACACCACCCGCGCGTCGCGGTCATAGACGCGCAGCGCCCGCGTCATCTCCTCCGCCGCGCGGCGGCGAACGTCGATGCCATGCGAACGGAACAGGCGCGCCTTGAGCACCCCGTAAATATCGTCGGTGTCGCATGGCTCTTCGGCGCGCAAGCGCTCTGCCGCCAGTTCGAGTGGGTGGAAATAATTGGAATGGTCGCGGAAGAAGTCGTGGGTGACGGCTTCTCCCGACGAGTTCATCAGCCCTTCCGGCAGGCGGCCGGCGCCCTGGCGCATGATGCGCTCGAGTGTGGTTCGGTGAATGCCGTAGAGCCGCAGAAATTGCTCGACCAGGCGGGGCGCATGGTCGAGCGCCGCGCGCAGTTCCTGGAGGTCCGGCACACCGCCGGTGAACATCGGGTCGTTGATGACGCTGCGCAGTTCGGCGAGCAGGTTAGAGGTTTCGTCGTGCACGATATCGCGCCAGTCGACCTTGTAGTGGTCGGCCAGCGCCATCAGAAGCCGCACCGACAGGCTGCGCTGGTTGTTTTCCAGCAGATTTACATAGCCGGGGCTGATGCCGAGCACCTGCGCCATCTGCGCCTGGGTCTGATTGTGTTCGCGCCGCAACTGGCGGAGCTGGGCACCCACGAATGTCTTAGCCACGATAGTTTCCGACGTTTACAACACTACATAGTATAGAATTTTGTATGCAAACTTGCAACACTAATACCCTATTTTGAATGCAAAATCGCGCCTTGCGGTGTTAATTTCTAGGCAAAGGCTGGCCAGCGACCGGCCGAGCGGGAGGCCATAGGAGGCTTGCGCGATGTATAGAATCCTCATTCTCGGTGCATCTTACGGCTCGCTGTTCGCGACCAAGTGCCTTTTCGCCGACCATGACGTCACCCTGGTCGCTCGCACGGCCACGGCCGAGCTCATCAACGCCAAGGGTACCGAAGTCCGCCTGCCCTTCAAAGGCGAAGCCGCCGCCCGCGCGATCCGGTCCGAGGACCTGCCGGGCCGGCTCGACGCCAGCACCCCGGAACTGGTCGATCCGGCCGACTATGACCTCGCCGTCCTCGCGATGCAGGATCCGCAATACGTGCACCCTTCGCTGCGCACCCTTCTTACGCGCATTGCCGAGGCCGACATTCCGACGCTCTCGCTGATGAACATGCCGCCCTTGCCCTATCTCAAGCGCATCGCGGCCATCGACACGGCGGCCGTGGAATCCGCCTATGCCAATGCCCGGGTGTGGGACTGCTTCGATCCAAAGAAAATGACGCTCTGCTCGCCCGATCCGCAGGCCGTGCGTCCGGCCGACGAGCCTGCCAACGTATTGCGCGTCGGCCTGCCGACCAACTTCAAGGCAGCCGCCTTCGCGGACCAGGAAGATAACGAAATCCTGACGCGGCTTGCCGACGATATCGAGCGCGTGCGCATCGACGGCCTCGACGTGCCGGTCAAGCTGCGCGTGCACGACTCGCTCTACGTTCCATTCGCGAAGTGGCCGATGCTGCTGACCGGCAATTATCGCTGCATCACCGGCGGCGCACCGATTGCGATCCGCGATGCCGTGCACGGCGATATCGAACTGTCGCGCGAAATTTATGCCTGCGTCGAGCAGATCGTGCGGCGCCTGGGCGCGCAGGCCGACGACCTCGTGAGCTTCGACAAATATGCCGCGGCGGCCGAACGGCTGACGGCGCCCTCGTCGGCGGCGCGCGCCGTCGCCTCCGGTGCGGCGATGATCGAACGCGTCGACAGGCTGGTGCAGGGCATCGGCCGTCAGTTGGGCATCTCGCATCCAGCGATCGACCGGGCCGTTACGCTGATCGATTCGGCGATCGCCAAGAACCGGCTGAGCGTCGCCTAAGAAACATACGAACACGAAGGCGCGAGGTCGGCCGTCGCCGCCTCGCCCTTCTCTCTTCAACCGCTATCCAACTACTCGGAGACTACCGATGCCAGGCTTCAAAGGACTGTTCGTCCCCGGCCCTACCAACATGCCGTTTCGCGTACGACAGGCGATGGATGTCGCGCTGGAGGATCACCGCGCGCCGGACTTCCCGCAATTCGTGCTGCCGCTGTTCGCGGACGTGAAGAAGATCTTCCAGACCAAGAGCGGCCAGGTCTTCATCTTTCCGGGCTCCGGCACCGGCGGCTGGGAATCCGCCGTCGCCAACACGCTGTCGCCGGGCGACAAGGTGCTGGCCTCGGTGTTCGGCCAGTTCTCTTATCTCTGGGTCGACCTTTGCCAGCGCTTCGGCTTGCAGGTCGATGCCGTCGACGTCGAGTGGGGCCAGGGCGTTCCGCTCGACCAGTACCGCGCACGCCTGGAAGCGGACAAACAGCACGCCATCAAGGCCGTGCTCGTCACGCATAACGAGACCGCGACCGGCGTGACCTCGGATGTCGCCGGCGTGCGGCGCATCCTCGACGATCTCAAGCACCCCGCGCTTCTGTTCGTCGACGGCGTCTCGTCGATCGCATCGATCGATTTCCGCATGGACGAATGGGGCGTGGATATCGCGGTCACCGGCTCGCAGAAGGGCTTCATGATGCCGACCGGGCTCGCCATCCTGTGCGTGAGCGAAAAGGCGCTGCAGGCGGGAACGTCGGCGCGCTTGCCGCGCGGCTTCTTCGACTACCGCGACATGGCCAAGTCCAATGCGCAGGGCTATTTCCCTTACACCCCGGCGGCGACCTTGCTGCGCGGGTTGCGCGCCTCGGTCGACATGCTGCTGGAGGAAGGGCTGCCGAACGTGTTCGCCCGCCATCGTCGTCTGGCCGGCGCCGTGCGCGCCGCCGTCGATGCCTGGGGGCTGCGCAATTGCGCGCAAGCGCCGCACTGGTATTCCGACACGGTCACCGCAGTCATGGTGCCCGAGGGTGTGGACGCCAATGCCGTCATCAAGACGGCTTATAACAGCTACGATCTTTCGCTCGGCGGCGGGCTCAGCAAGGTCGCCGGCAAGGTGTTCCGCATCGGTCATCTCGGCTGGATGAACGAGATCATGGTGATGCAGGCCCTCGGCGGCACCGAACTGGCGATGCATGACGTCGGCATCAAGTTCGAGCCCGGTTGCGGCGTGGGCGCCGCGGTGCGTCATCTCTCCAGGGCCGGAGATGCGATGCGCGTCGCCGCCGAGTAGACTGTTGCGCCGATCCACGTTATGTGACGCCCCGCCGCGCGGGGCGTCACACTGTTGTTTGCCTGCGGGCCGGAGTTTCTCATGACACGCATCGTATTTCTCGACCGTTCTACCATCGGCCCGTCCGTCAAGCTCGCCAAGCCGTCGTTTCCGCATGAATGGATCGAGCACGACCGCACGCGGCCCGATCAGGTGGTCGAGCGGCTCAAGGGCGCGCAGATCGCGGTCTGCAACAAGGTGCCGATCCGCCGCGCCGCCATCGAGCAACTGCCCGACCTCAAAATGATCGCCATTCCGGCCACCGGTTACGATGCCTTCGACATCGACGCCTGCAAGGAACGCGGCATTGTGGTGTCGAACGTGCGCGGCTATGCCATCAACACCGTGCCCGAGCATGTTTTTGCGCTCATCCTTGCGCTGCGCCGCGGGCTGATCGGTTTCCGGCAGGACGTAATGGACGGCCGCTGGCAGGAGGCGCAGCAATTCTGCTTCTTCACGCACCCGATCAACGACCTGGCGGGATCGACGCTCGGCATTTTCGGCGAGGGCGCCATCGGGCAGAGCGTCGCCCGCCTCGGCCAAGCCTTCGGCATGCGCACGCTGTTCGCGGCGCACAAGAACGTCACCGGATTGGGTCCGCTCTACACGCCCTTCGACGAGGTTCTGGCGACCGCCGACGTGATCACCCTGCATTGCCCGCTGATGCCGGCCACGCGCAACATGATCGCCGCGGCCGAATTCGCGAAAATGAAAAAGCGGCCGCTGCTGATCAATTGCGCGCGCGGCGGCCTCGTCGACGAGGCGGCACTCGTCGACGCGCTCGACAAGGGCCAGATTGCCGGCGCCGGTTTCGACTGTCTCACCACCGAGCCGCCGGCGCCGGACAATGCGCTCCGGAAAGTTCTCGGGCGTCCGAACGTCATCGTCACGCCGCATGTCGCCTGGGCGAGCGACGAAGCGATGCAGACGCTGTGGAATCAGGTGGTCGAGCACATCGAGAATTTCAACGCCGGCCGGCCGAGCAATCGCGTGGTCTGAGCCTCAAGACGACATTTGCGAGTAGCGGGTGCGGACGATCACTTCGCGCGCCATGATGTCGCGCCGCTCTTCGATCAGCTCGATCGTCGCTTCGACCTCCGCCTGCCGTACAACTACCGCAAATGGCAAGCCACCGACTGCCCCGGGCGGACCTCGCGCAGCGTCGGCGCTTCCACCCGGCAACGATCGCCCGCGTAGGGGCAGCGGGTGTGGAAATGACAGCCCGGCGGCGGGTTGATCGGGCTCGGCACGTCGCCCTGCAACACGCGCTTGGGCCGTTTCACGCGCGGATCGGGCACCGGCACAGCGAGCAGGAGCTGTTCGGTGTAAGGGTGCTGCGGACGCGTGAACAGCGTGCGCTTGTCGGTGTATTCGACGATGCGGCCGAGATACATCACCGCGATGCGATGCGCGATGTGTTCGACCACGGCAAGATTGTGCGAAATGAAAAGATAGGACAGTTCCATCTCGCGCTGGAGGTCTAGCATCAGATTGAGCACCTGCGCCTGGATCGACACGTCGAGCGCGGACACCGGCTCGTCGCCGACGATCAGCCGCGGCTGCAGCGCGAGCGCGCGCGCAATGCCGATACGCTGGCGCTGCCCGCCGGAGAACTGATGCGGATAATTGTCCATCTGCGCCTTGCGCAGGCCCACGCGCTCAAACAGTTCGGCGACCGCTTTGCGCAGCGCCGCGCCGCGCGCGAGGCCGTGCACCCACAAAGGTTCCGCCACGATGTCGCCCGCCGACATGCGCGGGTCGAGCGAGGAGAACGGATCCTGAAAGATGATCTGCATCTGGCGCCGGTAGGGCCGCAGTTGCGTCTTATCGAGCCGCGTGATGTCCGTTCCGCCGAGCGCAATGGCGCCGGCCGTCGGTTCGATCAGCCGCAAGACTGTGCGGCCCACGGTCGACTTGCCGCAACCCGATTCGCCCACCAGCCCCAAGGTCTCGCCCGTCTCGATGCGGAAGCTGACGCCGTCGACGGCAAAGACGTTGCCGGCCGCGCGCTGTAGCAAGCCTTTGCGGACCGGAAAATGTTTCTTGAGATCGCGCACGTCGAGCACGGGCGGCCCGGCCGCGCGTTCGCGAGCGGCCACCGCCTCAGGCATCGCCATCTCCGTAAAGCTCGTGCGAGCGCCAGCAGGCCGCCCAATGGCCCGGCCGCTTCTGCTCGTAATCGGGATAAGCCGCGCGGCAACGCTCGACCGCATGCGCGCAGCGCGGCGCGAATACGCAGCCCGCCGGCAGATGGCTGAGCGCGGGAACCATGCCCGGGATTTCCTGCAACCGCTCAACCTCGCCTTTGTTGTCGCCGCGCATCAGCGGCAGGCGCGGGATCGAGGCCATCAGCCCGTTCGTATAGGGATGCTGCGGTCGGGCAAACAATTCCTCCACCGGCGCTTCCTCCACTTTGCGGCCGGCATACATCACGATGACGCGCTGCGCGGTCTCGGCAACGACGCCGAGGTCGTGGGTGATGAGAATCACCGCCGTGCCGAGCTTGCGCTGGAGATCGACGATGAGATCGAGGATCTGCGCCTGGATGGTGACGTCGAGCGCGGTGGTCGGCTCGTCGGCGATCAGCACTTTCGGATTGCAGGCGAGCGCCATGGCGATCATGGCGCGCTGGCGCATGCCGCCCGACAATTGATGCGGATATTCCTTCGCGCGCTGCTCCGGCTCCGGGATGCGCGTCAGGCGCAGCATGTCAACCGCTTTCTGCCAAGCCTCCTTCCGCGTGGCTTTCTCATGCAGCAAAACCGCTTCCGCGATCTGGTGCCCGATCGTGACGACCGGATTGAGCGAAGTCATCGGCTCCTGGAAGATCATGGCGACGTCCTTGCCGCGCACGCCGCGCATGCTCTCCTCGTCCAGCGTAACGAGGTCGCGGCCTTGCAGCCGCACCGCGCCGCCGACGATGCGGCCGGGCGGATCGGGCACCAGCCGCATGAGCGACAGCGCGGTAATGCTCTTGCCGCAGCCCGATTCGCCGACGATCGCCAGCGTCTCGCCCGGCGCGAGGGAAAAGCTCATGCCGTCGACCGCCTTCACCAGGCCGCGGCGCAGGTCGAAATAGGTGCGCAGGTTTTCCACCACGAGCACCGGCGGTGCCGCAGCCTCGCCTGCGGCGGCAACAGCTGCTTCAGTCTCCCGTTCGGTCGCGTCAATCGTCATGGCCACTCGCGCTTTCAGTCGCGCAAGCGCGGATCGAGGATGTCGCGCAGCGCGTCCCCGAACAAATTGGTTCCGAACACGGCGAGCGAGATTGCGACGCCCGGAAAGATGACCAGCCAAGGCGCCACGCGCACATATTCCGCCGCCGATTCCGACAGCATACGACCCCAGGACGGATGCGGCTCCGGCACGCCGAGGCCGAGGAAGGACAAGGATGCCTCGGTCAGGATCGCCGCGCCCAGTTGCGCGGTGGCGATTACGATCAGCGGCGCCACGGTATTCGGCAGCACGTGACGCACCGCGATGCGGAACTCGCTCATGCCGACGGCGCGCGCCGCCTCCACAAAAGGCTGTTCGCGCAGCGCCAGCGTGTTGGAGCGGATGACCCGCGCGGTATAGGGAATGAGCGGGATGGCGATGGCAACGATGGTATTGTCGAGTGCCGGCCCGAGCGCTGCCGCCATCACCAGCGCCAGCACCAGGAGCGGGACTGCCTGTAGCACGTCGACGACGCGCTGGATGACGAGGTCGACCCAGCCGCCGACATAGCCGGAGGCAAGCCCCAATACGACGCCGAAAATCGAGCCGAGCAGGGTCGAACCCAAGCCCACCGCGAGCGAAATGCGCGCCCCGTAGATGATGCGGGCATAGATGTCGCGCCCCATGGCATCGGCGCCGAATATATGCGTCTCGGTGGGCGGGCTCAGCGCGAGCGCTGGATTGGTGCCGATCGGATCGTAGGCGGTGAGCCACGGTGCGAACATCGCCGCAAAGACGAAGAGGAACATGATCACCGCGCCGACGACGCCGAGCGGATGCGCCGTCGCGTAGTAAAACAGCTTCGACCAAGCGCTTTCGTTATCGTCCGCCTTCGCGGCAGTTCCCGGAACGAGATCGATGCTTGCCACTGTCGCGTCCTCTCCTTAACGGCCGTAGCGGATGCGCGGATCGAGCACGGCATAAAGCAGATCGATCAGAAAATTGACCGACACCGCGACCACAGCGATGAACATCACCAGGTTCTGCACGATCGGATAGTCGCGCCAGCGGATCGCCTCCACCAGGAAGCGGGCGACGCCCGGTATATTGAAGACCGTCTCGGTGACGATCAGCCCGCCCATGAGGAAGGCGGCCTCGATGCCGATCACGGTGATGACCGGGAGAAGCGCGTTGCGCAAAGCGTGATGATAATTGACGTTGCGGTCGGACGCGCCCTTGGCCCGCGCGGTGCGGATGTAATCCTGCCGCAGCACCTCCAGCATGGAGGAGCGGGTCAGCCGCATGACGAGCGCCGACGAGCGGAAGCCGACCGCCGCCGCGGGCACGCTGTAAAGCCAAAGCGTATCCCAAAAGCCCTTGGGCGGCTCCGTATAGATCGGAATCGTGCCGAACCACGCCACGAAGGCCATCAGGATCAGAAGGCCAAGCCAGAAGGCCGGCATCGACAGCCCACTCAGGCTGACCACCCGCAGGACATAATCGATCGCGGTATTCTGTTTGACCGCGCTGAGGACGCCGAACGGCACGCCGAAAACAATCGAAAACAGCAATGCGAGGCCGGCGAGCTTCGCGGTGATCGGGATACGCGGCGCGATCTCGCTCAGCGCCGGCTTCTCCGAGACGTAGGAATAGCCCAGATCGCCGTGTGCGAGGCCGTTGATCCACTGCACATATTGCACGACGATCGGCTGGTCCAGCCCGAGATCGTGCTCGAGCCTGGCCTTGTCGGCGGTGTCGATCATCCCCGCCGCATCGAACAGGATGTCCGCAATATTGCCGGGCACCATGCGCAGCATCACGAAGACGAGCACGGAAATCCCGAACAGCGTCAGCAACATCAGGAACAAGCGCCTGATCAGATAGCTCGCCACGGCGACCTCCCGTCTCGTGCGCGAAAAAAACGCGCGCCCGGCCGCCCCTCCTCGGCCGGGCGCTTTCCGCTCACGCGCTTATTTGTCGAGCCAGATGTCCTCGTAGCGGTAGCCGTTGTACGAGCTGTTGCTCATGATCGTCATGTTCTTGACGAACGGCTTCCAGCAAGTGCCTTCGCGGGCGTGGAACAGGATCGGCCGCGCCACGTCCTCCTGGATCTTCT
>JAKAHJ010000070.1 GCA_021815055.1 Pseudomonadota bacterium | reverse complement strand
AGGGCTGGGGGGCACGGCGATTGCGATCCTTTGGGCGCTCGGCGTCATCGCGGAGATCGTGCTGTTCGCCGTGTCGGGACGGTTGCCGGCCTCTATGACGCCGGCGCGCCTGTTGCTGATCGGCGCCTTCGGCGCCGCCTTGCGCTGGACCGCGATGGCTTTCGACCCGCCAAGTCTTTTGCTGCCGTTCTTGCAGCTTTTGCATGCGGCCAGTTTCGGAGCCACCCATCTCGGCGCGCTGACTTATCTTGCGCGCAACGCGCCGGTGGGCCGGGGAGCGACGGCGCAGGGCTATCTTGCGATCGCGCTCGCCGCCGCCATGGCCGCGGCGACGGCACTGTCGGGCGTTTTGTACCAGGCCGTCGGGGCCTCGAGCTACGCCGCGATGGCCTTAGTAGCCGTAGCTGGCGGCGCCTGCGCGCTCATATTGCGCCGTACGGGACGGCAGGCGGCGGCCTGAGCGGACGCTGGCGCTGCGTGTCACCGCGCTGCAGCTCGGCACGATGCCGGCAAGATCGCGCCCTTGCAGGTAGATCATCCGACGCGAGAGCCCGCCGTGCCGGTTGATCCAGCGCCGCACCGATGTCGGATAAACCCGCCACAGCGCCTGCGTGCCCATTCTGCTGGTCACCGGGCGGCCCGTTGAATCAGGCATCCAGGCCGCATGGAAACCGAACCGGGCGCGTTCCGTCGCGCAGATGCGGTTGCGCGGAATGACGCCGAGCAGGAGCGTGCAGGCCGACAGGCAGCTCCCGTCGACCACCACGCGTTCGCCCGACGAGCGCACGGCCGCGAAGTTATGCAGATATTGTCCGATCTGCCCGCCCCGGTCCTCGCTGATGTACATCGTAGCGGACGCAGAACTCGCGCTCGCCGCAAGCAGGCCGGCGCAGAGAAGAATCATTCCCCGAATTTTCATTCCCCCGTCCCCGTCATTCAGCGGCAGGTGCGACGATTCGCGACCCGCTCATGTTAATTCCAGTCTAAGCGAATCAAGAAGGCAAGGTGAAGACTTAATTAAAGAAAAGTGTGGCACAATTCATGAACAAATTCAGGTATTTGCGGAAGAATTCAGGGAACTTTGCCGCGGAACTTTTTCGCCGCGCGGCGAAACTGACGGTAACGCGTGCGCAACTTCGGTTTGGTGTCTTGCCGCCGCGTCACGTTGAGTGTGAGCCGGCAAAAGGATCGATTTCCACCGCCATGCGCGTGCAGTCGTCAGCGAGACGGCCGAAATCTTGTGCCATATCCTTGTTCTCGGTCGCTTCCGCGATCTGCCGACAGAGGCGCGCGCAGGCGAGCAAGCGCTCGGCGATTCTGGGCCCGGTCGGGAGCGGGCGTCGGTCGCGGTTATGCGAAGACATATTGCCATTCCTGCACGCTGCGGTTTGAAGCGCCATTGATCGAGGTCAAGCGCCCGCGACTTGTCGGAACGTGTGGCAATGGCGGATGTCGTCAGCCCCACAAGGCGGGGGACGGGGGTTCCACCAGGCTGTCGCGATAGATGAGCCCATGGGGGCGGTCGCGCGCGAGCAGCAGCGGGCCGTCAAGATCGACGAATTGCGCGCGCTGCGCCACCAGCATGGCCGGCGCCATGGCGAGCGAGGTCGCCACCATGCAGCCGGCCATGATCCTAAGGCCGAGCCGTTCGGCGTCGCGCGCCATGGCGAGCGCCTCGGTCAGGCCGCCGGCCTTGTCGAGCTTGATATTGACCGCGTCGTATTTGCCGACGAGCGCAGCGAGCGAGGCGCGGTCATGCGCGCTTTCGTCGGCGCAGATCGGAATAGCCCGGCTCATGCCGGCGAGCGCCGCATCTTCGTGCTCCGGCAAGGGCTGTTCGATGAGCACGACGCCGGCCTCAGCGCAGGCGGCGAGGTTGGCGGCCAGATTGCCCATATCCCAGCCCTCATTGGCGTCGACGATCAGGGCTGCGCCGGGGGCGGCGGCGCGTACGGCGGCGATGCGTTCGCCGTCGCCTTCGCGGCCGAGCTTGACCTTGAGCAGGGCACGGCCGGCGGCTTTGGCCGCGGCCCGGGCCATGTCGGCGGGAGCGGCGAGCGATATCGTGAAAGCCGTGGTGAGCGCGTGCGGGGCCGGCAGGCCGGCGAGTGCGTGGACCGGCTGGCGGCCGCGTTTAGCGGCTAAGTCCCAGAAGGCGCAATCGAGCGCGTTGCGGGCGGCCCCCGGCGGCATGGCCGCCTGCAAGGCCTCGCGGGTCAAGCCCCCTGCGAGCGGTTCCCGCATGGCTTCGATCGCCGCGACGACGCTTGCGACGCTTTCGCCGTAGCGCGCGTACGGGACGCATTCGCCGCGGCCCCCCGCCTTGCCGTCGCCCAATTCGGCGACCACCACCACGGCCTCGGTCTTGGCCCCCCGGCTGATCGCGAAGGAACCTTGAATCGGCCAAGTTTCGGCGTTGACCGAGAGCGTGAGGGGGCTGGGGATATCCATGGGCGCCATGACCGGCCAGACCCTCGACAGGTTCCGCCGCCTGGGTCAAGTATGGCGGACGACAGTCGAACCATTTTGGCGTGATCCTTCGGTCGGAGCAGCATTGTGAGCGTCGAAACATTGCTGGAAGGCATGGCCGACGGCGACCGGCTCAGGCTGGCCGGTAACGGCGCATGGACGGCCGGCAATGCCCGGCGGCTGGAAGGCGAGATCAACGGGGCGATGCGCCGCTACGCGGCGGTCAAGCACGTCTCCATCGACATGGGCGGCGTCGAACGGCTCGATACTTTCGGGGCGTGGCTGCTGGAACGGCTGGTGCGCGCATTCTCCGGACGCGGCTGCGATACGCAGGTCACCGGCCTCAAGGAGGACTACCGCCATCTCGTCGACGAGGTGCACACCGTCAAGCTCGAACAAGGGCCGGTGCGCCGGCCCAATCAGATCCTCGCCGCGCTGGCCGCGGTCGGACACAACGTCGCCGGGGTCGGACACTCCCTTGCGGCCTTCGTCAACATGATGGGCGCGCTTGCGGTCGCGCTCCTGCGGGTCGTCGCCAATCCGCGCCGGTTGCGGCTGACCGCGCTGGTGCATCAGCTCGATAACGTCGCCTGGCGCGGCGTGCCGATCATCCTGCTGATCACCTTTCTGGTCGGCTGCATCATCGCGCAGCAGGGCATCTTCCATTTCCGCAAGTTCGGCGCCGACATTTATGTCGTGGACATGGTCGGAATCCTGGTGTTGCGCGAACTCGGCGTGCTGATCGTCTGCATCATGGTGGCCGGCCGCTCGGGCAGCGCCTACACCGCCGAGCTCGGCTCCATGAAAATGCGCGAGGAAATCGACGCGCTGCGCACCATGGGCTTCGACC
Source organism: Pseudomonadota bacterium (assembly GCA_021815055.1). Classification (GTDB taxonomy): domain Bacteria; phylum Pseudomonadota; class Alphaproteobacteria; order Rhizobiales; family Xanthobacteraceae; genus Pseudolabrys. Next base: position 11,118 of record JAKAHJ010000070.1, on the reverse strand, counting down.
CGATCGAGGTGCTGATCCTGCCGCGGGTGCTGGCGCTCGTCATCGGCGTGCCGATCCTGGCCTTTCTGGGCTCGATGGCGGCGCTCTACGGCGGCGGCCTGGTGGCCTGGCTCTATGGCGGAATCGATCCCGACATCTTCCTGTCGCGGCTGCGCGAAGCGATCAGCCTGGACACCTTCAAGGTCGGCATGATCAAGGCGCCGTTCATGGCCCTGGTGATCGGCGTCGTGGCGTCGATCGAGGGAATGGCGGTGAAGGGCAGCGCAGAATCGCTCGGCCTGCAGACCACCGCTTCGGTGGTCGAATCGATCTTTCTGGTGATCGTGCTCGACGGATTCTTCGCCATTTTCTTCGCGTCGATCGGGATGTGAACCATGGCGCGAGGTAACGGCAAGGAAGTTGTGATCGAAGTGCGCGACGTGGTGGTCGGTTTCGGCGATCACATCGTGCTCAATCGTGTCGACCTCGATGTTTATCGTGGGGAAATACTAGGCTTCGTCGGCGGCTCCGGCGCCGGCAAGTCGGTGCTGATGCGCACGATCATCGGCCTGTTGCCGAAGCGGGCCGGCACCATCAAGGTGTTCGGCAACGACATGAGCGCCGCTTCCGACCGTGTGCGCAATTCGGTGGAGCGCCGTTGGGGCGTGCTGTTCCAGCAGGGCGCGCTGTTCTCTTCGCTGACGGTGCGCGAGAACCTGCAATTTTCGGTACGCGAATATCTCGACCTTTCGCCGCGCCTGCTCGACGAACTGGCGGTCGCCAAGCTTGAAATGGTAGGGCTCGATGGGAGTGCGCTCGAGAAATATCCCTCGGAACTTTCCGGCGGCATGACCAAGCGCGTGGCGCTGGCGCGCGCGCTCGCGCTCGATCCGGAAATCGTTTTCCTCGACGAGCCGACCTCGGGCCTCGATCCGATCGGAGCCGGCGATTTCGACAGCCTGATCGCAACCCTGCAACGCACTTTGGGCCTCACCGTTTTCATGGTAACCCACGACCTCGACAGCCTGCACACGGTGTGCGACCGCATCGCGGTTCTGGCCGACGGCAAGGTGATCGCGGCCGGCACCATGGCGACCATGCTGGCGTCGCCCCACCCTTGGCTGCACGCCTATTTCCATGGGAAACGGTCGCGGGTGGGGCAGGCGGCGGAAGCCGGCGCGCCCGCCCTTTCGCCGGACTGAGCAAGGAATTTCCGATGGAGACAAAGGCGAATTACGTAGTGATCGGGCTGTTCACGCTTGCCGTCGCGATCGGCGCGTTCGGCTTCGTCTATTGGTTCCAGAATGTCGGCGGCACCGGGGAGCGCGCCGTCTATCGCATCGTGTTCGACGGCTCGGTGTCCGGCCTGCGCACCGGCGGCAGCGTGCTGTTCAACGGCATCCGCGTCGGCGAGGTCACCGCGCTGTCGCTCGACCCCGAGAGGCCGCAGCAGGTGATCGCGACCATTTCCGTCGACAAGTCGGTGGCGGTGCGCGCCGACACCGAAATCGGCATGGAATTCCAGGGACTGACCGGCATCGCCTCGCTCTCGCTCAAGGGCGGCACCCCTTCGTCTCCGATCCTGGCCGGCAACAAGGACAATCCGCCGCTGCTGAAGGCGCCGGCCGGCGCCACCGCCGACGTGACGCAAACCGCGCGCGACGTGATGCGGCGGCTCGACGATTTCCTGTCCGAAAACCAGAAGGCGTTGCACAGCGCGGTCGAGAACATCGACAAGTTCGCCGCAACGCTCGCGAAGAACTCGGATCACATCGACAATACGCTTGCCAGCATCGATCAATTCGCGGCCACTCTTTCGCGCAATTCGGAACGCATCGACAAGATTGCCGAGGGCATGCAGGGCCTCGTGGCCGGACCCGACGGCAAGGGCGGCGAAATCGGCGAGGCGGCGCGTTCGATCAAGCAGCTCGCCGACAACCTCGACAAACGCACCGCCGAGATCACCGTCGGCATCAACCGGCTGACCGCCAATGGCGGGCGTCAGCTCGACACGTTGTCGGCTCATGCGCAGCGCACGCTCTCGACCATCAACCGGGCGGTGGAAAATCTCGATCGCGATCCGAGCCGCCTGATCTTCGGCGGCAGCAGCAGCAGCAGCAATTCCTCGCTGCCCGCCTATAACGGCCGGCGCTGACGGAAAGCCCCGCGCAGTCGAGTTGCGTCTGCAAGGCACAGGCGGCCCCTGTCAATTGGCAGGTGGCTTCACGCGCCGGCTGGCATAGAATGCGCCTGCCTTATGGGCGAGATGGCGAGGGATGGTAGCGCGTGCGTTGTGTGGGGCGTTTTTCCCGAACGGGGCAATTGGTCATGGCGGTGGCCATCGGGCTGGCACTGGCCGGCTGTTCGGGCCTTGGCAGCGTCTTTTCGCAGGCCCCCATCGCCTATGACCTCGCCGCCGCCTCGCGCTTCCCGCGCCATCCCGGCCACGTCCGCGGCCAACTGGTCGTCGTCGAGCCGAGCGCACTCGGACCGCTCGACGGCACCGCGATCCTGGTGCGGCCGGCGCCCGGCGAGGCGGCCCGGCTTTCCGACGCGCAATGGCAGGACCGGCTGCCGCGGCTGATGCAGGCGCGCCTCATCCAGTCGTTCGAGAATGCCGGCCGGTTGCGCGCGGTCGGCAGGCCGGCCGACAAGATCGCCACCGATTTCGTGCTGCTCACCGAATTGCGCGCCTTCGAGATCTCGGTCGCCGATCGGACCGCGGTGGTCGAGATCGCCGCCAAGCTCGTGGCCGACCGCAGCGGCCGCATCGTGGCCGCGCGCGTGTTTCGCGCCGAAGTACCGGCCGGGTCGACGCAGGGGCAAGGCGCGGTCGCCGCGCTCAACGAGGCCTTCGCGAGAGCGGCGACCGAACTGGTGCTGTGGGCGGCGCGGGTGGTGTAACCGCTGCGCCGCCAACAGGTTCCTCGTTCATTGCATGGTCCCGAGTGCGCCGGTGCCGGCCGCCGGTCCGAGCGCGGCCGCATCGAGTTCGACCACCTCGGGTTCGCCCGCTTCAAGCCGGCGCCGGTAGGTGATCCAGTAGCCGATTGCTCCCAAGATCGGCACGCAGGCCGCGGAGGCGATGGCGTAGCTGGGGACGAACAGGGCGATGAGCGCGCAAGCGGCCAGTGCGCCCCGAATGCCCAAGTCGGCCGGCCGCGTATCGGCGAACTTTGCCTGCAGGCTGAACGAGATGCCGATGGTCGAAATGCCGACCAGCAAGGCTGCGCCGATCTGATCCAGCCCCGGCTTGATGACCAGTTCCGGATGGACGAAGACCGCGACCATCAGCGTGAACAGGGAAACGCAGATCTGCATCGCCCTGTTCAGCACTTGATAGAACGATGCATTGGCAATCTTGGCCGTGACCGCAGCCACCAGCGAGGTCGGCGGCGTGAGCTCGCCGAAGCAGGCCAGGAAAAATGCGAAGAAGTGCACCACCCACGGATTGACGCCGGCCTGGATCATCGGCGGCGCGATCACGATCGCCACCAGGATATAGGTCGGCGCTGGGGGAAGGCCGGTACCGAGGATGGCGCCGAAGATGAAGGCCATCAGCACCATGGCGGCGAGATTGACGCCGGCGGCCTCGATCAGCAGGCTGCCGAGCTTGGTGGGCACGCCGGTGATCACCAAGGCCGCGGTCATGATCGAGAGCGTCGCCAGCAAGAGGGCGAGATCGCAGACCATGTCCATATAGGCGTCGAGGAAGATTCGCATGGGCCTGACGAATCTTTCAAACGACAATTGCCCGGTGCGCACGAGGTCCACGACATGGACCGTCACCAGCGCGGCGCCGACGATGCAGAACATGTAGAGCGCGGCGAACATCGGCGCGAGGAACAGGATCGCCATCAGCGCGACGAGGCCGCCAACCGTGGTGACGAAAGCGGCGAGATTGACAATGTCGCGCCAAGCCAGGCCATCGAACTTCGTGATGACGATGCGGGTGCGGAACGTGATGGCCAGCAGGTAGACCGAGGTGGCGACCGTTGCGTAATAAATTAACGCCGGCACCCAGCCGCGCGCCACCACGTCGAAATAATCGACCCCAAGGAATTCCGCCATCAAGAAGGCGGCGATACCCATGACCGGCGGCATCAGTTGGCCGCCGAGCGATGAGGCCGATTCGATGGCTGCCGCGGTCGCGGGCGGGATGTTGGAGGCGATCATCGCGGGGATGGTCGCCGAGCCGATCGTGATCGCATTGGCCGCGCCCGAGCCGCTCACCATGCCGACACACATCGAGCCGACCACGGCCGATTGCGGGATCGCGTGCGGGGAGCGGAAGGCGACGCGCTTGGTCGCGCGCAACAGCGATTCGATGCAGCCGAAGCCGCGCAACAGGCTCAGCACCAGCAGGAACGAGCCGACCGTGGTCAGCGCGATCTGCGGCAGGCGCGAGAAGATGCCGGTCGAAACCTCGACGCTGCTTGCGGTGACTATGCGCGCCCACGAGAGCCCGGCGTGATAGAACATGCCAGGCACCACATAGCCGTAGACCGCATAAAGAATAAGCACGATGTTCAGGATGAACAGCGGCATGTGGCGCTTGCGCGCATACTCCATGATGAGCAGCGTCATCCCGCCGCCCATGATGAGGTCGGCATCGTTCCAGGCGCCCGCGCGTTCGAGCCCAAGCGCCATGTATTCGGTGTTCATGTAGTAGGCGCAGTAGGCCGAGAACGCACAATAGGCGAAGGCGATCAGGTAATTCACGTTCGGCGGCAGCGACGGATAAAGGTCGTCGGCGCGCAGCGCCTGCAGCGTGAACAGGATGAAGATCACCGGAATGAGCGTCATTGCGAGCAGAGTGGGCCCACCTATGCCCGTCCAATAGTACCAGAAGATCACCAGAAACAGTCCGATCGACGCCGCGTAATATAGGATATCGAGGACGAAAGGCGGTCGTTTGGCAGGGGTTTCGTTCATGGTGAACCTTTGCTGTCGGTCAAATGCTCGGTCGCTCTACGCGGTTGCCGCACGCCGTTGTCGCGGCCCTGTTCCAGCGGACGGATTTCAAGAAGTCACGCAATGAGGAGGCGGGCGCGTTCGCGCACCCGCCTGCCATGCTCATTATGCGGCGGTCGACGCCGTCACTTGGAAGCGACCTTGGTATCCCACTTCGGATCCCACTGACCCTTTTCCTTTTGGAACCTGGCCAGCCCCGGATGAATCGGGACGAGGTTCCAGGTGTGCTCGAGCGCCTTCTTCTGGAATGCTGCGAACTTGCCGCCGGCGATCTGCGCAAAATCGCCATCCTGCTTGGCCAGGTCATCGGCGTGCTTGTCGATGATCGTCAACATCTTGTAGACGTCGTCGGCCGGCATGTTCATGCCAATGTCAAAGCCCCAGTAGAACGGCGATAGCGTCAGCTTCTTGACGTGGATGTCGTTCTTGCCGAGCTTGGATGCATCGACCTCCTCGAGAGCGAAGCCCTTGGCCTTCAGCTTTGCGACCTCATCCGGGCTCGGATTGAGCCCGGCCCAATCGACGGCGAGCGAGGCCTGCGTCAGCCACGGCGCCGGCACGGTGCCGCCCGTGTAGTAGACGATCGTCGCGTCGATGGAGCCGGAATCGAGCTGCGAGCCGACCGTGGACAGGTCTACCTGCGTGTAGATGTGCTTGGCGCCGACTGCGGCCAGAGCATTTTCGAGATGCAGGCGGGTATCGAACGGCAGGGGGCCGGTATAGACCTTCTTGCCGGTCAGGTCAGCCCACTTCTTGATCTTGTCGCGGTTCGTTGCCTTGATGGCGAGGCCGACATCGAGTGTATAGAGCCACATCGATTGCACGGGCTGGCGCTTCATATTCGCCTTGAACCCCTTAAAGCGGCCGGAATCGGAGTCGAGTTCGCGCAGCGCGTCGTCGGACGCATACATCGCGTCGAGGTCGTTGGTGGCGAAGCCCTTCACGGTCATCACGGCGCCGGGCATGGGCAGAACGGTGATGCGATAGTTCGGCATCTCCTTGTTCAGGAGGTCGGCGAGCACCACGAGCGCCTTGTGGCCGACTGAGCCGACCGGGCCGGTGCCCCAGCGAATATCCTTCGGCTGCGACCAGGCGGTCGAGCCGGACAGTCCGATCATTGAGAAAGTCATGGCGGCAAATGCCGCCATGGCAAGGCCGCGCGCGAATAGCGCACGTACCGAAACTGCACGCGTGAGCATGGCTTTTCCTCCCAGATGCCTATTTGCATTGGCGCACACCGGCGCCAGTCGTTTCCTCCACTCCGCCTGTTGTTGTGTTGGTGTCGGCGGAGCATTGCTGAAGTCGGTCGCTGAAACGCGACTGAAATTCCGTTTCTTGCATATATTTTTATTGGCCTCGGCATCGCCCCCACGACGTTGGCCGACGGCGGCGCTACTATCCGTTACTTGGCGACGGCTGGCAAATCGAAATTTTGCGCCGAGGACTGCGAAATAACAAAAAAGGCGGGCTCGTCCGGCGAGCCCGCCACAATTGTAGTCACGTAGCGAGCGTCGCTCAGTCGAACCGGCCGGCCGCGTGCGCCAACATCGTATAAACTTTGCCGGTTTCCGAGGTGAGATAGGTGCGCGCGACCACCTGGCCGCGGTCGTCGCGCGAGACTTCTTCGAGCAAGCGTTCGAACTCGGCGATATAGCGGTCCACCGTCTGTTTGAACTCGCGATCAGCGCGGTACTTGCGGCGGATCTCGTCGAAGGCCTGCTGGCCCTGCAACGTGTAGAGGCGGCGCGTAAACACGTTGCGTTCGCCGCGCTTGTAGCGGTCCCACAGATCGGCTGCCGCGTCGTGGTCGATCATGCGTGCGATATCGACCGACAGCGAATCGAGCGATTCGATCGAGTGGCGCGCAGTGCGTTCGTCGCCGCCGCCGGGGCGTACCGACGCTTCGCGTGTATTGTCGCGCCCGTTCTCGCGCGGGTATTCGCGAGCCGGGGCTTCGCCGTCCTCGCGCGAGGCGCGGTTGAGCAGATCGGTGAGCCAGCCGCGGCCGGGAGGGGCGGCCGGCACCGCCTGCGTCAGGGGGGGCGGCGGCGTTTCGACCGGGCGGCGGGGTGCCGGCGCGAAGGAGGCGGCTTCGCTCGCGCGCGGCGGCGTGCGCGGCGGAGCCTCGGGCCGCGCACCGAGCTCGATGCGCGGCGTTTCGATGCGGGCCGCGGGGGCGACGGAAGCGGACGCGGAATCCTCGCGCGCGCGCCGTGCCGGCTCGACGGCGTCGAGATTGCGGCCGTGGCGGGCGACGATGCGGTTGAGCTCGGCGAGCGCCTCGATCTGATCGACGATGACGCGGCGCATCTGCGCGGCGCTCTCGGCGGTCTCCTGCGGCAACTCGAACACGCCGCGGCGCAGTTCCGCCCGCGTCTCTTCGAGCTCGCGCTGCATTTCGCCCGCCATCTCCCGCATGCCGCGCACGGTTTGGGCGAAGCGCTCGTTGGCGTCGCTGAACAGCGACTGGGTGTCGCCGATGCTCTGTTCGAAGATGTCGCGCATGGCGGCGGCCGTGCGGCGCCGCTCGGCTTCGGCCTCTTCGCGCACCCGCTGGTACTGCTCGGCGATCGTGCGGGCACTGTCGGCGCCGCTTTCCGTCACGATGCGCAATACGTCTTCGGTCTGTTCGCGGATGCGCTGGTAGTGCTCGTCGAGCGCGCGGGTGCCTTCGGTGCTCGATTCGGCCACCAGATGGGCGATGGCTTCGGTCTGCCGGCGCGCGCGGTCGACCTGCTCGGTGATGGCGCGGGCGCCTTCGCTGCTCGATTCCGACACGACACGGGCGACTTCCCGCGCCCGCGCGGCGGCCGCTTCGAGCGACTCCTCGAGCAGTTCGGAAAAGCGGCTGAGCCGCTGCCCGAGATCCTCGGTGCGGCTGTCGAGCGTCGCGACGATCGACTCGATCTGCGCGCGGCGTTCGCCGACGCTATCGTCGCTGCGCTGGGTGCTGCGTTCGATGAGTTCGGCCGCCTGGGCGAGCGCGCGGCCATGCGTGTCGAACTGGTGCGCGATTTGGCCGAGATCGCCGAGCACCTGGCCGGTGACCTCGCGGAAATTGCCGATATTGGCCTCGACGCGGTCGGTCGCCGCGCCGGTCGAGGCGTTGACCTCGTGCATGGCGTTGACGAATTCCGAAACGCGCAGCATCAGCGTGTTCTCGAGTGCGCTCATGTTCTCGTGCGAGCCGGACAGCACTTCCTGCAGCATGATGTTGGCTTCGCGCAGGCGCGAGAACAGGGCGGTGGCGTCGGAGCGCAGCATATTGTGCGTCTCCATCATCTCGCTCACCGCCGCGGTCGTGGTCTCCTTGGATTCCGTGATGGCCTGCTCCGCGCTGTCGCGCAACTCGCCGAGCGTGCGCGCGACCGAGCCCGCGGCATTCTCGCCGGCGGCATTGATCAGACGCGAAATCTCCTTCGAGTTCTCGATCATCGAGCGGGTGAAGGCGAGGCTCTTCCCTTCGATGGCCGCCATCGCCTGTTCGGTGGCCCGCCCGATCTCGCCGGCGAAGACCTCGCCCTTCTCGGCGATGGAGGCGAGCACGCTGCCGCTCTTCTCGGAGAGCAGGGTCTCCAGTTCGCGCGTATGCTGGCCGACCGAGGTGGCGATTTCGCCGGCTTTGGATGTGAGCCCGCGCGCCACTTCGTCGCCGGTGGCGAGCAGGGTGCGCTCGGCTTCGCTGGCGCTGACGCGGATGGCCTCGCCGGTGGAGACCGCAAGCGCGCCGAGCGTACGTTCGGCCTCGTCTGCATTGACCTTGATGACGTGGCTGAGCTGCTCCATGCGGGCATGCATGGCGTCCGCCGCCTGCTGGGTGCGGTTGGTGACGTGCTCTGCGACCGCTTCCGTGCGTCCGACCAGCAATTCCTCGAAACGGCCGATACGGCTGTCCAGCGTATCGGCGACTTCGGCCGCGCGGCTGCCCAGGCTGCGGTCGATCTCGGCCGCCTTGGCCGCGATGAGTTCGGCGGTCTCTGTGCCGCGTTCGTTGATCGTGCCGGCGACCTCGCCGACGCGGCGGTCGAGCGCGCCGACGATGTCCTTGCCGCCTTCGCCCAGCGTGCGGGTGATCTCGTCCAGGCGCGCGCGCAGCAGTTCCTCGAACAGCGTAAGGCGGCGATCGAGGGTGCCCGACAGTTCTTCGGCGCGGCCGCTGACGCGCGTGTCGAACGTATCGAGATAGAGGCGCATGGTCTCGGAAACCTCGTGCGTGCGCGCCGCCAGGCGGTCGGTCAGTTCGCCGCCATAGGTCTTTACGATGTGGTCGAATTCGGTGACGTGGCGGACGATCAGGTTGCCCAGCGTGGTAGCGTTGCGCGCCACCTTTTCGGTGAGTTCCGTGCCGTTGCGGTTGAAGATTTCCTCGAAGACCGCGACGCGGGCGGCGAGCATCTCCTTGAGCGTCTCGCCGCGTTGATCGATGGTCGTGACCAGATTGTCGGCGCGGTCGCGGAAGGTTTCGGCCACGGTATTGCCGCGGGTGACGATGGCGTCGGTGACACGCGAACCGGTCTGCTCGATACTGGACACGACGTCGCCGCCACGCTGACCGACATCCTGCACCAGCGCCTCGCCGGTGCTGCGCAGGGCGGCATTCACCTCCTCGCCGCGCGCGACGATGGCGCCGGCGATGCGCGAACCGGTCTGCTCGATGCTGGACACGACGTCGCCGCCGCGCTGACCGACATCCTGCACCAGCGCCTCGCCGGTGCTGCGCAGGGCGGCGTTGGCCTCCTCGCCCCGCGCTGCGATGGCGTCGGCCATGCGCTTGCCGGTCTGCTCGAGCTTGGCGATAACGTCGCCGCCGCGCAATGTGAGGTCCGAAACCAGCGAGTCGCCGGACGACCGCAGCGTGGCGTTCGCCTCTTCGGCGCGCACGGTGATCGTCTCGGCGATTTGGGCGGTAGTGTCGTTGAACGCGGCGGTGAATTCATGCGAACGGAACGCCATCGCCTCGATGGTGGCGGAGGCGCGCCCATCGAACGCCTGAGAGATCTGATCGAGGCGCACGGACAGCGTCTGCTGCAAGGCGTCGGCGAGCTGGGCGAATTCCGCGTGCACGGTATCGCCTCTGAACCTGAGGCTTTCGGTGAGGCGATCGCTTGCCGCGCTGATGGCCGTGGTGGTCTGATCGCCGGTCTGTTCCAGCCGTCCGAGCAGATCGGAGCCGCGGTTGCCCAAGGCCGTGATCATGGAATCGCCGGCGTGACCGAGCGCGAGCGTGATGTGTTCGCCCTTTTCCGTCAGCGTGCGGGTCACGCGTTGCGCCACCTCGTTGACCTTGTCGGCGACGAGGTCGCCGACCGAGGTGATGTCGTGCGACAGGTCGAGGTGCACGCTCGCGATCGCGTTGCGGACCTGCTCGGCCTGGCTGACGAGCGTCTCGCGCTGATGCGTGAGCGCGCTCAGCATGTCGCGGATGCGCACCTCGTTATCGTTATAGGCGCGTTCGAGCGCCGAAACCTCGTTGTGCACCAGGGCTTCCAGCTCGGCGGCGCGGGCGAGCGCGCGCTCCACGCCGTCGCCCATCGCCGCGACCTCGCGGCGGATGGCCTGGCCGACCGTCACGATCGACTCGCTCGCGGCGGTCTCCGGCTGGCCGAACCGGATGGCGGCTTCCGCCATCGACTCGGCGACGATGCGCATGTCCTGCGCGCGCGAGAACAGATGCGCGAGCACGAAGAAGAACATTGCGGGCACGCCGATGCCGGCGGCGAGAACGGCGCCGGCGACAAGACCGGTCTGCAGTGTGGCGAACGTGCCGGCGATGTCGGGGTTGTAGAAGTAAGCGCCGGCGAGCACGGCGGCCGCCCAGGCCAGTGTCGCGATCGTCGCGGCGATAAAGGGCGCGCGCGACGGGCGGCGGCGGAGCGCTTGCAGGATGTGGCCGATCGCAGCGCGGTCGTCATTGGCGGCGCGGCGCTGGACCGCATCGTCCCCGGCCGCGGCGATCGTCTCGGGATCCGGATGGAACAGGTCGGCTGAAACCCGCGGCACGGACGGGCCGCTGTCGCGTTCCGTGGCTGGCGGAGCAGGCAGTGCGACCGGCGGGGCGGCGCGGCCATCGACCGGGCGGACGTTCAGGGCCTCCTCGATGGCCGAGAGTGCATCTGCCGTGGGGTCCTTGGATTTCTGCGGGAAATTCGCCATTTCGGTCGTTGC
>JAKAHJ010000069.1 GCA_021815055.1 Pseudomonadota bacterium | reverse complement strand
GCGAGCAGCGCCTCGATCGCCTCGTCGCGCCGGGCGCGGATGCGGTTGGGCAGAACTTCGATCGCGACATGGCGGTCGCCCAGATGCCAGGCGAGGCGCGCCAGCGCCGGCAGATCGGCCGCGCGCGCCTCGATCAGCGGTTCCGGGGCGGCCACCACCTCCACCAGACGGCCGTCCTCGAGTTCGAGCACGTCGTCGCCACGCAGGCGCGCGGGCGCCTGCAGGTCGATCTCGACCGACAGTCCTTTGACGCCCGCGACCGTCAATTTCTGTCCGCTGCGCTGGGCGTGATCGAGGATCACAGTATCGGCGACCGGGCGGCCATGGCGACGGGCGGGATCGAGAACGCGGATGGCGCGGGGCATGACGGCTTTCGAAGGACGCGGATCAGTTCAGTCGCGGCGGGGAAGCGCGGTCGGTTTCCGCGCCCTGGTCCGGCGGGGCCGGCACGAACGAGGCGTCGACGGGGCGCTGAGCGACGAGCGCGGCCTCCGTCCCGGCCGCCTGGCGCTCGTAGCGGCGATAGGCCAGCCAGCCGAGCGGTAGGCAGGCAAGATAAGCCACGGTGCCGATGGTGAGAACGACCCAGGGATAGCTGATCAGCAGCGCGAACAGCGCCACGACCACGACGAAGACCGGCAGCACCATTTCCGGCGGGACGCGCTTTCCCACGCGCTTGCCGGAGAAAACGGGCAGCCGCGATACCATCAGAAGCGCGACCAGCAGCGTGTAGAAGAAGGTGAACCAGACCGTAACCAGGCCGGCCGGCGTTCCCAGGAAATAAAGATAAATCGGCAGCAGCACGGTGATCGCGCCGGCCGGCGCCGGAATACCGGTGAAGAAATTGTCTGCCCAGGCCGGCTTGTTGGGATCGTCGATCATCACATTGAAGCGCGCGAGCCGAAGTCCGGCGCAGATCGCGAATACCATCGCCACGATCCAGCCCGCCGACTTGAGTTCGTGCAGACCCCAAAAGTAGAGGATCAAGGCCGGCGCCACGCCGAAATTCACGAAGTCGGCGAGGCTGTCGAGCTCGGCGCCGAAACGCGATGTGCCCTTCAGCATGCGCGCAACGCGCCCGTCGATGCCGTCGAGCAGCGCCGCGAACACGATCGCCGCCAAGGCCCATTCGAGCTTCGCCTCGATCGCCAGACGGATCGCCGTCAGCCCCGCGCAGAGGGCGAGCAGCGTGATCAGATTGGGCAGCAGCGTACGCACCGGTATAGCCTTGAAGCGGCGTTGCCGGGGCGGGGGCGCGGGATCGAAAGGCTGAAAGACCATGGCGCCAATATAGAGGCTTGCGAGCCCAGGCGCCACCGCGTGCGCGGATCGATCCGGCGGGCTCGTTAACGTTCTGGCTCCGGCGTTAACCGGCCCGGAAGCTACGCCCGGGATCGGCGGCGGTGAGATCGGCCAGCACGGTCTCGCCGGCGAGCGCCGTCTGCCCGACCGCCACCAGCGGTGAGGTTCCCTCGGGCAAATAGACGTCGAGCCGCGAGCCGAAGCGGATCATGCCGAAGCGCTCGCCCGCGCCGAGCGGCTGCCCCTCGCGCACGAAGCAGACGATGCGGCGCGCGACCAGCCCGGCGATCTGCACCACCGCGATGCGGGCGCTCGCCGTGACGATCACCAGCGAATTGCGTTCGTTGTCGAGGCTCGCCTTGTCGAGGTCGGCATTGAAGAACTTGCCCGGCTGATAGACGATCCTCTCGACGCGGCCGGCGGCCGGGCTGCGGTTCACATGGCAGTCGAAGACGCTCATGAAAATGGACACGCGCGGCAGCGGCGTCGACCCGAGCCCGAGTTCGTGCGGCGGCGGCGCCGTGGTGATCTGGCTGATGCGCCCGTCGGCCGGCGCCACCACCAGTCCCTCGCGCACCGGCGTCACCCGCGGCGGATCGCGGAAAAAGTAGACGCACCAGAGCGTCAACACCGTGCCGATCCAGCCGAGCGGCGTCCACAGCCAGAACAGCAGGAGACTGACGAACGCGAACGCGCCGATGAAGGGATAACCTTCCGGCGTGATCGGAGCGAACTGCTGGCGGATCGAATTGGCGATGGACATGGGTGTCTTCTACTCCGCCGCGTCGGCGGGCGCCACCGGCGCGGGCGCCGCGGCGAGGGCCGTATCGTCGACAGGCGGCGGATTGCGATTGGGCGCGGCGTCGTCTTCGCCCGCGCGCGCGAGCTTTTCGCGCGCCTCCTCGGCCTCGCGCTGGCGATTCCACATGCTGGCGTAGAGTCCCTTTGCCGCGAGCAACCCGTAATGCGTACCGCGCTCGACGATCTCGCCTTTGTCCAGCACGATGATCTCGTCGGCGCCGACGATGGTGGAGAGCCGGTGCGCGATGACCAGCGTCGTACGTCCCTTCGATACACGGTCGAGCGCGTCCTGGATCTCCTTTTCGGTATGGCTGTCGAGCGCGGAGGTGGCCTCGTCGAGCAGCAGGATCGGCGGTCCCTTGAGGATCGTGCGCGCGATCGCCACCCGCTGCTTTTCGCCGCCGGAGAGTTTCAACCCGCGCTCGCCGACTTCCGTTTCGTAGCCTTTGGGCGCGAGGCGGATGAAAGTATCGATCTGCGCGAGCGCGGCCGCCTCTTCGACTTCGGCGTCGCTTGCTTCCCGGCGGCCGTAGCGGATGTTGTAGCGGATGGTGTCGTTGAACAGCACCGTGTCCTGCGGCACCATGCCGATTGCCTGCCGCAACGATTTTTGCGTGACCTTCGCGATGTCTTGCCCGTCGATCAGGATGCGGCCCGCGGCGAGATCGTAGAAGCGAAACAGCAGCCGCGAGATGGTCGATTTCCCCGCGCCGGATGGGCCGACCACGGCCACCGTCTTGCCCGCCGGCACTTCGAAACTGATGTTCTTGAGAATGCGGCGTTCGGGCTCATAGGCGAAGGCGACGTTCTCGAACTTGACCGTCCCGCTCGTAACTTTGAGCGGCGCGGCGGCCGGCGCATCCTTCACCTCCGGCTCGCGCCCCAGGATCGAGAACATGTTCTCGATGTCGATCACGCCCTGCTTGATCTCGCGATAGACCATGCCCATGAAGTTCAGGGGCTGGTAGAGCTGGATCATCATCGAATTGATCAGCACGAAGTCGCCGACCGTCTTGACGCCGGACCGCACCTCGTAGGCGCACATCACCATGGCGGCGGCGAGCCCGATGGTGAAGATGATCGCCTGCCCGGCATTGAGCACGGCGAGCGAGGTATAGGCCTTGACGCTCGCGTCCTCGTAGCGGGCCATGGCACGGTCGTAGCGGGCCGCCTCGCGCTCCTCGGCGGAGAAATATTTCACCGTTTCGTAGTTGAGCAGCGAATCGATCGCCTTCACATTGGCGTCGGTGTCGCTGTCGTTCATCTTGCGGCGAATGCCGATGCGCCATTCTGTGGCGTAATAGGTGAAGGTCATGTAGAGCCAGACGGTGACAAGGATCACCATCACGTAGCGCCAATCGAACTGCCACATCAGGACGCCTACGATGAGCGCAAGCTCGATGATGGTCGGCGCGAGCTGGAGAATGACGACACGTACGATCGTCTCGATGCCGTTGCGGCCGCGTTCGAGCACGCGCGTCAGCCCGCCGGTCTTGCGCTCGAGGTGGAAGCGCAGCGACAGCTCGTGCATGTGGACGAAGGTGCGGTAGGCGATGCGCCGGACCGCGTGCATCGACACATTTGCAAACAGGCCATCGCGCGATTGGGTGAGCACCGCCATCACGATGCGCATGCCGCCATAGGCGATCGTCATGGCGATGGGGGCGGCGAGCGCCCACACCAGCCAGTCGGATGCGGTGGCCGGCGCGCCGCCGGCGCCGACCAGTGCGTCGGTCGCCCATTTGAAGGTGAAGGGAACGGCGATGGTGGCGAGCTTGGCCGCCAGCAGCAGCAGCATGGCGCCAAGCACGCGCAGCTTCAGGTCGGCCCGGTCCGCCGGCCAGATGTAGGGCCAGAGGTGGACGACCGTGCCCCACAGCGTGCCGCCGTCGCCGGGAACACGCGATTGCTCATTCTTCTTGTTATGCTGACGGTCGGAAGTCATTCAAAGCCCGGAACGTAAGGGGTTGGGAACCCCGCGCAAGCCACCCATATAAGGGCTTTCCAGGGCTTAATCACCCCGCCCCAGGCCGATCCGGCCGATTTCCGGAAGGATTTTCACCGGTGCCTTGACGCCATTCCGGTTGCAATGCACATCCGATAGACGAGTTGAACAGGAAAGAATAATGAGCAAAATCGGCAAAATCTGCGTCTACTGCGGCTCGGGTCCGGGCACAGACCCGGCCTTTGTGGAAGCCGCGCGCGAATTTGGAAAAACCCTCGCCCAGAATGGAATAGGCCTTGTCTACGGCGGCGGATCGGTCGGCCTCATGGGTGCGATCGCCTATTCGGTGCTCGACCACGGCGGCGAAGTGACCGGCATCATCCCCGAGTTTCTGATGGCGCGCGAGCACGCGCTGCGCGGCGCGCAAGACCTAATCGTCACCGCCGACATGCACGAGCGCAAGCGCAAGATGTTCGATATGGCGGACGCCTTCGTGACGCTGCCGGGCGGCGTGGGCACACTGGAAGAGGTGGTCGAACAGATGACCTGGGCCCAGCTCGGCCAGCACAAGAAGCCGATCCTGCTCGCCAATATCAACGGATTCTGGGAGCCGCTGTGCGCCCTGCTCGAGCACATGAAGACGCTGCAATTCATCCGCTCCGGCTTGACCTTCAACCTGCTGGTGGCCGACCGGGTGGCGGACATTCTACCGACGCTGCAACAGGCGGTCGCGGCCGTGCCGGAAGAAGCCGCGGAGATGGAGCCGGCGGCGGCGGAGCGGCTGTAGCTGCCGCGTATCCCGGGCACGCTCCGCGCTCATTGTCGTCACCCCCCGCGAAGGCGAGCGATCCAGTACGCCGCAGCCTGTCGAGAATGCACGGAGTACTGGATCCCGGCTCTCGCTTCGCTCGATCGGGATGACGGTTATCCCAAAAACGTCACCGCTTCGATCCGGTTGCCGTCGGAGTCTCGGATGAAGGCCGCATAATAGCCCACGCCGTGCTGCGGCCGTAAGGCCGGCGCGCCGTCGCTCGTACCGCCGGCCGCAAGTGCGGCGGCGTGAAAGGCATCGACCATCGCCCGCTCACGCGCGCGCAGACAGATATGCGCGCCGCTATCGGTAACCATCGGCGCCATGTCGCGGCGCAGATTGATCCAGAACTCCGGATATTTCTTGCCGAAGCCGACGGTCGCCGGCCGTGCTTGCAGTTTGGCAAGCCCGAGCGTCCCGAGCACGGCTTCATAAAAGCGCGTGGCGGCCGCGAGGTCGCACACGGCAATGGAGACGTGGTCGATCATGGCACTCTCCCGGCCCTCATGGTGAGGAGCGCTGCGAAGCAGCGCGTCTCGAACCATGGGGGCCGCCTCATCCTTCGAGACGCATCGCTACGCAATGCTCCTCAGGATGAGGCAAACCTCACGCCCCCGCGCCCGAGCGCACCAGCTTGAACGTGATCGAATCCATCAGCGCCTGGAACGAGGCGTCGATGATATTGGGCGAGACGCCGACGGTGGTCCAGCGCTCGCCATTCTCGTCCTCGCTCTCGATCAACACGCGCGTGACCGCCTCGGTGCCGGCGTTGAGGATACGCACGCGATAATCGGTAAGCTTCAGCCCTTCGATGAATCTCTGGTACTTGCCGAGATCCTTGCGCAGCGCCTGGTCGAGCGCATTGACCGGACCATTGCCTTCCGCCGCCGAGATCAGGCTGTCGTCGCCGACTTTCACTTTCACCACCGCCATCGCAACGGTCACCTGTTCGCCCTTGGCGTTGAAGCGCTGCTCGACATTCACGTCGAACTGCGTCACGTCGAAATAGTCCGGCACTTTGCCGAGCGTGCGCCGTGCCAGCAGTTCGAACGAGGCATCGGCCGCCTCATAGGCATAGCCGATGGTCTCGCGCTCCTTGACGACATCCAACAGACGCCCGATGCGCGGATCGTCCTTCTCGACTTTGAGGCCGATGCGCTCGAGCTCGGCCAGCACGTTCGACTTGCCGGCCTGTTCCGACACCAGCACCTTGCGCTTGTTGCCGACGCTGTCGGGCGCGACATGTTCGTAGGTCGCGGGGTCCTTCATGATCGCGGACGCATGGATGCCGGCCTTGGTGGCGAAAGCGCTTTCGCCGACATAGGGCGCGTGCCGGTTGGGCGCACGGTTGAGCCGCTCGTCGAGCGCGTGCGACACCTGTGCGAGCTTTTTCAGCGCGCCGATGCCGACGCCGATCTCGAAGCGTTCGGCGAATTCCGGCTTGAGCTTGAGCGTCGGGATGATCGACACGAGATTGGCGTTGCCGCAGCGCTCGCCCAAGCCATTGAGCGTTCCCTGGATCTGACGCGCGCCGGCGAGCACCGCGGCAAAGGAATTCGCCACCGCCTGCTCGGTGTCGTTGTGGGCATGAATGCCGACATGATCGCCGGGGATGGATTGGCACACCTCATCGACGATCTGCGCGACCTCGTGCGGCAGCGTGCCACCATTGGTGTCGCAGAGTACGACCCAGCGCGCGCCCTCGTCGTAAGCGGCTCTGGCACAGGCCAGCGCGAATTGCGCATTCGCCTTGTAGCCGTCGAAGAAATGCTCGCAGTCCAGCAGCACTTCCTTGCCCTTCGCTTTGGCGGCATGCACGCTGTCGCGGATCGAAGCGATGTTTTCCTCTTCCGTCGTCTCCAGTGCCACGCGCACGTGATAGTCCCAGGATTTGGCGACGAAGCAGATGGCGTCGGCTCGCGCATCGAGCAACGCCGCCAGCCCGGAATCGTTCGAGACCGAGCGGCCCGGCCGCCGAGTCATGCCGAAGGCGG
Source organism: Pseudomonadota bacterium (assembly GCA_021815055.1). Taxonomy (GTDB): domain Bacteria; phylum Pseudomonadota; class Alphaproteobacteria; order Rhizobiales; family Xanthobacteraceae; genus Pseudolabrys. Next base: position 7,589 of record JAKAHJ010000069.1, on the reverse strand, counting down.
TGAAGGTGGTGCTCAGGCCGCGGTCGGCGGAAAACAATTCAGTGTCGGTCGGATTGGCCCCGGGATAGCCGCCTTCGACGTAATCGATGCCGAGCTCGTCGAGCATGCGCGCGATGGCGAGTTTGTCGGCCAGCGTGAAATCGACGCCATTGGTCTGCGCGCCGTCGCGTAGCGTGGTGTCGAACAGATAGAGGCGTTCTTTAGTCATTAATGGCTTCTTTGCTCACCACAGCCCGAAATACTTTGTCGCGACCGCCACCGCCGCGACGATGATCGCGATCTTGAGCGCGATGTAATAGAGCCAGTGGCGCGGGAACGGCGTGTCGGGCTTTTTCATGAGGCCTTCCCTCCTGCGGCAAGTTCCTTGGTCAGCGTGGTGTTGGCGAGCCATTCGTCGCCGACCGGAATCGAATTGCGTTGCTGCGCGACATAGCCGCGCTTCTCGAAAAAGCCGCGCGCGCTGTCGCTGGCATCCATGCTGAGCTTCGTGGCGCCGCGCGCGCCCGCAAGCTTTTCGAGCGCATCGGCGAGCATCGCGCCGACGCCGTGGCCGCTCGCCGCCGGATGCACATAGAGCATGTCGAGCCGGTCGCGGCCGGCGAGCGAGGCAAAGCCCACCGGCGAGCCTTGCATGGTGGCGATCAGCGTCAACTGGCTGTCGAGCCTCTTCGCAAAGGCGGCTTCGTCGGCGGTGGCGGCCCAGGCCTCCTGCTGCGCCTCGCTGTAGTCATCGCCGGTCAGCCCCATGATGGACTCGCGGAAGATTTCGGCGATGAGCGCCGCGTCGGCGGCGAGAAACGGCCGCAGCGCGAATTTGGGATGCGCCTGGGCGTTCATGCGGCGCACTCCGTGTGCTGACGCGCGCGCCATGCATTCCGAGTCACCTCCCCCCTTGAGGGGGAGGTCGACCGGCCGAAGGCCGGTCGGGAGGGGGGTAACTTCACAAACGCTCTGCTCGCGTCGTACCCCCCTCCCCACCCCTCCCCCGCAAGGGGGGAGGGAGCCGGCCGTGCCGTGTCGCGCGTCAACAGAGTCATCGCGCGATCTCCCAGGTAGTGCCTTCCTTGCTGTCCTTGAGGACCACGCCCATGGCCGCGAGCTCGTCGCGAATGCGGTCGGCTTCCTTAAAGTCCTTTGCTTCGCGCGCTGCTTTTCGAGCAGCTATCCGGGCTTCGATATGCGGCTTCATCGATTGATCCCACGTAAGATCAAAAGCCGTCTGACGAGCGGCCAGTTGTCTATACCAAACTGAGAAACTCGCATTAAGGATGCCAAGCAGATTTGCAGACGCTTTGAAACGCGCCCACAATTCACGCTGCACTTCAAACGGAGAGTAATTTAGTTTTGTTTTTCCTTCTGCATACATTTCATCCAGTCTTTGAATTGCCATCCATGTATTCAAGTCATCGCAAAGTGCAGCCAAAAATGATGTGTCTGGATCAGATGGTTGAGTGTCATCTGGTATCCAGCGATACCAATTATTGATTTTTGTTTCTGCTTCACGCAGCCGCTCTCTTGTCCAATTTAGCGGTTGGCGGTAATGCGTCATCAACATATTGAACCGGATCGCTTCCCCCGGCCAATTCTCACGCAATTCCTGGATCGTCACGAAATTCCCCAGGCTCTTGCTCATCTTCTCGCCTTCGACCTGCAGAAAGCCGTTGTGCATCCAGTAGTTCGCCATCATGGGCGTATGGAAGGCGCAGCGCGACTGCGCGATTTCGTTCTCGTGGTGCGGAAACACGAGATCGATGCCGCCGCCGTGGATGTCGAAAGTCTCACCCAGATGCTTCCACGACATCGCCGAGCATTCGATGTGCCAGCCGGGACGGCCCGGCGCCGCGATGCCGCAGGGTGAATCCCAGGCCGGCTCGCCCGGCTTCGACGGCTTCCACAGCACGAAGTCCATGGCATCGCGCTTGTAGGGCGCGACCTCGACGCGCGCGCCCGCGATCATCTCGTCGAGCGGACGTTTCGACAGCCGGCCGTAGTCGGGCATCGACGAGACGTTGAACAGGACGTGATCCTCGGCGACATAGGCGCAGTTGGCCGCCACCAGCCGCTCGATCAGCACCTTCATCTCGCCGATGTGCTCGGTCGCGCGCGGCTCGACCGTGGGCGGCAGGCAGCCGAGCGCCGCCACGTCGCTCTTGAAGTTCTGATAGGTCTGCTCGGTCAGCTCGCGAATGGAAATGCCGCGCTCGGCCGCCCGCGCATTGATCTTGTCGTCGACGTCGGTGATGTTGCGCACATAGGTGACGTGCTCGGCGCCAAAGCGATGCCGCAGCAGCCGGAACAGCACGTCGAACACGATCACCGGCCGCGCATTGCCGATATGGGCGAAGTCGTAGACCGTCGGCCCGCACACATACATGCGCACGCGCTCAGGGTCGATCGGGGCGAACACCCGCTTCTCGCGCGTGAGGGTATCGTAGAGCTTGAGCTCCAGAGGCATCGGAACACCTGTCGGCCCCGCTGGCCGGGCGTCCTGTCATCTCGATCTTGAGAAAAGACGGCCGCAGCCAGCGTGGTGCGCTAGCTAATAATCGTGCGGCAAATGCCGCCGATGGTTTGGAAGCCGTACATGGCGCGCACAATGGTTTGCCGCGCAGATTCCGTCAAGGGCGCGGGCGGCCCCTTCCTCCCCGGAAAAGTACGTTTTTCGGCGCAAAACGCCGCCAAAACAGCAAGGTTAAGGCCAACTTAACGATTCTGCCCGCATTCTAGGGGCCGGCACCCGAACCGCGAAACTCCAGGCGATCCCCATGCGGACAGTCCTCGTCGGCCTCACTGCGCTGCTGTGCGCCGGCCTCGCCTCCCCCGCGCAGGCCGAGCGGCGCATGTTCATCATCGCCAATGACGCGGCCGGCTACGGCGTCGACCGCTGCCTGGCCAGCGGCGAGAAATGCGGGGCGGCGGCGGCCGATGCCTATTGCAAGACGCGGCAATTCCGGCAGGCCGCGAGCTTCCGCAAGGTCGACCGCGACGACATCACCGGGGCCATACCGTCGGGCGGTACCGGCGGCTGCCGCGGCGGCAATTGCGACGACATCGTCGCCATCGTCTGCACACGCTAGAAATCTGCTTCCCGCCAATGTGTGTGCCCTATCCCGGGCGCACCGCGGCGCGAAGCGCAGCGGTGCAGAACCGGGACCGTTACGAACACGGCGATTGGAACGGTCCCGGCTCTGCGGTGCAGCGTTCTACGCTGCACCGCGTCCGGGACACGGATTTGGCGTTAGCCCGCCCCCTTCGCCAACTCGATCGCCTCCGCCAGCACGTCCATGTCGCCGATGTGATTGGCGAGGATCAGCACCAGCCTTGTATCGAGTTCGGCGGCCGCTTCCACGCTCGAGCCGCGCCGGGCCTCGACCAGAGCACGATAGGCGGCGTCGGGGTCTGGAAAACGCGACGCGGTGACGAGCTTGCCCATCAATGCCTCTTTTTAGTTTTGCGCATGATCTTCTCCGAAAACCGGTTTCCACTTTTCGGGATCATGCGCCGAGTGCGCGTTCGCGCGCGGCCTTGACCTTCGCATGGTCGTAAGCGCGCCAGCGCGCACACAGATGCTGGTCGGGCCGCAACAGGTAAGCCGCGCCGGGCGTCGCATCGAAGCGCTGCGCGATGGCGCCCGTGGTGTCGACCAAATCCTCGCCGATACAGATGAGCCGGATCCCCTCGGGCGCCTGCGGCGCGGCGCCGTCCTTCACGTAGAGGAGCGTGAATTCGCCCGCGATGTTCTCCAGGAGATGGCTTTCGCGGCCGTCACGCCCGCGCACCGGCGCATCGGGCGCCGGCGCCCCTAACCGGGCGCTGCCGGCAAATACGCTTTCGTCCGGCGTCGACAGCGGCGTGTCATGGACGGTCGCCACCGACAGCCGGCCCGAATTGATCATGCGACGCGCGAATTCGGCCTTCGGCGCGAGCGCCAGCACCGCATTGCGCAACTGCCGCTCGGCCGGCGTATGCGGCGCGATGAAATCGGTCGAACGCGTGGAATGCGCGATATTCTCGTCCGCCGCCTGGATCCGCTCCCGCTCGTAAGTATCGATCAGCGAGAGGCCGGCTTCGCCCTTGATCACGGCGGCGAGCTTCCAGGCGAGATTCTCCGCATCCTGGATGCCGGAATTGGCGCCGCGCGCGCCGAAGGGCGAGACCTGGTGCGCGGCGTCGCCGACGAACACTACGCGTCCGTGCACGAAGCGCTCCAACCGGCGGCAGTTGAAGCGATAGATCGAAATCCATTCCAGCGAGAACTCGCGCTCGCCCAGCATCTTCTTCAGGCGCGCGGTGACGCGCTCGGGCTTCTGCTCCTCGGCGATGTCGGCGTCCGGCCCAAGCTGCAGGTCGATGCGCCAGACATTGTCAGGTTGGCGGTGCATCAGCGCCGATTGCCCGGCGTGGAACGAGGGATCGAACCAGAACCGCCGTTCGGTCGGAAGGTCCGCCGCCATCTTGATGTCGGCGATCAGGAACTTGTCCTCGAAGGTGACGCCTGAAAACGTCAGGCCCAAAAGATCGCGCGCGGTCGAGCGCGCGCCGTCGGCGGCGATCAGCCAATCGACATCCATCTTGTAAGGCCCGTCCGGCGTCTCGATGGTAAGCTGCACGTGGTCGTTGTGCTGTTCAACGCCCGCGAGCTTGTTCTTCCAGCGCAGATCGATGGCATCGACTTGGCCTACGCGGTCGACCAGCGCCTTTTCCAGATAATACTGTTGTAGATTGATAAAGGCCGGCATCTTGTGACCGTCCTCCGGCAGCAGGTCGAAGGAGAACACGAGGTCATCGCCAAGGAAGACCTTGCCGAGCTTCCAGGTCACGCCCTGTGCGACCAGCTTCTCGCCGATACCGAGACGGTCGCAGATTTCCAGCGTGCGCTTCGACCAGCAGATGCCGCGCGAGCCCTCGCCGATGCGATCGGCATCGTCGATCAGCACCACCGGAATGCCGCGCTGCCCGAGGTCGATGGCGGCGGCGAGCCCAACCGGCCCCGCGCCCACCACCACCACCGGCCGGCGCACCGGCGCCGGCGTATCCTGGTCCGCCGCCCGGCGGTAGCCGTAACCGAAGACGATTTTTCGTTCGTTCGTTGGGCTCAATCGCGGGCTCCCTGCGTTGTTCGTCAGCCTTGCAGGGCGGCCCACATCTCGCGATCGCGCTCCGCCGTCCAGATCACCGGCCAGTCGATGCCACGCGCTTCGTCATAGGCGCGCGAGACATTGAACGGCAGGCAGTGCTCGTAGATCGCGAACGAGCCGAACTTCGGATCCATGACGACGCGCGCGGCGTCGAAGGCCTCCTTCAGCGACAGGCCCTTGCCGACGCTGTCCTTGACCGAGCCGAAGAGCGTCGAGAGGAAATCGCCGGTGAGTGCGATTCCGTCGTGCACCATCTGCGGCGTGGTGAGCGCGGCGCCGCGGCCCGGAACGATCGCATTGGCTTTCATTTCGGCGAGATTGTCGAGCGTCGCCGGCCAGTCGGCAAAATGCGCATCGCCGCAGTAGCAGGCCGACTTGTATTCGACCAGATCGCCGGAGAACACCACGCCCGCGTCGGGCACCGCGGCGATCACATCGCCGGCGGTATGGCCGCGGCCGATATGCACGATGCGCACCTCGCGGCGGCCGAGCCAGACCGACATCTGATCCGGGAAAGTAATCGTGGGCCAGGTCAGGCCGGGAATGGTCTCGACCGCACGGAACAGGCGCGGGAAACGGCCGATCTCGGAATCCATGTCCTGTTTGCCGCGCTCCGCGATCATGGCGCGCGCCATGTCGGAGGCGAGAATCTCCGCGCCTTTGAAAGCGGAAGCGCCCAGCACGCGCACGGCGTGATAATGCGTCAGCAGCACATATTTGATCGGCTTATCTGTGACCTTCGTGACGCGCGCGATCAGATCTTGCGCCATGGCGGGCGTCGCCTGCGCGTCGACGATCATGACACTGTCGTCGCCGACGATGACGCCGGAATTGGGATCGCCCTCGGCGGTATAGGCATAAAGGCCCGGACCGATCTGGTCGAAGGAGACCTTCTTTTCCCCGAGATCCGCGGTGGAAGCAAAACCCTTGGCCGTCATGTCGCTGAACCTTTCGTCGCTGCAGCCCGCGAAACTCAAGTACGGACGTAGCGTACCACGTCTTGCTCGATAGCACCGAACACGGAGCGGCCCTGCCGGTCGAGCATCTCGATCCGGACTTTGTCGCCGAATTTCAAAAACGGCGTCACCGGCTTGCCGAGACGGATCGTCTCGACGGTACGCTGCTCGGCGATGCAGGAATAGCCGAGCCCGCCCTCATCGATCGGCTTGCCCGGCCCGCCGCCGACGTCGCGGTTCGAGACCGTGCCGGCGCCGAGGATGGTGCCCGCGCATAATGCGCGCGTTTTGGCGGCGTGCGCGATCAACGTGGGAAAATCGAAGGTCATGTCGTTGCCGCAAACCGGCTTGCCGAAGGGTTTGCCGTTGACGAAGGATAAGAGCGGCAAATCGACCTTCGCGCCATCGAAAGCCTGGCCTAACTCGTCCGGCGTCACCGCCACCGGCGTGAAGGCGGACGCCGGCTTCGACTGCACGAAACCGAATCCCTTGGCGAGTTCGGGGCCGGTGATGTTGCGCAGCGTCACGTCGTTGACCAGCATGACCAGCCGGATAGCGTTTGCGGCTTCCTCACGCGAAGCGCCCATCGGCACATCGCCGAGGATCACCACCACTTCGGCCTCGAGATCGATGCCCCAGGATTCGTCGAGGGTCGCGATCGGGTCGCGCGGGCCGACGAAACAGTCGGACCCGCCCTGATACATCAGCGGATCGGTCCAGAACGAGGCCGGCACCTCGGCGCCGCGCGCCTTGCGCACCAGCGCCACGTGATTGACGTAGGCCGAGCCGTCCAGCCACTGGTAGGCGCGCGGCAGCGGCGACGCGCATAGCGCCGGATCGAACGGCCGATGCGCGATACGGTTTTCCGCGAGCGCATCGGCGATCTCGTTCAGCCGCGGCGCGGCCGCGTCCCAGTCATCGAGCGCCGCCTGCAGCGTCGGCGCCACCGCGCTCGCATCGGCGCAGCGCGATAAATCCTTAGAGACGACGACCAAGCGCCCGTCGCGCCCATGTTTGAGGGAAGCCAGTTTCATGACGCCTACTTCGGTTCGCGCCGGTTGGGGTCGAAATGTTTCTTCAATCCGCTCCAGCAATCCGCGTAATTGTCCTGCAGCGACGGCAGTGTGGCAGCATAGCGGGTCACGCGCTGACGGAAACGGGTCTCGAACATGAAGGCCAGCGTGTTCGACAGCTTGACCGGCTTGAGCTCGACATTGCTGGCATGTTCGAAGGCGTCGGTGTCGGGCCCGTGCGGCAACATCTGGTTATGCAGACTCATGCCGCCCGGCACGAAGCCTTCCGGTTTGGCGTCGTAGACGCCGAACACGAGTCCCATGAATTCCGACATGATGTTGCGGTGATACCAGGGCGGACGGAACGTGTTCTCCGCCACCATCCAGCGCTCCGGGAAGATGACGAAGTCGATATTGGCGGTGCCCGGCGTTTCCGACGGCGAGGTGAGCACCGTGAAAATCGACTGATCGGGATGGTCGAA
>JAKAHJ010000068.1 GCA_021815055.1 Pseudomonadota bacterium | reverse complement strand
CCGCCTCGCCGCGCCGGACATAGAGCGTGACCCCGCGCACGACCATGCGTTTGCCGAAGCTCTTTTCCACGCCATGCGCGGCGAGATAGGCCTGACGCGCCGGCTGACCGTCGCCGTCGCGCCGCGAGCGCGCCGCCGGCCCGGCCGCGCCGGCCGTCCGCATGACGCGCGCCGGCGGACGCTGGAAGAACGAAAGGATATTCACCGGCCGACCTCGTGGCGCATGGGGCGCCACCTTAGCCGATTCCGCTCGGCCAAAGTCACCGCGATCGTTTTTGACCGGAACGTCATCAATGCGCTGGCCGCTGCCCGGGCCGCGCGGCCGGCTGAGCCTGCGGCCCCCCCAGCATGTTCTTGATATCGGCCCCGCCGCCGCTCGGCAGGAACAGGCCCTGCACGCGGCCCTGACCGTTCTTGCCCGATTCCACACGCGACACGCCATTGGTCAGATCGACCACCAGCCGCTCGCCGCGCAGCACGTTCTTGCCCTGGGTCATGATCACATTGCCGCTGAGCGTGACGGTATTGGTCTTCATGTCGAAGATGCCGAGTTCGCCGGTGGCGGTCTGCTCCTTCTGCGTCACCACCACACTGCCGCGCGCTTCCAGCCGCTTGATTTTCTGCTGGCCGCCGGGCCCGGGCGTTGCCGCCTGCATGGCCGTTCCCTTATCGCTTGGTTTGCCGGCGGCATCGCCGTCCTGCTCGTAGAACACCAGGAGCGACTTGCAGCGCAGCCCGGTGTCGCCCTGCTTGACGCGCACGTCGCCGCTGAACACCGCCACCTTGTCCTTGTCGCGCACTTCCAGCGTCGCGGCATCGATCTGCACCGGCAGATTGCGGTTCTGCGAGAAGCCTTGCAGCGCGTTCGGCGGGCCTTTCGACGGCTGCGCGACGGCGCCCGCGCTCGCAGCAACGAGCGTCGCGACGACGAAGGCCACGATACGGAGATGGAGATGATGTATCGCCGTCACTTGGCCTCCGCTTTCGGCGTCGGCAGGCCCGCTCCATTGAGCATCACCGTCATGCGCACGCCTTCGGAAAAGCGCACGAGATCGCCGGAATTGACGATCTCCAGCCGGTTGGCGTCGAGCGTGCCTTGCAGCATCTTCAACTCGACCGGCTTGTTCGATACGACATGGCCCTTGCCGATGTCGACCGCCGCTTCGCTCAGCTTGCCCTCGAAGCCGGTCGACGACGACAGCAGGATGTTGCGATCAAGCTTCAGCGTCTCGCTTTTGGCATCGTAGACGCCGAGTGCCGCCGACATTTCGACCGTGCTCTTGTCCTGCATCTGCACCTTGGCGTGGATGTTGTGCAATTCGACGATGTCGGGCTTGGTCAGATCCTGACGTGCGGCGTCGGCCGACAGTTCATAGGCGCGCGAATCGTGGGTGAAGCCGGTGAGCCGCGGCTGCTCCATGGTGATCTTGCTGCCCGACACTACCAGCCCGGTGATGTCGATCGGCAGCTTTGCCAGCATGCGCAGCGGATTGAAATAGGTCGCCAGGAAGACGATGACGAGACCGAGCACGACCGCGAGCGGAATGGCGATGCGCAGCGCGCGCACGAGGCGGCTGTGCCGGCGCGCGGCGGCAAAGATTCGTTCGCTGTCGCCGCGGCTCATGGTCCAGTAGGACCGTGCGGTCTGCGGATCGGTTCGAGCGGTCGTCACACGAGTCCTATGTCGGCCGGCATTCGGCTCCGTTTCGGTTCGGCCTTGCCACGTACGGTCTTGCAGATCGCGTCCCGTCCCCGGGGAACCTTCATGCCCGATGAATATGGCCCATCGGCGGCAGGTCCCGGTCTGCCCGGCCCGCGTTAACCAATGCCGCGGCCGAACTGAAACGTTTACACCGAATGGGAGAAAATGTCCTCGCCCGCCCAGCCGGCGAGGTCGAGCCGCACCCGCTCGGGCAGGAAGCGGAAGCAGGCGGTGGCGAGCTCGCGGCGGCCCTCGCGCGCCAGCATGGCGTCGAGCTTTTCCTTCAACGCATGCAGATGCAGCACGTCGGTGGCGGCATAGGCAACCTGGGCGTCGGTGAGATCGTCCGCCCCCCAGTCCGACGACTGCTGCTGCTTGGACAGGTCGACGCCGATCAATTCGCGCGCGAGATCCTTCAGCCCGTGCTTGTCGGTATAGGTGCGGGCGAGCCGCGAGGCGATCTTGGTGCAATAGACCGGACCGGCCATCACGCCGAAGGCCTTGGCCATGACGCCGATGTCGAAGCGGCCGAAATGGAAAATCTTGAGCACGGCCGGGTCGGCCAGCAGGCGCTCGATATTGGGCGCGCGGGTCTGACCCGGGCCGATCTGCACCACGTCGGCATCGCCATTGCCGGGCGACAACTGCACGACGCAGAGCCGGTCGCGCGCGGGGTCGAGCCCCATCGTCTCGGTGTCGATCGCGACCGCGCCTTTGTAGGTGGACAGGTCGGGCAGATCGCCGCGGTGCAGGCGGATGGTCATCGAGGGTTTCCGGTTTGTGGCGCCGATCCTATCCGAAAACCGGTTCGTGGGCCTTCCGGAATCATGCGCGGGATGACTGGTGCCCAGGAGAGGACTCGAACCTCCACGCCTTGCAGCGCTAGTACCTGAAACTAGTGCGTCTACCAATTCCGCCACCTGGGCACGGCGGGGGATAGGTACGGAGCCGCTACCGGCTTGTCAATTGAGGAAGCTCGTCACCTTGCCGGCCCTGTACAGGCCGGGGCCGATCCTGTATTGCCCGGCTCCGGAACACCCCTTTCGGGCGAGAAAACGAGGGCCGCATGACCGCATTGAGCCCCTACGACACCCTCGTCACCGTCTATGGCGGCTCCGGCTTCCTCGGCCGCCACGTGGTCCGCGCGCTCGCCAAGCGCCATTACCGTATCCGGGTGGCGGTGCGCCGTCCCGAGCTTGCCGGCCATTTGCAGCCGCTCGGCCGGGTCGGCCAGATCCACGCCGTTCAATGCAACCTGCGCGACGCTGCCTCGGTGGAAGCGGCGGCGCGCGACGCCCATGTGCTGATCAACCTGGTCGGCATCCTGTTCGAGCGCGGGCGCCAGCGTTTCGACGCCGTGCATACACAAGGGGCCGAGCAGGTGGCCTGGGCCGCCGCCGCCAATGGCGCCGGGCTCGTGCATGTCTCGGCCATCGGCGCCGATGAGAACTCGACCGCGCACTATGCCCGCTCCAAGGCCGCCGCCGAGCGGCTGGTGCTCGCCGCGCAGCCGCAGGCCGTCATCATGCGGCCGTCGATCCTGTTCGGGCCCGAGGACGACTTCTTCAACCGCTTCGCGGCGCTCGCGCGCATGTCACCCGCGCTGCCGCTGGTCGGCGGCGGGGCGACGCGCTTCCAGCCGGTGTTCGCCGGCGATGTCGCGCAGGCGATCGCGCTAGCGGTAGCCGGACAGGCGCGCGCCGGCACGGTCTATGAGCTGGGCGGGCCGGAGGTGAAGACGTTCAAGGAGCTGATGCAGTTCGTGCTCGCCACCATTGAACGCAAGCGGCTACTGGTGCCGGTGCCGTTCTTCGTGGCCAAGATGCAGGCGCTGTTTTTGCAATTCTTGCCGAAGCCGCTGCTCACGCCCGACCAGGTCGAACTGCTTCGCACTGACAATGTGGTTTCCGACGCTGCCATCGCGGACCGCCGCACGCTGCAAGGCCTCGGCATCGAGCCGGATTCGATCGAGGCGATCGTGCCGTCCTATCTCTGGCGCTTCCGCAAGACCGGGCAATTCCGCAAGCTGACGGTGTGAGGGGCGCGCGCCCCTCACAAAAAATACAGCGCGAAAATCCCGAAACTGCCGAGCAGAATGCGCCACCAGGCGAACAGCGAAAAAGTGTGGCGCTGCACGTAGCCCAAAAACGTCTTCACCACGATCCAGCCGAAGATGAACGAGAAGGCGAAGCCGACGGCGGTCACCGTGATATTGTCGCCGAGCGCCAGCTCGCCGCGGCTTTTGTACACTTCATAGGCGAAGGCGCCGACCATGGTCGGCATCGCCAGCCAGAACGAGAATTCCGCCGACGCGCGGCGGTCGGCGCCGAACAGCATGGCGCCGACGATGGTCGCGCCGGCGCGCGACACGCCCGGGATCATCGACACGCATTGCAGCACGCCGATGCCGAAATACATCGGCAGCGGAAATTCGGTGGCGTCGTGATAGCGCGGCTTCAAATTCATGCGGTCGACCCAGAGCAGCACGAAGCCGCCGACGATCAGCGAAATGCACACCACACGGATATCGAACAGATAGCTCTTGATGATGCCGTAGGCGAGCGCGCCGACCACCGCCGCCGGCAGGAAGGCGATCAGCACGCCGATGACGAAACGCGCCGCCGCCCATTGCGTGAACATGTGGGTCGCCAGCGACCAGAGGCGGCCGAAATAGATGGTCAGCAGCGCCAGGATGGCGCCGAGCTGGATCAGCACCGCGAAGGACTTGCCGAAGGCGCCGTCGCCCCAGCCGAACACATGCTCCATCAGCAGGAGGTGGCCGGTCGACGAAACCGGAAGGTACTCCGTTAGTCCTTCCACGAAGCCGAGCACGGCCGCCTTGATGAGGTCGAGATGCGCCGGGCTCAAGCCCGCAAAAGCCGCCTTGATCGCGTCGAAATGCATGGGTGACTTGCTCCGGAAAGGCTGCGCGGGACCGCGCTCGCCCGATTCGGGCGAGGCAGCCGGTTTTGGCCGAATGGTATTATCGAGGCAAATTAAAAAGGCATAGCTCTCGTCCAATTTGCGCCCACGTGCGAGGTTCCTATAGTGCGCACAAGCGATTCCCTCCGCAGACGGCCGTTTGGGCCGTTCCGAACGCCGGGCGACCATGCTGACTTTATTTCATCATCCGCTTTGTCCGCGGTCGCGCTATGTGCGCCTGATCCTCAACGAATACGGGATCGAAGCCCGCACGCTGGAGGAACGGTTCTGGGAGCGGCGCGAGGAGTTCCTGCTGCTCAATCCCGCCGGCGAAACTCCCGTGCTGGTGGCGGACGGGCAGCCCGCCATTCCGGGCGCCGCGATCATCGCCGAATATATCGAGGAAACGCATCCGGCCGACGACTATCTCGGCGAGCGGCTGCTGCCGCAGCGGCCGAGCCAGCGCGTCGAGGTGCGGCGGCTGGCGAACTGGTTCAACGAGAAATTCCATGCCGAGGTGAGCGGGCCGCTGGTGACCGAACGCGTGTTCAAGCGCTACATGACGCAGGCACAGGGCGGCGGACCGCCCGATACCGAGGCGATGCGCGCCGCGCGCCATAATATCCGCTATCATCTCGCCTATATCGGCTGGCTGGTGCGCACGCGCGACTGGCTCGCCGGCGACCGGCTGAGCTTCGCCGACTTGGCGGCGGCCGCGCATCTGTCAGCGATGGATTATCTGGGCGAAGTGCCGTGGAACGAAGACGAGGCAGCCAAGCACTGGTACGCGCGGGTGAAGTCGCGGCCCTCGTTCCGTCCGATCCTGGCCGACACGCTGGCCGGCGTCGCGCCGGCGGCGACCTACGCCGACCTGGATTTTTGAGCGATCCACAGCAGACCAAAGCGGCGCTTTTCGAGCAGGCGCAGGCCCGCGGCTTCGATGCCGTCGGCGTGACGCGGCCGGACGCCGTGCCGGAAGCCAAGGCCCGGCTCAAGCGCTTCATCGCCGAGGGCGCCCATGGCGACATGACCTGGATGGCGGAGACCGCCGCGCGGCGCGGCGCGCCGCAGGCCCTGTGGCCCGAGGTGCGCTCGGTGATCATGCTGGGCTTGAATTACGGGCCGGACGAAGACCCGCTCGCGGTCCTCGCACAGCGCGAGCGCGCCGCCATCTCGGTCTATGCCAAAGGCGACGACTATCACGACCTCATCAAGAAACGGCTGAAGGACATCGCCCGCTGGCTGGTGGCGATCGCCGGCGGCGACGTGAAAGTGTTCGTCGACACCGCGGCAGTGATGGAAAAGCCGCTCGCCGCCGGCGCGGGCCTCGGCTGGCAGGGCAAACATACGAATTTGGTGTCGCGCCAGTACGGCTCATGGCTCTTTCTCGGCGCGATTTTCACAACGCTCGAATTGCCGTCCGACGAAGCCGTCGCCGATAGCTGCGGAACGTGCCGCGCCTGTCTCGATGTCTGCCCGACGGCCGCTTTTCCCGAGCCCTACCGGCTCGATGCGCGCCGCTGCATTTCCTATCTGACCATCGAGCACAAGGGTCCGATCCCGCGCGCGCTTCGTCCGTTGATGGGCAACCGCATCTATGGCTGCGACGATTGCCTTGCGGTCTGCCCGTGGAACAAGTTCGCGGTGGCCGGCCGCGAGGGGAAACTTGCCGCGCGCGAGGCCTTGCGCGCGCCGAACCTCGGCGATTTGGCGCGGCTCGACGACGCACAATTCCGCGCGCTGTTTTCCAAGAACCCGATCAAGCGCACCGGCCGCGACCGCTTCGTGCGCAATGTGCTGATCGCGATCGGCAACTCCGGCGATGCGTCGCTCGCCGCCGAAGCGGAACGCCTGCTCGACGATGCCTCGCCGCTGGTGCGCGGCGCGGCAGTGTGGGCTTTATCGCAGTTGGTGCCGCGGGAGCGGTTCAAGGAAATTGCGAGCCGGCGGCGCGAAAGCGATGCGTCTGTCATAGACGAATGGCGCGCGACGCTCGCCTGACTCGTGTCCCGGACGCGGTGCAGCACGAGCGCAGCGAAGTAATGCACCGCTGATCCGGGACCGCCATACACCGTGAAGGTCCCGGGTCGGCAACGCAGCACTTGCGTGCTGCGCTGCGCCCGGGACAAATGCCTCAAAACTCCTTCACCGCCGCGATCAGCCGCTCGATGTCCTCCGGCCGCGACAGGCGGTGATCGCCGTCCTTGATCAGCGTCAGCACTACGTCGTCGCGCGCAAAGCGTGCCACCAGTTCGGACGCGTGGCGCCAGGGCACGTCCGGATCCTTGACGCCCTGCAGGATATGCACCGGGCAGCCGGTCTCAATCAGCCCGCCGAGTAGCAGATGATTGCGCCCGTCCTCGATCAGCCCGCGCGTGATCGGATAGGGCCCCTCGGCATAGTCCGACGGGCGCACCCAGACACTTTTTTCGGTGATCGCGCGCTTGGTCGATTCCGGAAACCGCTTCCACATCAGTTCCTCGGTAAAATCTACCGCCGGCGCGATCAGCACCATGCCGGCCAGCGGCGCGGAGGCTTTTAACTCGCGTAATCGCGCCGCCAAAAGTAACGCCAGCCACCCGCCCATGGACGAGCCGATCACCACCTGCGGGCCTTTGCAGAAAGCCAAATAGACCGCGACGCTTTCGGCGAGCCAGCGCGAGATGGTTCCGTCGGTGAATTCGCCGCCCGATTCGCCGTGGCCGGAATAGTCGAAACGCACACAGGCGCGGCCGTTTTCCGCCGCCCACTGGTCGAGCGCCGCAGCCTTGGTGCCCTTCATGTCCGATTTGAAGCCGCCGAGCCAGAACAGGCCTGGGCTTGCATTCTCACTCTTGCCCTCGCGCGCGCGCACGGCGATGGTCCGTGCAGACGGAGGTGATTCGACGGTCAGAGACAGCAGGCGGGATTCGCTCATGCGCGCGCGAGCCACGGTACCCAGGTTGGATCTGAAGTTCTTGTCGCCGCAACAAGGCCGCGAAGGCAAGGGCCCCGTCGTCAGGCTTGCCCCGAGCGCCATACCGCGCTCGCTCGCCGGAGCGACCGTCCTGCAACTGGTGCCCGCACTCGACGACGATCCCGCCGGCCGCGCCGCCATCGATATTGCGCTGACGCTGGTCCGGTCGGGCGCGCGCGCCATCCTCGCCGGCGCCGGCGGACCGCTGGCCGATGAATTGCGCGCTTTCGGCGCCGAATGGCTGCCGATGCCGAATGACGGATTCAATCCGCTGCGCATCCGCGCCAATGCGGCCCGCATCGCGCGGCTGATCGCCGGCGAACGCGTCGACATCGTGCATGCCCAAAGCGCCGGCGCGGCGTGGAGCGCCATCACCGCGACCCACAAGCAGCCGGTCTTTACCGTCACGTCGTTTCCCGACCGGCTGTCGTCCGAGTTCTGGCCGGCGACCGCTTTCGCCGGCGCGCTGGCGCGCGGCGACCGCGTGCTGGCGCCGTCGAGTTATGTCGCGCGCGCCATGATCGAACGCTACCGGATTCCCGCCGGGCGGATCACGGTGATTCCGCGCGCGGTGGATACCGCCACATTCAATCCGGCCGCGATCACGCCGGATCGCGTCGCCTCCTTGCGGCGCGCCTGGGGCGTGCTGCCGCATATGCGGGTCGTTCTGGTGTCGGGACGCATCGCGCCGTGGAACGGACAGATGAGCATAGCCGACGCCGCCCCGCTGATCGCAGGCGCCGCCAAGCGAACCATCGTTTTCGTCTTCGCCGGCGAGGATCAGACGCACCGCAACTACGCGCGCGCCTTGTACCGCCGCGCGGCAAGTCGTGGCGTCGGCACGCTCTGCCGGTTCATCGGTCATTGCGCCGACATGCCGGCGGCACTCGCCGCGTCCGATGTCGTGGTTGTGCCGTCGCTCGAACCGCCGCTGTCCGGCCGCGCGGTGGCCGAAGCGCAGGCGGTCGGCCGGCCGGTCGTGACCACCGCTGTCGGCATGTTGCCGGAAAATGTGCTCGCGCCGCCGCGCATGCGCGAGGAATTGCGCACCGGCTGGGTGGTGCGGCCGGGTCAGGCCGGCGAACTCGCCGCGGCGGTCGGCGCCGCACTTGCGCTCGACGCGACCGCCTATGAGGCGCTCGGCGCGCGCGCCCGCCAATTCGCGGAATTCATGTTCTCGCCCCAAAGCGTTGCCGAAGCCATCCGCGGCGTCTATACGTCGCTCCTGGCACGGGACGCCTGACGGGGTGCGCCCACGGGAAATCTTCGCGTCCGCGGTTTCGAGGTCTCGAGGTTCATGTCGAGTTTGCCCGCCCCCGAAACGCCGGCGATCCAACAGCCAGCACCCGGCCTACGCGAACCGCGCGGCCGCCTGTGCGTACTGATCATCACCCCGACGCTCGACATCGGCGCGGCCGATACCGGCGCGGTCGAATTGGCGCGCATCCTGTGCGATGCCGGGCATCGCGTCGTGGTGGTGTCGCGCACCGGCCGGCTCGCCGCCGACGTAACCGCGGCGGGCGCCACATTCGTTGCGCTCGACGTGGCCAGTAAGAATCCGTTCGTGATACTGCGCAATGCCGTCGTGCTGATGCGGCTCGCGCGCGATCGGCAATGCGATGTGATCCATGCGCTCGGGCGCGCCGGCGCGTGGAGTGCCTTTGCCGCGGCGCGGCTCTCGCGCCTTCCGTTCATCACAAGCTGGTACAAAGGCTTCCGCGAGCAGAACCTGTTCAAGCGCCTGTACAACGGCGTGATGGCGCGCGGCGATCGCGTCGTTGCGGTGAGCGAACAGTTGGCGCAGTTGATCACCGACCGTTACGGCACGCCCTGGGACAAGATCGCAGTCGTGCCGGTGAGCATCGACATTCCCCGTTTCGATCCGGCCGCGGTCGAGCGCGAACGCGTCGAAGCCTTGCGCCATGCCTGGGGTGTCCGGCGCGATACCAAAGTGATCCTGATCGTCGGCCGCATCCTTCGCCGCAAGGGCCATCATGTCGTGGTGAAGGCCGTACAGCGTCTCAAGGAAATGGGGCTGAAGGATTTCCTCTGCGTCTTCGTCGGCGAGGATCGCGGGCGTACTCATTACACCGGCGAATTATGGGATCTGGTGCTGACGACCGGCACCATGGACGTCATTCGCATGGCGGCGCCGGTGGCGGATATGCCCGCCGCTTATGCCGCCGCCTCGGTAGTGGTGTCGGCCGCCGTGCAGCCCGAGGGCGTGCAGCGGGCGGTCCTCGAGGCGCAGGCCATGGCGCGGCCGGTGATCGTTTCCGATCTCGCCGCCGGACCCGACGTGGTGCTGACCGCGCCGGCGGTGCCGGAGGGGCGGGTCGCGGGTTTGCGCTTTCCGGCCGGCGACGACGCCGCCCTGGCGACGGCCTTCCTGCGCCTGTTCTCCATGCCGGAGCCGACCCGCGCGGCCATGGGCCAGCGGGGCCGCGATTGGGTCGCCGGTCATTTCGATCCCGCGACCGTCGCGGAACAGACGTTGCGGCTCTACGAGGAGTTTTTGGCCGACCGCGGCAATCCGGCAGCGTTTCGCCGGATCAAACAAAATCGGTGAAATTTGAAGGATTTGGTGCGGGGACCCGCCCCCTTCATCGATAATCTTTTCGGAACCGCGTTGACTTATTCGCCGTTTCTACCAATCTGTGCGTCGCCCGGTGCGCACCGGGAAAGCCGTTGCAACAGCATGAGGAGAAACCAGCCATTCGTCGTCCGATGAAATCCGCGCAGCCCGTCCAGAAGGGCGGTCCACGCATCAACGAGGAGATCCGCGTCCGCGAGGTCCAGCTCATCGATAGTACCGGCGACAACAAAGGTGTCGTCGATATCCAGACCGCACTGGGCATGGCCCAGGCCGCGGGGCTTGATCTCGTCGAGATCGCCCCCAACTCCGCCCCCCCTGTCGCCAAGATCCTCGACTACGGCAAGTACAAGTATCAGGCGCAGAAAAAGGCGGCGGAAGCCCGCAAGAGACAACACGTCGTCGAGGTCAAGGAGATCAAGCTCCGGCCGATGATCGACGACCACGACTACGACGTGAAGATGCGCGCGATGAAGCGCTTCTTCGAGGAAGGCGACAAGGTCAAGATCACCCTGCGCTTTCGCGGCCGCGAGATGGCGCACCAGGAACTCGGCTTCCAGCTCCTGAACCGGGTGAAATCCGACACCGGCGAACTAGCCAAGGTCGAGCAGGACGCCAAGTTCGAAGGCCGCCAGATGGTCATGGTGCTGGCGCCGCGTTAAAATCACGGCCGATCGGATCGTGAAGGCGCCGCTCGCGGGCTTTCGCGGGCGGCACCGGCGTTTTCAGCGCCGCTCGGCCTCCCAGCGGCCCGAGCATCCATCGCTGCTGCCGATGCCGTGCCACGTGCCTGCGCCGGTTTGATCGGCCAGGTGCCCGCTGCCGGTGGCGCCGCGATTGCCGCGGCGAATGCTGACCTCGACCGCGCCATTGGCGGCCACGGTGCCGCCAAACTTGAAATCGTTGTCGCCGGCATAGCGGACCCGGCCGCCCGCCACCGATACTTCGTAGCGATAGGCGCGGTCGCAATCGCCTTTCTCGGTGACGATGAGCACGGTCCATTTGCCGTCATAGCTGGCCGCAAACGCCTCGTGCGTGGGTCCGCCGAGCCAGGCGACGGCCAGGATTGCCGACAAGATCAGGAACTTCACGCTACCCCGCATTGAAACGCCTCATTGATCCTTGAGCCGACTCTTGGGCCGAAATGGCCGGCGAACAGGATACCTGAGGGCACGAAAATAGCGGCGATTCTCTGGCCTTTTGGTGAATCGCTGCGGCGCCGGCCGATGGCAAGGTTGCAACCGACGCAAGGCTCTGCCATAACCCCGCCTCTCGCCGCCCGGCCGATCAAGGGCTGCCGTGGCGGCGACACAAGCTCAATCCCGAGCACCCCGTCCCAGGATTGTTGTCCTGCGGGCTTTATTCCGGCCGCGTGGGCTACAAGCCCGCGTCTTGCGCCGACCAGGAGAGCCAAATGCCCAAGCTGAAGACCAAATCGGGCGCCAAAAAGCGCTTCAAGATCACCGCCACCGGCAAGGTGAAATACCAGCAGTCCGGCAAACGCCACGGCATGATCAAGCGGACCACCAAGCAGATCCGCGAGCATCGCGGCACCAATGTGCTGTTCAAGTCCGACGGCGACAACATCAAGAAATACTGGCTGCCCAACGGCTGACCGGTTTTCCCGTCGTCCGTCCCGTTTGCTGATCTAGCTTCAGGAGATTTCCCATGGCCCGCGTCAAACGTGGCGTCACTTCGCACGCCAAGCACAAGAAAGTCCTCAAGGCCGCCAAGGGCTATTACGGCCGCCGCAAGAACACCATCCGCATCGCCAAGCAGGCGGTGGAGAAGGCCGGCCAATACGCCTTCCGCGACCGCAAGCGGCGCAAGCGCACCTTCCGCGCGCTCTGGATCCAGCGCCTGAACGCCGCAGTACGCCCCTTCGGGCTCAACTACTCGAAATTCATCGACGGGCTGGCCAAGGCCGGTCTGGTGGTGGACCGCAAGGTGCTGTCCGACCTCGCCATCCGCGAGCCGGCGGCCTTCCAGGCGATCGTGGAAAAGGCCAAGGCCGCGCTGCCGGCGTAAGCCTCTCAGTCGTCATGCCCGGCCTCGTGCCGGGCATCCACGCCTTCCTAACTTGCCAAGACGTGGATGGCCGGGACAAGCCCGGCCATGACGGGGCACTCAAACGAGCCTCGCCATGTCCGATATCGCACAGCTTGAACAAGACGTTATCGCCGCGGTCGGCGCCGCCGGCGACGAACCGGCGCTGGAAGCCGTGCGCGTTTCCGCGCTCGGCAAAAGCGGGTCGGTTTCAGCGCTCTTGAAAACGCTCGGTTCGATGACGCCCGACGAGCGTAAGGCGATGGGGCCGGCGATCAACGGCCTCAAAGACAAGGTCGGCGCTGCGATCGCCGCGCGCAAGGAAGCGCTCGCCGCCGCCGCGCTCGACGCGCGGCTCAAGAGCGAGACCGTCGACGTCACGCTGCCGGTGCGCGAGGCGCCGGCCGAGAGAGGCCGCGTGCATCCGATCAGCCAGGTGATCGACGAACTCACCGCCATCTTCGCCGACATGGGTTTCGCGGTGGCGGAAGGTCCCGACATCGAGACCGACGATTACAACTTCACCAAGTTGAACTTCCCGGAAGGCCATCCGGCCCGGGAAATGCACGACACCTTCTATTTCAACCCAAAGCCCGATGGCTCGCGGCTGCTGCTGCGCACGCACACTTCGCCGGTGCAGGTGCGCACAATGCTCACGCAGCAACCGCCGATCCGCGTGATCATTCCCGGCCGCACCTATCGCAGCGATAGCGACCAGACGCATACGCCGATGTTCCACCAGGTCGAGGGCCTCGTCATCGACAAAGGCTCGCATCTCGGCCACCTGAAATGGATCCTGCAGGAGTTCTGCAAGGCCTTCTTCGAGGTGGACAACGTCAATATGCGTTTCCGCCCGTCGTTTTTCCCCTTCACCGAGCCGTCGCTGGAAGTCGACATCCAGTGCAAGCGCGACAAGGGCGAGATCCGTTTCGGCGAGGGCGAGGACTGGCTGGAGATTCTCGGCTGCGGCATGGTGCATCCGAACGTGCTGAAGAATTGCGGACTCGATCCCGACGAGTATCAGGGCTTTGCCTGGGGCATGGGAATCGACCGCATCGCCATGCTGAAATACGGCATGCCCGACCTGCGCGCCTTCTTCGAGGCCGACCTGCGCTGGCTCAGCCATTACGGCTTCCGCCCGCTCGACTTCCCGACGCTGGCCGGGGGATTGAGTTCGTGATGAATGTGATGTTCGGCACTGCGCTGCCACGCGCACTGCATGTTCCCTCCCCCCTTGTGGGGGAGGGTTAGGGAGGGGGCCTTTTCGCCCCACCAATCGATTATGAAATTCAACCTCTCCTGGCTCAAAGACCATCTCGACACCACCGCCTCGCTCGCCGAGATCGTCGACAAGCTCACCATGATCGGGCTCGAGGTCGAGAAGGTCGAGAACCCGGCCGAGAAGTTCGCGCCTTTCAAGGTGGTCGAGGTCATCTCCGCCGTGCAGCATCCGAATGCGGACCGGTTGCGCGTGTGCATGGTCGACACCGGCGAAGGTGCGCCGATCCAGGTCGTGTGCGGCGCGCCCAATGCGCGCTCCGGCATGAAGGCCGTGCTCGGCAAGCCCGGCACCTACATTCCCGGCAAGAACGTCACGCTCGGCGTCGGCAATATCCGCGGCGTCGAAAGCCGCGGCATGCTGATCTCCGGCGCGGAGATCGAATTTTCCGACGACCACGACGGCATCATCGAAATGCCGGCGGATGCCCCGGTCGGCGCGCCCTTCGCGGAGGTGATCGGCGCCAATGATCCGGTGATCGAGATCAATCTCACGCCCAACCGGTCCGACTGCACCGGCGTCAACGGCATCGCGCGCGATCTCGGCGCCACGTTGATCGGAGACTACAAGGAGAACGCGCCGAAGCGCGTCGCCGGCAAGTTCCCCTGCCCGGTCACGGTCACGCTCGACTTCGGCCAGACGCCGTCGCTCTGCCCCGCCTTCGGGCTCAGGCTGGTGCGCGGGGTCAAGAACGGGCCGTCGCCGGAATGGTTGCAAAAGCGGCTCACGGCCATCGGCCTGCGCCCCATCAACGCGCTGGTCGACATCACCAATTACATCACCTTCGACCGCGGCAGGCCCTTGCATGTGTTCGACGCCAAAAAAGTCACCGGCAATCTGACCGTGCGCCGCGCGCGCAACGGCGAGATGCTCACCGCGCTCGACGGCAAGACCTACACGCTCGACGCCGGCATGTGCGTGATCGCCGACGAACGCGCGGTGGAATCGCTCGCCGGTATCATGGGCGGCGAGGAATCGGGCTGCGACGAGAACACCACCGA
>JAKAHJ010000067.1 GCA_021815055.1 Pseudomonadota bacterium | reverse complement strand
GTCCGAGAACAAGAACGTGCCGACCGGGTTGGAGCACTGAGTCGCAATTTGTCGTCCTGGTCCCGCCATCGCGGGGCCGCCGCCACTTTTCGCCTCATCCTGAGGAGCATCGCGTTAGCGATGCGTCTCGAAGAATGAAGTCGGCACTACGGCCTCATGGTTCGAGACGCGCTGCTTCGCAGCGCTCCTCACCATGAGGCCGACCGGTGACGTCCGCGACGAAGCTTACGGCTTCGCGATGTGCCAGGCGCCTTGCAGGAACCCGTCGCCGGAGATGTCGCCCGGCTTCTTGTCATTCTTCCAGGTGTAGAGCGGCTTGCCCTTGTAGGCCCATTGCTTGCCGCCGTCGTCGCGCGTGATGACGGTGTAGCCGTTCGCCGGCTTGGCGCCAGCGACGGCCATCAGCGGCGGCCAGTTGCCGGCGCAAGGACCGTTGCAGGCCGACTTGCCGCCGGCATCCTTATCGAAGGTGTAGAGCGTCATGCCCTTGGCGTCGGTGAGCACCTTGCCCTTGGCGCTGTCGCCGGTCTTGGTGGGGGCCATTTGCGCGAAAGCGGCGCCTGCGAAGGCGAGCGCGGCGACGGTGAGAGCGGGCAGGATGAGTTTCTTCACGAAGTTCTCCGAGATTTGAGTGTCCGGGTTGTCGATCCCGGAAGAATGAATCCCGCGCGGCTCTGCCTATTCCGGCCCGCGACAAGGAGATATTTTTTCTTCGCGCGGGAATAACTGCGCTTCAGGCGGCCTCTCGGGGAGGCGGTGCCGGCCCGCGCCCAAAAAAAGGGCCCCTCGCGGGGCCCTGGGTGCATAAGGTGGAGGATTCACACCGCCGTTCTTGCCTTAAGGGAGGAAAACGACGGTCACGCACGAAACCACTGAACCTGTTGGCCGTAATCACCACAAGTAAATTGGATGTAAATTCACCGCGGTCTAAAGCCGCGGTATAAAATCTTGTTTTTACTGGATTTTTACTGCCCGCTCGCGGCCGCTGCCGGGATTCCCTCCGCTCGACCCGTTGCGCCCGCCATGCGAGACTGCGGCAACGGGAGAAAATACCATGGCCTTCAGGCTCTACAACGCGCCGCAGTCCACCTGCAGCCAGCGCGTCCGCTTCGTTTTCAACGCCAAGAAGCTGCCCTTCGACGAAGTAAAGCTCAACCTGCTGGAAGGCGACCAGCTCAAGCCGGACTACCTGAAGCTCAATCCGAACGGGGTGGTGCCGACGCTCGACCACGACGGCGCCATCGTCATCGATTCGACCGTCATCACCGAATATCTCGACGAGGTCGAGCCGGAGGTGTCGTTCACGCCGGAAAACCCGGTCGCGCGCGCCCGCATGCGCGCTTTGATGCATTTTATCGACGAGATGCCGGCGGCTGCGGTGCGCGTTCCCACCTTCAACCTGGCGTTCCTGCCGAGCTTCCAGAAGATGAGCCGCGAGGATTTCGTCGCCATGGCGGAGTCGAAGCCGATCCGGCGCGAATTCATGCTCACGATGGGCCAGACCGGATTTCCCGAGGCCGAGATGGACGCCGCGCTCGGCCGGCTGCGCCGCACCTATGAGCGCATGGACGCCGAGATCGAGAAGAGCGGCGGACCCTGGCTGCTCGGCAAGGATATCAGCCTCGCCGACGTGGCGGTGATGCCGGCGCTGGTGCGCATGCACGATCTCGGCATGGCCGATCAGTGGCAGGACCTGCCGCGCATCGTGACCTGGTTCGACAATATTCGCGCGCAGCCGGCCTTCAAGCCGACCTATTATCACGGCTCGCTGCTGTCCGAGCGCTTCCCGCATTTGAGGCAGCCTGCGCAGGCATCGGCGTAACGACGCATATCCGCCGGCGAGCGTTTACCGGCAACGGCAATGCCGAAATGCGCCGTCGTTTTGTGTCACGGTTTGTGTCAGATGCAAGACCAAGACATTAAGGAGCCGGGAACGAATCGCCGCTAGAGGGAGCGTCATTCTCGCGCGCCAGGGATCTCCATGCGACGTTTGTTTTCGATGCGCTTGCCGATCGCGGCGAAGGCCACGATGCTGATTGGCGTTCTCGGCGTCTTGTCGGGTGCCGCCAACTGGTTCTGTTTGCGAAGTCTCAACGAGCTCGATCAAATCAACGTGGTGATCACGCAACGCGTCGAACCGGCGCGCCTCACGCTGACGGAGGCCAAGATCGCCGTTGAGTCGCTGGGGCTTGCAACCTACAAGCTGGCGGCGGCGAGCGATCCCGACACGCGGCGCGAGGCCGCCGACGAACGCGCCGGTCAATTCGCGGCCGCCAAGGCCTGGCTCAACGGCGTGAACGATTATCTTCCGGGCCACGCCGAAGACGTGGAAGGCATGCGCAAGCGGCTCGATCTCGTCAATACCATTGCCGAGTCGGTCGATGCGATAATGAAGGCAGGCGACCGCGAGCAGGCGCGCTGGACTCTCGAATTCAAATTTGATCCCGCGCTCGTCGACGCAACCACCAATATGAACCGCCTGATCGATATTCTCGGCGGTCAAAACAAGATGGCGATGGAGGCGGCGGCCGTCCAAAAGGCGTGGACCCATCGTCTCCTGCTCGCCGTGCTGTTCGGCGGCACGCTCGCGACCGTGCTCATGGCGATGGTTCTGGCGCACCGGGTGGTGGCGCGGCCCTTGCGGCGGCTGGCCGGGGTGATGCACGACATCGCCCGGGGCACTTTCGATACGCCCATCGAAGGCCTGCGGCGCGCGGACGAAGTCGGCACCATGGCGCGCGCCGTGCTCGTGTTCCGCGATAATTCCATCGCTTTGCGCGAGGCGCAGGACATGCGCACGCGTGCGCGCGAGCAGGCCGAAGCCGACAAGCGCGACGCGCTCGACCGGTTCGCCCTGAACTTCGAGAACAGGATCCTCAGCGTGGCCGAGGCGCTGGCCGGTTCGGCCGCTGCGCTCGACCGGTCTGCCCGCTCGATGAGCGAAGTGGCGAACGAATCCGGCAGCAATGCGCATAATGCCTCGGTGATCGCCGAGGAGACCACGGAAGTGGCGGCGACCGTCTCGCAGGCCATCGATGAGCTTTCCATGGCCATGGGCGACATCGATGCGCAGCTCGCCCATGCCTCCGGCGTGGTCGCCGAGGCCACCCGCCGCGCCGATGCCGCCGTGTCGCAGGCCGACGCCCTCACGCCCGCGGTCGCCGACATTGCCAAGGTGACCGGCATGATCACCGCCATCGCCAGCCAGACCAATTTGCTTGCGCTCAACGCCACCATCGAGGCGGCGCGCGCGGGCGAAGCAGGTCGCGGATTCGCCGTGGTGGCGCAGGAGGTCAAGACGCTCGCCACGCGCACCACGCAGGCGTTAGCCAGCATCCAGGCCCGCACCGAATCGATCGGCCACATCATTGCCGATGTGCGCGGCGCCACCCAGTCGATGTCGAGCGTGATCGCCCAAGTCGAAGCGGTTGCCCGCGCGATTACCGGCTCGATCAGGCTGCAGAACCTCGCAACGCAGAAGATCGCCGAGAGCGTCGATGGCGCCGCCAGGCGTGCGCGCCAGGTTTCGGCGACGATCGCCGGCGTGAGCGAATTCGCTGCCCGCACCCGCGCCGGCGCGCAGCAGATTTCGCAGGCCGTTGCCGACGTCAACCGACAGGCCAACGCCTTGCAGGAAGAGGCGCGGTGTTTCGTCTTGCATGTCCGGGCGGCGTGACGTCCGAGCGCCGTTGCGGGACCGGCGATGCGGAGCGATAATCCGCGCCGCAGGAGGAATACCCAATGCTCAGTGCCGCCAGAAACGAAATGCTCACCCGCGTCGGGCCGGGCACGCCGATGGGTAATCTCCTGCGCCGCTATTGGATGCCGGTCGCCGGCGCGAGCGATCTCGCCCAGAACCGCATCAAGCCCGTGCGGCTCATGGGCGAAGACCTCGTGCTGTACAAGGATCTCGGCGGACGCTACGGCCTCGTCGCACGGCGCTGCTCGCATCGCGGCGCCGATCTCGCCTATGGCATGGTGGAGGAGCAGGGCCTGCGCTGCTCCTATCACGGCTGGAAATTCGACGAAGCCGGCGCCTGCATCGAGCAGCCCTACGAGGAAATCGCCAATCCCAATCCGAAATCGCGCGACGGCTGCGCCATCGCGGGCTATCCGGTGCGCGAACTGGCCGGGCTGCTGTGGGTCTATATGGGGCCGCAGCCGGTGCCCGAATTGCCGGTCTTCGAGCCGTTCACCTATCGCAATGGCTTCCGCGAGATCGTCACCGCCGAGGTGCCCTGCAACTGGTTCCAGTGCCAGGAGAACTCCATCGATCCGGTGCATTTCGAATGGATGCATGAGAACTGGAGCGCGAATCTGCGCGGCCACAACGGTTCCGCCGCGCGCCATCTCAAGCTGAAGTTCGAGGAGTTCGAGCACGGCTTCGTCTATCGCCGCATCCGCGAGGGCGGCAACGAGACCGATCCGAACTGGACGGTGGGGCGCGTCGCGCTATGGCCGAACGCCTTCTATCTCGGCATGCATTTCGAATGGCGCGTGCCGGTCGACGACCAGAACACGCTGAGCATTTCCTGGTTCTTCATGCGCGTGCCGAAAGGCCGCGAGCCCTATGTGCAGGACGAAGTGCCGGCCTGGGTAAGTCCGGTGCGCGACGCCAATGGGCAATGGATCGTCAGCCATGTCGTCAACCAGGACATCGTCGGCTGGGTCGGCCAGGGCCGCATCGCCGACCGCAGCCGGGAGAACCTCCGTTCGAGCGATCTCGGCATCGTCGAGATGCGCAAGCGCTTCTTCGCCGATCTGGACAAGGTAGCGGCCGGACGCGACCCGTCCGGCATCCTGCGCGATCCGCAAGCGGCGTCGTGCGTGCCGCTACCCGACATCATGCGCAAATACAATGTCGAGGGCGTGCCGCTCGCCGACTACGACAAGCACCCTCTCATGCGAGAACGTTTGGCCGGTTTCCGCCATCACTATGGCCAGCCGGCGGAGGTCCGCCGCGCTTTTGCGGAGGCCATGGGGATAGAAGGCTGACGCGGCGTGCGCGGTTTGCGTCGCGTCGGACACCAGGGTGGTTCGCGATTGCGTCGCCCCAAATTCCGCTCGTCCCCGCGGAAGCGGGCGGGAATGAGCGGTGGAGAGGGCGATTCCACCCCACTACAAATCGGGTCTAAGGGGCGGTAACGGAGAACGAGCCGTTTGATGCCGTGCGTGCCTTCTTCGCTTCCTCGAATCCGTGCATGCCGCCGTACCATTGGATCGCGACGACCGCGCCCTTGATCGGCTGCAACAGGCCGAGCGTCATGACGAGCGCGATTAGCGGCCACATCGACATGCTCAGCCACATCGGCGGCGCGATTTCGGTTTCCACCGCCAGCACGATCGGCACCAGGACGTGGCCGACGACAATGATGTCCAGATAGGCCGGGAAATCGTCGGCCCGGTGGTGATGCAATTCCTCGCCGCACGCCGGACACGCATCCGCGACTTTCAGGAACTTGCGGAACATGGCGCCGCGCCCGCAAGCCGGGCAGCGCCCGAGCAAGCCGCGGCGTATCGATTCGCCGGCTCCGATGGATTCAGCGGTTGGCGGCGAAGTTTGCACTCGATTCAACATCAGCTCGATTGTCCTGGCGCATATTCGGGAGGGTTGCATCCTGACATAGTATCGGCGCGGGCCGGAAGCCACGCCATTGCCGCAGGGCTGGCCTGCCTCAATCCGCCCTCGTCCCGAGGAGCCGCCGGAGGCGGCGTCTCGAAAGATGGGGCGGCCTCATGCTTCGAGTCGTACTCCTTTGGAGTGCTCCTCAGCATGAGGCCGGTCATCTCAATACCGATGCGTAATCGGCAGTTCTTCCGCCGGGAACAGCGTGATCACGCGGCAGCCCTTGTCGGTGACCACCACCTCTTCCTCGATGCGCGCGCCGGAATAGCCGTCGGTCGCCGGGCAATAGGTCTCGATCGCGAACACCATGCCTTCCTTGATCTCGGTCGGGTGATCCAGCGACACCACGCGCGAGATGATCGGCCGCTCGTGCAGCGCCAGCCCGAGGCCATGCGCGAACTGCAAACCGAAGGCCGAGGTCTCGTCCGGGAAGCCGAACTCCTGGGCCTTCGGGAAAGCCCCGCAGATGTGCGCGGTGCTGGCGCCCGGCTTGATGCGGTCGATGGCGCCGTCCAGCCACTCGCGCGCCTTCTTGTAGGCGTCGTGCTGCGCCGGCGTGGCGCGTCCGACATTGAAGGTGCGGTAATAGCAGGTGCGGTAGCCCATGAACGACTGCAGGATGTCGAAGAAAGCCTGGTCGCCCGGCCGCAGCATGCGGTCGGTGAAGTTGTGCGGATGCGGATTGCAGCGCTCGCCGGAAATGGCGTTCACGGCCTCCACATCGTCGGAGCCGTGACGATAGAGGAACTCGTTCACCTTGCCGACGATGTCGTTCTCGCGCACGCCCGGCTTGAGTTCCTCGTTGATCAGGTGATAGGCGCCGTCGACCATGGCCGCGGCGCGATTGAGCAGCGCGATCTCGTCCTGCGACTTCACCTCGCGCGCTTCCAGCATCACCTGCTGGCCGTCGACGATGTTGAGTCCCGCCTTTTGCAGTTCGAACATCATCGGCGGCTCGATGATGTCGACGCCGACCGGCAGCTTGTCGCAGCCGGCTTCCTTGATCAGCGCCGCGATTTCCTTGGCGTGTTTGGCCATCAGGCCGAAGGCGGGGTCGACCATGCCGCGCATGCCGATGATACCGGCCTTGCAGTTCTCCGGCTTCAGCCATGGCGTGTAGAGCTTGTGGTGCACGGCGGCCGAGCCGAAGTCCCACAGGATCGGATCGGAGGAACCCTTAGTGAGCAGCGCCCAGCGGCAGAGCTTGTCGCGCTCCCATTCGCCGATCTTGGTCGAGGTGATGTAGCGGATATTGTTGACGTCGAAGACGAGCAGCGCGCCGAGCTCGGAATTTTCCAGCGCCTGCTTGGCGCGGCCGAGCCGGTAGCGGTGCAGGCGGCGGTAATCGACGCGCTCCTCGAAGTCGACGCCCATGGTGCCGAGCGAGGGCAGGGCGCGGCCCCAGTTGTGGCGCGGGTTGATGTCCTCGGCTCGGATTTGCAAGGGTTCGCGCGTTCTCTCGTCCATGGCTCGTCTCCTCCGAAACGGGTGTTCGTTGGCCGGCTTTATAGCCCTTAGGACGGCGCCATTCCAGGCGGTTCCGTGCTCACCCGGTCGCCGCGACCACGGCGCAGGTGGTGACGATGTCCTCGACGCTGGCGCCGCGCGAGAGGTCGCTGATCGGTCGGGCGAAGCCCTGCAGGAACGGCCCGATCGCCTGCGCGCCGCCGAGCCATTGCGTGAGCTTGTAGCCGATATTGCCGGAATCGAGATCGGGGAAGACCAGCACATTGGCCTGCCCGGCCACCGCGCTTTCCTCTTTCACTTTCTTCTGCGCCACCGCCGGCACCAGCGCCGCGTCGGCCTGCAATTCCCCGTCGATGGCGAGCGCCGGTTCGCGCGCGCGTACCAGCGCCAGCGCCTCGCGCACCTTGTCGACGCGCGCGTGCTGCGCGCTGCCCTTGGTCGAGAACGATAAGAGCGCGACGCGCGGCTCTTCGCCGATGAGGCTGCGCGCGCTGCGGGCTGAGGCGATCGCGATGTCGGCGAGTTCGCTCGCACTGGGATCGGCGTTCACGGCGCAGTCAGCGAACACGAAGGCGCGCGCGCCGTGCCCGAGAAAGTTCGGCACGACCATGAGGAAATAGCTCGACGGCAGCGCAATGCCGTCGCTCAGTCCCACCGTCATCAGGCCGGCCTCGATCACGCGCCGTGTCGGATTGGCGCAACCTGCCACCATGGCGTCGGCATCGCGCTCGCGCACCATCATGCCGGCGAAATAGAGCGGCTTCGCCACGAGCCGTACCGCCATGGCCGGCGTCAGCGAGGCGCGCGCGCTTGCGAGCGCGGTTCCAAAGGTTTGCAGGCGCGCATCGGTGCGCGGGTCGACGATCGTAATCTCATCGAGCGATACTTGAAGCGCTTCTTGCCCTGCGTTGCTTTCAATGGTGGCGCGCGCGCCAAGCAGAACAGGACGTGCGATTTTCTCGGCGACAAGGCGAGCGGCGGCGCTAATGATGCGCGGGTCGTCGCCTTCCGGCAAAACGATTGTACGAAAGCGCCGGCGTGCGATATCAAGCAACCGATCGAACAAATCCATGCATCTCACCTTGTGAGAAAGCTTAGCCTTAAAGCGAGCGCATCAATGACCGAAACCGCAGAAGCGATCAAGATTCATCGCGGCCTCACCGGGGTCTACTTCGACCGTTCGCCCTGCACCTTCATCGACGGCAAAGCGGGCGATCTGCGTTATCGTGGATACTCGATCCACGACCTCGCCGAGCATTCGAGCTTCGAGGAAACCGCTTGGCTGTTGATGAACGGCGACCTGCCGAACAAAGAGCAGCTCGCGGGTTTCGATGCCGACTTGAAGGCGGCGCGCGCGCTGCCGGAGCCGGTGCTCGACATCGTGCGCGCGATCAAGGACGCGCATCCGATGGATGTGCTGCGCACCGCGGTTTCCGCGCTGGCCGCCTTCGATCCCGAGACGGCCGATAATTCGCGCGAGGCCACCTTGCGCAAGGGCGTGCGGCTCACCTCGCAGGTGCCGATGATCGTCGCCGCGCATGGGCGCATCCGCGCCGGGGCCGAACCGGTGCCGGCCGACCGGACTTTGTCGCATCCGGGCAATTTGTTGTGGATGCTCACGGGCAGGAAGCCGAGCGCGGACGCAACGGCGCTCATCGACCGAGATCTCATTTTGCACGCCGAGCACGGCTCCAATGCCTCGTCCTTCACCGCGCGGGTGGTGATCGGGACGCAGGCCAACCTGCATGCGGCGATTACGGCCGCCATTGCAGCGCTGTCCGGTCCCGCCCATGGCGGCGCGGCGGAAGACGTCATGAAGATGGCGGAGGAGATCGGCGATCCCGCGCGCGCCGCCGATTACGTGAAGGAAAAGCGCAAGGCGGGTGTGGCGATCACCGGCTTCGGCCATCGCGTCTATCGCGCGGAAGATCCGCGTGCACGCCACATGCGCGCCGGCGTCGAACGCCTGTCGAAGGAGATGGGCGAGCCGAAATGGTTCGAGATCTTGCAGGCAGTGGTCACGGCGATGGCGCCCTATGCCCGCCACGGCGTCAATGTGAACGTCGATTTCTATTCCGGCGTGGTCTACCACCTGCTCCGCATCAAGCGCGACCTGTTCGTGCCGATCTTTGCGATCGGCCGCGTGCCGGGCTGGGTGGTGCAGGTGCTCGAGCAACTCGAGAACAACATCCTGCTCCGTCCGCTCACGCTCTACAACGGACCCGACGCGCGCGCTTATATTCCGCTGGAGAAGCGGTAGCTTAGGTCACGAAAATTCACACATCGCATTCGAGCCGCGTGCTTCCTTCCTCCCCACCACTCGCTGCGCTCGCGGGGAGGGAGCGCAATTGCCATCCTTCACATCACCCCAACTTGACAAAACGATCGCGCAAAAGTGCAGTTTTGTCGATCAAATCCCGTCCTATGAGACGCAAAAGCTCAAATTCGCGTTGCAGGCGCCAATCGCTCTGCTATCGTTGCTGAGAATATCAGTCTCATTCAATGAGACTTCGCCGCGGCCGCCGAAGCGGCCCGGCGCAATACCGGCAGCCGATAAGCCGGACAGCCGCCCGCTCGGGACACGGCCGCGCGCGGGCGGACAGTCAAGCGGCCGACAGGGAGGAGACAACGATGCGTTCGACCACGCGTAGGTTTGTACTCATGATGGCAGCCGCCTTCGGCGCCGCGCTTGCCGGCGGCCCCGCGACGGCTGCGGGCTATCCGGAGCGCCCGATCGAGCTGATCGTGCCTTGGGGCCCGGGCGGAGGCGCCGACCAGCTCGCCCGCCTGTTGAGCAAATTGATGGAGCCGATGCTCGGTCAGGGCATGCCGGTCGTGAACGTGCCGGGCGGCACCGGCGCCACCGGCATGGCCAAGCTGCTTGCGGCGCCCGCCGACGGCTATTCCATGGCGGTCTACATCGCCGACAGCCACGCGCTGCTCGCAGGGAAAAATCCGCGCTGGAGCATGAAAGACATCACGCCGGTGGCGGTGATGATAAAAGGTCCGTCCTTCATCTTCGTGAAGCAGGACTCCCCGTTCAAGACCTGGGCCGACTTCGCCAAGGCGGCCAAGGCCAATCCGGGCAAGCTGAAGGTGGCAACGCTCGGCTTCGGCAGCGTCGACGACTTCTCGCTCACCGTGCTCGACCACGCCGGCATCAAAGTGGTGCAGGTCCCGTTCGCCAAGCCGAGCGAGCGTTACGTCTCGATCCTCGGCGGCCACGCCGATGCGCTCTATGAGCAGGCCGGCGACGTCGCGCAGTTCATCAGCGGCAAACAGATGCGGCCGATCCTGCTGTTCGGCAAAAAGCGCCTGGCGGCGTTCAAGGACGTGCCCGCGTCCTACGAGCTCGGCTACAAGGTTGCGCTGCCGCAGTTCCGCTCGATCGTCGTGCGCGCCGGCACGCCGCCCGAAATCGTCAAGAAGCTCTCGGACGCCTTCGCCAAGGTCGCGACCATGCCGGAATACAAGAAATTCCTCGCCGACCAGTATGGCGATCCGAACAGCTTCGAAGATGCGTCGAAGGCGCCCGCCTTCGTGCAGGAGCAGCTCGACGACATGAAGAAGACCGTGGCGGGCAAGTAACGTAACGCGGTGAGAAAAGGCGAGGCCGGCATCATGGATAAGAGCGCCATCCGATCGACGCTTCCTTATGTCGTCGGCCTTGCCGTCGCCGCGGTGCTGTTCCACTTCGCGCAGACGATCGACTACACGCCGCGGCCGGGCATGCTCGGCCCCGACTTCTGGCCGAAGATCGCGATCGGACTGATGGCGGTCGTCTGCCTGTTCGAAATCGCGCGCATCCTGCTCGGCCTGCGCGGCGAGACGCACGGCGTCGGCGATGTGCTGGAAAAGGCGGAGGACGACGAGGCTCCGCCGACGACTTATCCCTGGCTGCTCGCCGGCGGCATCGTGCTGGTATCGGTCTATGCCGTGGCGGTGAACATTCTCGGCTTCCTGCTGTCGACCTTTCTGTTTCTCGCGGCCTTCATGTATCTCGGCCGTTACCGCCGCCATGGCGCGGTCTGGGCCACCAGCGCGGTGGTCACGCTCATGGCGGCGCTCATCTTCATGCGCATCGCCTATGTATCCCTGCCGCGCGGCGTACCGCCGTTCGATGCAGTTACCGATTTCATTCGCGTGATGCTCGGCGGCTAGAGCGAGGGCAGAACCATGACACATATCCTGCTTCAGCTCGGCCAGGGCTTTCTCGACTGCCTGACGCCGATGAACATGCTGATGCTCTTCATCGGCATCGTGATCGGTCTCTTGATCGGCGTGCTGCCGGGCCTGACGCTGGTGATGGGCGTGGCGCTGGCGCTGCCCTTCACCTACCGCATGGACGTCACCGCCTCGATCGTGCTGCTCTCGGCGATGTACGTGTCGGGCACCTATGGCGGCGCCTTCACCGCGATCTTGTTCCGCATACCCGGCGAACCGATCGACGTGCCGATGCTATGGGACGGCTATACCATGGGCCGCAAGGGCCAGCCGGCCAAGGCGCTCGGCTGGACGCTGGTCGCCGCGCTCGGCGGCGGACTTCTGTCGGCGGTCATCATGGTGGTGCTCACGCAGCCGCTGGCCGTCTTTGCGCTGCGCTTTTCCTCGCCGGAATATTTCGCCGTGCTGCTGTTCGGCCTTTCCAGCGTGGTGGCGCTCGGCCGCGGCTCGCTCGCCAATGCGCTGATCAGCCTGTGCGCCGGACTTTTGATCGCCTGCGTCGGCACCGACGAAACCTACGGCGCCTACCGCTTCACCTTCGGCTCGCGCATCCTGGCGGACGGCATCGAATTCCTGGTGGTGATGGTCGGGGCCTATGGCGTCGGCGAGGTGCTGTCGCGGCTGGAAACCGGCTTCGCCACCAAGCCGATCGACAAGATCAGCAATGCGCGCACCGAATTGCCGACGCTGCGCGAGATCGCCGCGCTCAAATCCATGTTCCTGCGGGCGAGCGTGCTCGGCAACATCATCGGCCTCATCCCCGGCGCCGGCGCCACCATCGCGTCTTTCGTGAGCTACGGGCTGGAGGCGCAGTTCGGCAAGCGCCGACGCGAGATGGGAACCGGCGTCCCCGAAGGCATCGTGGCGCCGCAGGCGGCGGCCACCGCCTCGGTCGGCGGCGCGCTGGTGCCGCTGCTCGCGCTCGGCATTCCGGGCAGCGGGGCGACCGCGATCATCCTCGGCGCCTTCATGCTGCACGGCATTCAGCCCGGGCCGCAGGTGCTGGCGACCTCGGCCCATATCGTCTATGCGGTGTTCGCCTCGATCTTCCTCGGGCTCGCGCTGATGTGCGTGATCGGCTATTTCGCCATCCGGCCGCTGGTGAAGATCCTCGATCTTCCGGAAGCGGTGGTGTCGGCCTACGTCCTCATTCTCTGCTTCATCGGCGCGCTGTCGATCCGCAACGACGTCACCGATCTGTGGCTGATGATCGGTTTCGGCGTCATCGGCTACTTCTTCGAGCGCCTGAAGTTTCCGATCGCGCCGCTGGTGCTCGGCGTCATTCTCGGTCCGCTCGCCGAGAGCTCGTTCATGAACGCGATGATCAGTTACGGCAACGATTGGACGGTGTTCTTCACGCGCCCGATCTCCGGCACGATCATGGCGTTCACCGTCGTGATCTTGTTGCTGCCGTTCGTCCAGCATTGGCGCGCCCGGCGCGTAGCCGCCGCATGAGCGCTTGTCAGGTGACGCATGCCGACCAATCTTCGCCTCGATGAAAGACCTGCGAGCGCCGCCGCATCCGCGCCGCGGCCGGCGCCGGAATTCAAATCGCCTGCGCGCAAGCCCAGGCCGGCATCGGCGCGCGAGCAGAAATTGGGCGCGACCGCCCGCTCCTTTGCCATTCTCGAGCACGTCGCCGGCGCGTCCGCGCCGGTGGAAGTGCTGGACATCATCGGCAAGCTCAAGCTGCCGAAGGCGACCGCCTATCGCCTGGTCGACTGGTTCGTGACGCAGGGCTACCTGTCGCGCGAGCCCGGCCGCCGCCGTCTGGTGGTGGGTCCCCGGCTCACCAATCTTGCGTTCGGCGCGCTGTCCTCGTCGATGCGCAACGACGCGCCCCATGCCGTGCTCCAGCGCCTCGTGCATACGCTCAACGAGACCTGCAATATCGGCACGCTGCTCAATGGCGAGGTGGTCTATCTCGATCGCGTCGAAGCCGAGCACTGGCCGCTGCGGCTGCATTACACCTCGGGCTCGCGCGTGCCCCTGCATTGCAGCGCGATCGGCAAGCTGTTCCTGTCGCTCGCGGCCGCGCCGCGCCGCCGGCGGCTCCTGCAGAGCCTGGAGCTCCGCCGTTTTACCGAGAATACCATCGTCGACGGTCCCCGGCTCGAAGCTGAACTCACGCAGATCCGCAAGGAGCAGGTTTCCTTCGACCGCGAGGAATATCTCATCGGAGTGGTCTGCATGGCCGTGCCGGTGACCGGCCGGAACGGCGAAATTCTCGCCGCGCTGGCGGTTCAGGCGCCGGAGGCGCGGCTGAATGTGCAGACCGCGCGCCGCCATCTGCCGGCCTTGCGCAGCGCCGCGACCGAGCTCGCAGAAATCCTTCAGGCCGATGCCTGAAATGTCATGACCGCTGTTTTCCAGGAGTGATTGAGCGATGAAGATGACGACGGAAGAAGCCTTTGTGAAGGTCTTGCAGATGCACGGCATCGAGCATGCCTTTGGCATTATCGGCTCGGCCTTCATGCCGATATCCGATCTGTTCCCAAAGGCCGGCATAACCTTCTGGGACGTGGCGCACGAGAACAACGGTGCGTTGATCTGCGACGGCTATACCCGCACGACCGGCAAGATCGCGATGTGCATCGCGCAGAACGGTCCCGGCATCACCAATTTCGTCACCCCGATCAAGACCGCCTACTGGAATCACACGCCCATGCTGCTGGTCACACCGCAGGCGGCGAACAAGACCATCGGGCAGGGCGGCTTCCAGGAAGTCGAGCAGATGGCGCTGTTCCGCGACATGGTGTGCTACCAGGAAGAAGTGCGCGATCCCTCGCGCGTCGCCGAGGTGCTCAACCGCGTGATCTCGAAGGCCAAGCGTCTGTCGGCGCCGGCGCAGATCAACATTCCGCGCGACTACTGGACGCAGGTGATCGACATCAACCTGCCGGCGATCGTCGAGTTCGAGCGGCCGGCCGGCGGCGCGCAAGCCATCGCCGCGGCGGCGAAGCTCCTGTCGCAGGCAAAATTCCCGGTCATCCTGTCGGGCGCCGGCGTCGTGATCGGCAACGCGATCCCCGAATGCGCGGCGCTCGCCGAGCGGCTCGATGCGCCGGTTTGCAACAACTACCAGCACAACGACAGCTTCCCCGGCAGCCATCCGCTTTCGGTCGGCCCGCTCGGCTACAACGGCTCGAAGGCCGCGATGGAGCTCGTGTCCAAGGCCGACGTGGTGCTGTGCCTCGGCACGCGGCTCAATCCGTTC
>JAKAHJ010000066.1 GCA_021815055.1 Pseudomonadota bacterium | reverse complement strand
GATTGTTGGCGGTGGACCGGCCGGCCTGTCGGCCGCCCATTCGCTGGCCGCGGCCGGCCAGCGCGTCGTGCTGGTCGACAAGGCCGATCAGCTCGGCGGTGCGCCGATCCTGTCCGGCTATGCCAAGCTGGTGCCGTCGGGCGAATGGGCCAAGGATGCCATCGGCGGCATGGTCGCGCGCGTCGAGGCGAGCAAGCTCGTCGAGGTGAAGAAGAACACCACGGTGAAGAGCTTTACCGGCAGCCCGGGCGATTTCCGCGCGACGCTGTCGGACGGCTCGACCGTGGAGGCGGGGGCCGCCATCCTCACCACCGGCTTCACCCATTTCGATTCGGTCAACAAACCGGAATGGGGCTTCGGCACCTATCCGGACGTGGTCACCACCACGCAAGTCGAGCAGATGCTCTCGTCCGGCAAGGGTGTGCGCTGCCCGTCCGACGGGCGCGAGCCGGAGCGGGTCGCGATCCTGTTGTGCGTCGGGTCGCGCGACCGCCAGATCGGCCGCGAATGGTGCTCGAAGATCTGCTGCACGGTCTCGGCCAACCTGGCGATCGAAATCCGCGAGCATCTGCCGAAGTCGAATGTCTACATCTACTACATGGATATCCGCACCTTCGGCCTGTACGAGGGCCAGTACTACTGGGAGAGCCAGGAGACCCATAAGGTCAAGTACATCAAGGCGCGCATCGCCGAGGTGACCTCGGACGGCAAGCGGCTGCTGGTGAAGGGCGAAGATACGCTGGTCAAGCGCCCGATTTCGATCCCCTTCGACATGGTGGTGCACGCCATTGGCATGGATCCGAACGTCGACAATATGACGCTGTCGGCCGTGTTCGACGTCAAGCTGGAGAAGTACGGTCATATCCAGAAGGCATCGACCTATTCCAGCATGTCGGCCACCTCACGGCCCGGCGTGTTCGTCGCCGGCGCGGCGACCGGTCCGGAAACGATCGACGACTCGATCGCGCAGGGCCAGTCGGCGGCGATGGCGGCGCTCACCAGCCTGCGCACGCCGGTCACGGAGGCGGCCGAGTGATGTGGGCGATCGGCAGCCATAAAGCCAAAACGGCGCCCGCCCCGGCGCGGCCGGTGCTCGATCTGTCCGGTCCAAGGCTGCGGCGGGCGTTCGAAAATTTGGTCGAATCAGCCGATCCGCACGGCGGCGTCGAACGCTTTGTCGGCGCGCTCGCGCTCAAGGCCTCGCTGTTCGAGGAAGTGCTCGGCAAGGGCAAGGTGCGCGAACTGACCGAGCCGGAATTCTACGATCTCGCCGCCTTCATCACGCCGGTGCGCCGGCGCATCGGCGCCTGGCTCGGCAAGAACGGCTTTCCCGGCATGCGTGCCCGCCTGGAAGCGTTGCTTGCCGGCTGGTCCGATCTGGCGAGTGCCGACCGCCGGATGGCCGAATTCGTGGCGAGCTTTCCGGCCGACCGCGAGCATCGCTGGACGCGCGATCTTGCCGCCGAGGTGCTGCACTTCACGGCGCCCGACCGCTATCCGCTGATGACGCGGTGGATGTGGGACGCGCGGGTCAATACCGGCGTGCTGCGCGAGATCTGGCACACCGCCGACGATCGCGAGCCAAGCACCATCGCGGTTCCCGACGGCTTCGCCACTTTCGCCATGTTGCGCGAGGAGCTGGAAGGCTTTTTGCAGGGGAACGGCGTGTTCCGCGACCTGCCCTATTATGTCGACCTGCTCTGCGCTCACATTTACGCCGCCTATATCAACGACAAGGGCGGCCAGTACCTACACGCGGATTTCTGCGGCCCCGCCAAGGTCGATGCGATGGCGCATACGCGCCGTCTGCTCGGCCTCGACGCGGTCGACACCGAATCCGGCCGCACGCGCCTCAAGCTGATCGACGGCGAAGCCTATGTTCTGGGCGAGCCGCGCCGCTTGAGCTCGTGAAGGAGCGACCATGCCGATTCACGAAAAATCGCTGATCCGTCCCGAGAACCTCGTCACCCACGAGCATCTCGAAATCGAAGGCGTCGACGTCTCCGGCCACTGGAGCACGTTCATCAACACGCGCGCCGTGTCCGATTACAATGAGCAGATGCAGGAGGAAATCGCAGCGCTTCCGGGCGGCGAATACATCCACCGCTGCTGGCAGTGCGGGTCCTGCACCAATGCCTGCACCGTCAACGCCATCAACCCGGACTTCAACCCGCGCTACTGGATCTACCTGATCCGCATGGGCTACGAGAGCGAGCTCTTGCGCGACAAGGACATCATTTGGCAGTGCGTGTCCTGCAACAAATGCACTTACGCCTGTCCGCGCGACGTTT
Organism: Pseudomonadota bacterium; assembly: GCA_021815055.1. Taxonomy (GTDB): domain Bacteria; phylum Pseudomonadota; class Alphaproteobacteria; order Rhizobiales; family Xanthobacteraceae; genus Pseudolabrys. Next base: position 12,474 of record JAKAHJ010000066.1, on the reverse strand, counting down.
TTCCGGAAGGCGTGATGAAGGCGACAGCGCATTGGCTGGAACTGAAAGGCCATACCGAGAAAAAGCCGTCGATGGTGTTCGACGAGACCTTCTCCGAGCAGGTCTTCGCCACCGGCAAGATCGAGGACGGCCGGGTGCTGCGCGAGTTCTTCGCGCGCACCAAGCAGTCGCTGTTCCAGGACTGGCTGATCGCGATGGTGCGAAGCCTGCTCATGCGGCTGCCGGTCACCCTCATGATGAAGCTCGGTCTCGCCACCGTGTTCCACCCGCGCACGCGCGGCTGGAGCAAGGCGCAGGCGGCGATCGACGAATATGTGCATGAGCGCGAGGCGGCCGCCCGCAAGGCGCTCCGCCTCGACGTGCAAGGAGCGGAATGATGAGCGGCAAGTACAAAGACGTCGCCTACTATCCGGGCTGCGCGCTCGAGGGCACCGGCCACGCCTATAACCGTTCCACCAAGGAAGTCGGCAAGGCGCTCGGCCTGAAGATCACCGAGCTGAAGAACTGGAATTGCTGCGGCGCCATGGAGGTCAAGAACGTCGACCCCAAGCTGCAAACCTATCTGTCGGCGCGCAACCTCTCGATCGCCGAGGAGATGGGCTACAAGACCGTGATGGCGCCGTGCAACGGCTGCTATCACAATCTCAAGAAGGCCGAATACGATCTCGCCCACGACCAGAATTCGCGCGAGGTCACCGACCGGCTCTCGCGCAAGGCCGGGCACAAGACCTACGAGGCGGGCAAGGTCGAGACCATCCACGCGCTCGACTGGATCAAGGAAGAGATCGGCGAGGAGGGCCTGAAGGCGCGGGTGAAGAACTCGCTCAACGGCCTCAAGATCGCCAACTACTACGGCTGCATGTATACGCGACCGCGCCACATCTTCCCGGAAAAGGACCAGGGGCCGGGCTCGGAATCGACCTCGAAGCCGCACTTCATGGACGATCTTCTGGCGGCGGCCGGCGCGGAGAACGTCGACTATCCGCTCAAGACCGCCTGCTGCGGCGGCGCGCATACGCTGTCGGACAGCGACACCTCGACCAAGCTGGTGCTCAATTTGCTCACCACCGCGGAAGCCTGTGGGGCCGATGTGATCGCCACCGAATGCCCTACCTGCCACACAGGCCTCGAAATGCATCAGGCGCGCGCGGAGAAAGTGTTCGGCCGCAAGACCAAGGTGAAGATTCTGTACTTCACCCAGTTGCTCGGCATGGCGCTCGGCCTGTCGGCGCGCAAGGTCGGCGTGCAGGAGAACTTCTCCGATTCGATGGATCTGTTGCGCGAACGGGGACTGTACTGATGGGCGGCGCCCGCGCCATGAGCTTCGACGACATCGCCGCGCGGCTCGACGCGATCGTGGCGATGCCCGACGACGCGCTCGTGGCGGCGGCGGCGCAACAGGCCGACGAATTGCTGGCGCTCGGCGAGACGGTCCTGGAAGCCTGGGTCGCGTCGCGGGGCGAGACGCCGACGGCGCAGACGGTGGAAGGCTTCCGGCTGCTCGCGCTGCACCGGCAGGGCGCGCGCGGCGAGCCGAGCTTCAACGCCTGCCGCGAAACCTGCCGCGAGCTCGTCTACCACCATAACCTGGTACGGCTCGACCCGGCGCACACCGACACTGCCCGCAGGCTGCGCCTCGGTGCTATGGTGGCGCGCCATTTGGCGCTATTTATTGGCGGCAAGCTGGAAGTGGCGGGGCTCGGCGAGTTCTGCTGCGCCTCGAAGCCGCTGCGCCAGAATGAAACCTCGGCGCCCGCCGAAACCGTTCGACAATAAAGGAGGCCCTATGCCGACCGTCCGTGGCTGCAACCTTCCCGACGACCTGCTCTACGACGTCGAGAACAACATCTGGTATCGCGAGAATGCCGACGGCACGGTCACGCTGGGCATGACGGCGGTGGCCGCCGCGATGGCCGGCCAACTCGTCGCCTTCACCGCCAAGAAGGCCGGCCGCTCGGTCGATGCCGGCAAGTCCTGCGCCACCGTGGAATCCGGTAAATGGGTCGGCCCGGCGAAAATCGCCTTCGACGCCGAAGTGATCGAGGTCAATGGCGGCCTGACCGGTTCGCCCAAGCTCGCCAATTCGGATCCCTATGGCGAGGGCTGGATGGTCAAGGTGAAGCCGAAGGACTGGGCCGCCGCCAAGCCCGCTCTCATTCCCGGCGCGGCCGTGGCCGCGCCATACGAAGCCAAGATGACGGCTGATAGCTTCGCCGGCTGCGCGCCGGCCTGACGGAAAGGGCGGGACGGTCGCTTCCCGCATACGGTCGCGATAACGCAGAGTGGTTTGGAATGGTTTTGGGTGCAAACCGCGCAGGTTGCGCGAACAAAAGATAAAGCGGGGGTGAAACAATGAGCAGCGATACGAACACCAAAAGCCTGTCGATGATCGTCACCAAGGGTTCGCTGGATTGGGCCTATCCGCCCTTCATCCTGGCGACCACGGCGGCCGCCATGGGCCTCAACGTGACGATGTTCTTTACCTTCTACGGGCTCACGCTCCTGAAGAAGAAGCTCGACCTGAAGATCTCCACGCTCGGCAATCCGGCGATGGAGATGCCGATGTTCGGCATGCATATCGGCATGCCGAATCTCGTCTCGGCCGTTCCCGGCGTGGACGCGGCGGCCACCGCCATGATGAAAAACCTGATCAAGAAGAAGGGCGTGGCCTCGATCGAGGAGCTGCGTAGCATGGCGCTGGAGGCCGACGTCAAGATGATCGCCTGCCAGATGACGATGGACCTGTTCGAATACACCCCGGACGACATGATCCAGGGGCCGGTCCTCGGCGGCGCCGCCACCTATATCGAGACCGCGACCAAGAGCGACATCAATCTGTTCATCTGAATGAGCGTAAAACTCATCAAACCGAGGAAACGTCATGGCTAATCAAGTTCTCGATGCGAAGGGATTGAATTGCCCGCTGCCGATCCTGCGCGCCAAGAAGGCGCTCAAGGACGTGCCGGTCGGCGGCACGCTGCAGGTGATCGCGACCGATCCCGGCGCGGTGAAGGATTTCGAGGCGTTTTGCCGCACCACCGGCAACGATCTGGTCGAGTCGAAAGCCGATGGCAAGGTCTTCGAGTTCCTGATCAAGCGCATATCGTAAGGCGCTGGGGCAGGGGCTGAGATTGCGGCTCCCGCAAAGTCCATTTCGCCGTATCGCGCATCAATGCGGCTTCACACCCGCCGCCTTGATCACGCCGTCCCAGAGCGTGGTTTGCTCACCGATGAATTTCTTGGCCTCGGCCGGCGAACCGCCGGCGGCGTGCAGGTTGAGCTTGCGGAAGATGTCCTGCGCGTGCCGGCCCTTCAGCACGTCCTCGACCGCCGCGTTGAGCTTGGCCACGATCGCCTTCGGCGTGCCCGGCGGCGCGACGATCGCATTCCAGGTGCCCGACTCGAAGTCCTTCACGCCGAGCTCGGCGAAAGTGGGGATGCCGGGCAGGCTGGCGATGCGCTTGTCGGTGGCCACTGCCAGGATGTGCGCCTTGCCCGCCTGATGCAGCTTGATGGCGGAGGCGAGCTCCATGAAGATCATGTCGACATTGCCGGCGATGATGTCGTTGAGCGCCGGCGCCGTGCCTTTGTAGGGCACGTGCACGAGCTTGGCGCCGGTGCGCGTCTCGAACAGTGCAGCGGTCAGGTGCGACGTGGTGCCAATACCCTGCGAGGCGTAATTGATCTTGCCGGGATGAGCCTTCACATAGGCCATGAATTCCTGCGCCGTCTTGGCCGGAAAATTCGGCCGCACCAGCAGCACATTGGCGATCGATGTCATGATCGCGACCGGCTCGAACTTGGTCGGGTCGAAGGACATCTTGGTGTAGAGCACCGGGTTGACGGTGAGCGGCGCCGGCTGCGCGGCGAGCAGCGTGTAGCCGTCGGGCGCGGAATGGAATACGGCATCGGCGCCGATATTGCCGGCGGCGCCGGCGCGGTTTTCCACCACGACCGGCTGGCCGAGCTTCTTCGAGAGCCCGTCGGCGACGATACGCGTCACCGTATCGACGCCGCCGCCGGCCGGCACGCAGACGACGATCCTGATCGGCCGGTTCGGATAGCCCGCGGCCGCGTCCTCGGCGCGAGCGGCGGCGCCGGTGATCGCAAACGCAAAGAAAAGCGCTAGCAGAGCGCGCATGTTATCATCCTCCCCATCTGCGGTTTTGAGCTACTGGCGGTGCGCACGCTTGTGCGCGCCCGCTCGTGTTTCCGCAGCCGGCCAAACTCTATACCAGCGCGGAGCCGCGTGTCATGCCCGGCTTTAGGTTGATGCGCGGGTCACGCCCTTAACGCCGCCAACATGTCGGCGATGTAGTCCTCGGCACTGGCGATCACCAGCATGAGCGCCCAGGGCCGCAATTGCGCGAGGCTTTGCGAGAGCACTGCGTCTCCGGTCGAGGCCTGGCTCAAGACCAGCGCCGTGGTCATCACCTGTTTCAGGCTGCAGGCTTCGCCGATGATCGAGGCGGCTTCCAGCTTCTCGCCGGCCGTCGCAATCATGACCACATGGTCGGCGCTGTCGATCTCCCCGACCAGATTCTTGGTATGGCCGGCGAGGTCGGCAAGCCATCCGCTTATGGAAAAGCGCTCGCCGCGCGCGGGGGCGCCGCCGGCCGCCGTCAGGAAAACGGCACCGGCCCAGCTTGACTGAGCCAGCCGCTCGACGATGCGTTCGCTTTGTGAATCGAGCGCGATCACCTTGACCGCGCGCCGGCGCGAGTTCGGCGCATCGATGCGGAAGCGCGCCTCGGCGCGGCTGGCCGCGCGCGCCGATTCACTTTGCACGGCTGGACCCCACAGACAAACGTTCACACCGAGGCATGGGCGGTGCCCTCGCGCGCGATCATGGCATCCTTGGCAGCCTCCATGAACGGCTGGTCGGCTGGCAGAACGACGGCAGCCGAGCGCACGCGCTGGTGCGCAAGATCGACGCCGGGCGGCGTCGCGTCCTTCTCCATCAGCGCCTTGGTTGCGCGCAGCAGGCGGTGACGCGCCATGATGATACCGTTGTCGGTCGAGACCAGGTTCTCCTTGGTGCGGTCGACGACCGGTCCCATGCTTTCCTGCAGCGAGGCGTCCTGCATCGCGATGCCTCCCACGCCGCTATAGGTGCGGCCGGCCTTCTGCGCGGCGCGGTCGATCAGATAATCGTTGTCCTTGTTGGCGAGCGGCCGGAACGTGCCGGGCACATAAGTGACGTGCACGCCCTTGCCGGCGCGCATGGCGGCGCGCTCTTCCGCGCTCAAGGCGCGCGTCGGATGATAGTCATAGCTCCAGGTCCAGCATGTCTCGTCGTCGATCGGAATCCAGAAATGGCCGTGGATGGCGTGATCGCCGCGCGGTGGGATCATGGTGAAAGACGGCATCACCCATTGCGTAATGCGCCAATAGTAATGGCCGTCCTCGGCGTTGCGCCGCACGCCGATGTTCAGCCCGCCGGCGCTTTCGACCACCTCGAACACCGGGCGCGCGTCGCGCATGTTGTATTGATTGCCGCGCGCGCCGCGGAACAGCGGGTCGGTGTTGAGCTCGCCCCGATGCAGGAAGGAGACGTGGCTGGAATCGATGCCGCCTTCCATCGCCTGCAACCAGTTGCATTCCTGGATGCGCTTCGACATGAAGCTTTGCGCGGCCGGCACCGTGGCGAATTCCCATTCCGGCAGCGGCGGCTGCTTTTCGGGCGGCCCCATATAGGTCCACAGCACGCCGCCGCGCTCGATCAGCGGATAGGACTTGAGCTTGATCTTGCCGCAGAAGCCGCTTTCGACCGGTTCCGAGGGCACCTCGATGCACTGGCCGGTGTGATCGTATTTCCAGCCGTGATAGGGGCAGCGCAACCCGCCTTCCTCATTGCGGCCGAACCAGAGCGATACGCCGCGATGGGCGCAGAATTCGTCCATCAGGCCGAGCCGGCCCGCGCTGTCGCGGAAAGCGATCAGCCGCTCGGACAGGATTTTCACGCGCACCGGCGGGCAATCGTTTGCGGGCAGTTCCTCGGCGAGCAAAGCGGGGAGCCAATAGCTGCGGAACAGCCGTCCGCCGGGCGTGGCCGGGCCGGTCTGGGTCAGAAGATCATTCTGGTCTTTCTTGAGCATCCTGCACTCCCTGAACGTGTTTTTCGTGTTCTCGAGCCGATTCTTGATTCGAACCGGTTGACCTCGCCGCGCAGCTATGGTCTTGAGCCGCATCGCATCCCGCCGCCGATCATATCGCCAACGAATCTTCGATCAATGACCAGCCCGCCGGTTTCAGCCACCCGGATTAGACTGTGCCGCGCCGACGAAATCGAGCCCGGCTGCGCGCTCAAACTCGAGCACGGCGACCTGACGCTCGCGGTCTATAATGTCGACGGCGAATTCTTCGTCACCGACGACGCCTGCACGCACGGACCCGGCTCGCTGTCGGAAGGCGAGCTTTACGGCGAGGTGATCGAGTGTAATTTCCACGGCGGGCAGTTCAACGTGCGCACTGGCGGGGTAGTCGCACCGCCCTGCATGGTGCCGGTGAAGACGTATAAGGCGGCGGTCGAGGACGGGGCGGTTTACATCGAGGTGTGAGGGAGGCTGCATCGATGCCTGCCCCACAGACTCCATCCCTCCCCTGCAAGGGGAGGGTGGCGCCGCATAGCGGCGCCGGGTGGGGTTTTCTCTCGATTGCGAATGCCCCCACCCGGCTCGCTTTGCTCGCCACCCTCCCCCGCAGAGCGGGGGAGGGATTAGGCCGTGCTCGTGGCGTGTCCGTCGCGCTGTGATTTACGCTTGATATTGCCCGCGCCCCGTCTTCGCCAGCCGCGTGATCGCCTCGATCATGGCTGTGGGATCGGCGATGCCTTTGCCGACGATGTCGTGGCCGCTGCCATGCGCCACGGATGAGAACAGGATCGGGCTGCCGATGGCGAGCCCGGCAGTCGCGTTGCGCGCGAGCAGCTTGGCGGTGATGTGCCCCTGGTCGTGCAGCATGACCACGAAGGCATCGACGCCCTTCTTGTGGAACATGGTGTCGGCGCCGAACGGCCCGGCGACGCGGATGCCGTTTGCGGCGGCATCCGCGATGGCCGGCTTGATGATGTCGATTTCCTCGCTGCCGAACAACCCGCCTTCGCCGGCATGCGGATTGAGCCCGCCGACGTGAATGATCGGTGCGGCGAGGCCGAGGCGCTTGAGCGTGCGGTCGGCGGTGGCGATGACATGGCCGACACGCTCGCGTGTGATCAACGACACCGCCTCGCGCACGCCGACATGCAGCGTACAATGCACGATCTTCACCTCGCCGAAGCACAGCATCAGATAGACGTCGTGCGGCGACAGCCCGGTCTCGCGCGCGACGAATGATGGATAGCCGTCGAATTCGATTCCCGCCTGCGCGATCGAGGTCTGGTTCTGCGGCGCGGCGACCACGGCGTCCGCGTCGCCGGCGAGCGCGGCCTTGATTGCCATGCGCGCGGCGGAAAGCGACGCGCGCCCGCTCGCTGCGCTGTTGCCGCCGAAATCGATTTCGGCGACCTCGGGACTGCGGCAGGCCAGTAGCGCGATGCCGTCATTGACGGGGCGCTCCGCATCAATTTGCTCGATCACCGCGATATCGGCGCCGATCCCGCAGGCGCGCACGTGTCGTGCGACAAGGTCGGGATCGCCGACCAGCACCGGCCGGCACAGGGCGCGCACGCCGGCATCGAGCGCAGCCTTCATGCTGATTTCGGGGCCGATGCCGGCGGGATCGCCGGTCGCGATGGCAATGATCGGTCGGTCGGCGGCCATGACTGTTCCCGGAGAGTTGGTAAGACGCGTGAAGGACCGGCGATCCTATGTCGCGATCGCCTGCACGGTCCACACTACGAGCTCGGTCGCCGCCTGGGTGAAGGCGTCGTTCAGCGCCGCGACGGCGTCGGCCGGTTTTGTGCTCTTCGCCGGCACCGTGATCTTGAACAGCCGCGCATCGACGACGCTGCCTTTGTCGCCGAGGATCCGCGCGGTGAATTCCACCACGGCGGTGGGCGAGGGGTCGAGCGCGATCTGGAAGCTGCGGATCGTGATCTCCAGGCGATTTTGTGCCTCGATCTGATCGTAGGGCCGGCTCACCTCGCGCATTTGCTTGGCGTTCTCGAAGCTCTGCAGGATTTTCGCCTGCATCAGCTTGGGCAGGTTGTCGGTCCACTGTCCGTTTTCGACGTTGCCATAGGTCCCGTCCGCGTTGCGGATCAGGATTTTCTGCGTGTCGAACACGATGGTGGCCGACGGGTCTGGCACCACCAGCGGTCCGGGGATCGACTTCTCGAAGGCGGGAAACGTGGTGGCGGCCGCGAGGTCATAGGTCGCCGGCGGCTGTTTCGCCGCGCCGCCACCGGTGAGCTTTTCCAGCCCGCCGATCAGGCCTTCGATCTTGCCCGAATTCTTCCCCAGCATGTCGGCGAAGGTGCTGAAGCCGGTGATCGCCGTGTGCAGCGGCTTGGAATTTTCGGCGATCAGCGCATCGATGCTCTTGAGCGTCTCGCGCGCCGAATCGGTCAGGTTCTTGCCCACATCGTCGCCGGCAACCAGCACCGGCGGCTGGCCGTTCTGCGCGGTCAGGCGCGGCGCGGTGCTCGATCCGCCCTTCAGCGAAACGGCCGGTGCCCCGGTCAGCCCCTGGAACGTGATGTCGATCTTGGTGTCGGCCCGGATCGGCGTGGCCGGTTCGACGGCAATCAACATGGTCACGCGTTTCGGATCGGCCGCGTCGAGCGAGATACCGGTTACAGCGCCGACCCTGACGCCATTGAACAGCACGCTCGCGCCGGGGACGAGCCCCGACACAGGCTGATTGAAGCGCAGCTCGTAGATGGCCTGCTGACCGAGGCCGCCGATACTCTTCACCCAATAGACGAAGCCGAACATCGCAAAGATGACGGCCAGGGTGAAGGCCCCGATCAGCACGTAACGCGCGCGAGTCTCCATGATGTCGATCCCGTAGGAGCCTTACAGTCGGGCATCCGCGGGCGGCGGTCAATTCCGATGCAGGGTGATGGAGGCGCTGACGGCTTGGCCGCCGCCCTGCGACGTGAGCGTGACGGATTGCCGGCGACCGCGCGTGACCATTGTCAGGTCGGCGGTAAAAGCCCCGCCCTCGGCGTGAATCTGCAGCCTGTCGCCGCGCGCGCGGCCGACCGCGGTTCCGCCGATGTTGCGAGTCTGTTCGCTCCAGCGGCCGACCACGCTACTTCCCTCGTCGGCCTGGAATTGCCCGACCAGATCGAAACTATAGGTTTGGCTGGCGCAACGGAGCTGCAGATCGACCTCGTGGCCCGAGCTGCCGCGCGCCCGGTAGTTCGCCGAACAGCGAATCCGTTCGATCGACCCGTTGCTCTGGCGCAGGGTCCCGGTACCCGACCAATGGCCGGAGAAATGCAGGAAGGGTCCGGCCGCCGCCGCTGCCGGCTGCGGGCCGAAGCAAAGGCCAAGAACCAGGGCGAAAACTGCATATCCCGATACCGTGATACGCCGGGACCGTGCGTGAAAAACCGTAAGCTCGGTCAAATGAACGTCTCCTTCGTTGCGAGAAGACAGGCTGAATCGCTGACAATATTAAGTCCGCTCAGGTCTACTATGTTTCCGCGCGAGCCGCGACCCGCAATTTCACGCATGGTGGGTAGCGAACGACCGAAGCGGCCGATGTTCCTACCGCGGAATTTCAAGAAAATGGCACGCCCGCTTGACGCCGCCGTCTTCCGAAAGCACACAGTCTACTGGGCTCTTAGCGCGCAGCGCCCGCTATTTTCATCGTCTCGCCGATGCGGGCCTCGACGCGCGGCAGCACCTCGTGCATCAGCCGCGCCATCGATTCGCGCACCAGCGGCATCGGCAGCATGCCGAAATTCTGCAAGGTCGAAACGTGGCGGACGCCCATCGCGTGGAGAGCGACCAGTTTGCCGGCCACGTTCTCGACCGAGCCGAACAGATGCAGGCCGTTCCGCATGGCATCGTCATAGGTCGATTTGCGGGCATAGAGGCGGGTGTCGACATAGAGGTTGAAGGCCGCTTCCGCATCGGCGCGCGCCTGCGCGTCGCTCTCGGCCACATGCGTATGCAGCGTCACCACACTGTCGTCGTCGGACGGGCCAAGCCCGATTTCGGCCTTGCCCTTGCGGTATTCGGCCATAAGATCGCCGATCTGGTCGAAATTGTCGAGTGAGGCGTAAGGCACGCACATCAGATTGTTGCCCTGCTTGCCGATGTGATAGGCGGCCTCGCGGCGCAGCACCGCGACGTAAATCGGCACCTCGCGCTGCACGGGCAGCACGTTGAGCGCCACCTTGTCGACGTGACCGAAGCGGCCATGCGCGGTCACGCGCTCGCCCGCGAGCAGACGGCGCACGATGGCGAGGTTTTCGTCGAAGCGGTCGCGTTTCTCGGCCGGATCGATGGCATAGCCGGCGAATTCGTGCGGCAGATAGCCCGAGCCGACGCCATAGACCAGCCGCCCGCCCGACAGCACGTCGACCATGGCGTAGCTCTCGGCCACGGTGAGCGGATTGTGGAAGGTGAGGATCGAGATCGCGGTGCCGAGCCGGAGCAGCGAGGTCCGCTGCGCCAGCGTCGCCAGCATCACCGCCGGATTGGGCACCACGCCGTATTCGTGGAAATGGTGCTCGGCCATCCAGAACGTGTCGTAGCCGAGACTGTCGGCGAGCTCGGCCTGCGCGACGATCTCGCCATAGAGCTGCGGCACCGTGCGCAGGCCCTGCGGATAGTGGTCCTGCACCGAGAAGATCGACAAACGCATGAGGCGTGGCTCCCGTTAGTTCTTGATTTTGACGAAATCTCACACGGCGGCGGGCGCTTCCTAATGCCATCGTCGCGCGCCCTAAATCCCCAAATAAGCTTCGCGCACGCGCGGATCGCCGGCGAGCGCCTGCGCGGCGCCGTCGAGCACGATGCGGCCGGTTTCGATCACATAGCCGCGGTCGGCGATGGTGAGCGCCGCGCTCACATTCTGCTCGACCAAGAGGATCGTGACGCCTTCCTTGCGCAGCGCCACCACGGTGCCGAGGATCTGGTCGACCAGCACCGGTGCGAGCCCCATCGACGGCTCGTCGAGCAACAGGAGACGCGGCCCGCTCATCAGCGCGCGGCCGATCGCCAGCATCTGCTGCTGGCCGCCCGAGAGCGCGCCGGCGATACTGTTGCGTCTCTCGGCCAGCACCGGGAACAGCGCATAGACGCGCTCCATCTCGCCCGGCACATCCTTGGCGTTGCGGCGGAATGCGCCGAGCCGCAGATTGTCCGCCACGGTGAGCGGCGCGAACACTTGCCGGCCCTCCGGCACCTGCGCGATGCCGCGCGACACCCGCTCGTGCGCGCTGAGCCGGTCGATCTCCGCGCCTTCGAACAGAATGCGCCCGGAAGCCTTCGGCAAGATGCCGGAGATGACGCGCATCAGCGTGGTCTTGCCGGCGCCGTTGCTGCCGATCAGCGTGACGATTTCGCCTTGGGCGACGTGAAGCGAGACGCCGTGCAGCGCCTCGATCCGGCCGTAGCGGCTGACGATGGTTTCAATCGCGAGCACGCGCGCTCTCCCGCTGTCCGTGCTGGCCGAGATAGGCCGCGATCACCTTCTCGTTCGCGCGCACCTCGTCGGCCGGGCCTTCCGCGATGGTGCGGCCTTGATCGAGCACATGAATGCGGTGCGAGATTTTCATCACCAGCTTCATGTCGTGCTCGACCAGAACGACCGCGACGCCGCTCGCGGCGATCTTGCTGATAACGTCGTCGATCTCGGCCGTTTCTACCGGATTGCAGCCGGCGGCCGGCTCGTCGAGCAGCAGCACCTTCGGTTCGGTCGCGAGCGCGCGGGCGATTTCGAGCCGCCGCAGCGCGCCATAGGGCAGGCTGCCCGCCGGCTTGTCGGCGATGCCGGCAAGCCCGACGAAGGCGAGCAGGGCTTCCGCCTTGGCGCGGGTGAATTTATTCTGCGTGAGCACCGAGGGCAGCGTGAACAGATGCGCGACCACGTTACGTTTCTCGTGCAGATGGCGGCCGACCATCACATTCTCGGCCGCGTTCATGCGGAAGAAGATCTGCAGGTTCTGGAACGTGCGCGACAATCCGCGCCGCGCCAGAAGGTGCGGCGCCAGCGCGGTGACGGTTTCGCCATTGAGCAGCACGCGGCCCTGGCGCGGGCGATAGAGACCGGAAATCACGTTGAACAGCGTGGTCTTGCCGGCGCCGTTCGGGCCGATGACCGCAAAGATCTCGCCCGGCTTCACGCTGAACGACACGCCCGACAGCGCAGTCAGCCCGCCGAAGCCGATGCCGATGCCCTCGACCGCCAACGCACTCATGACGATCGCCTGATTCTGGCGCGCAGCGACGGCACGATGCCCGCCGGCAGAAAAATCATGGTTACGATCATCACGAGCCCGAGCACGATGTGCTCGTAGTCGTGGAATACGGTGAGCAGTTGCGGCAGCAGCACCAGCACGGCCGCGCCGACGAT
>JAKAHJ010000194.1 GCA_021815055.1 Pseudomonadota bacterium | reverse complement strand
GTGATCCGCGAGCCGATTCTGGGCGGCTCGGGCCAGATCTCCGGTAACTTCACGGTGCAGAGCGCGAACGATCTTGCCATCCTGTTGCGCGCGGGCGCGCTGCCGGCGCCGCTAACGATCATCGAAGAGCGCACGGTCGGACCCGGTCTCGGCGCCGACTCGATCGCCAGCGGCAAAATCTCGTCCTATGTGGGCGCGACCATGGTCATCATCTTCATGTTTGCGACCTACGGCCTGTTCGGCTTGTTTGCGAATATTGCGGTGGCGATCAACGTCGCCATGATTTTCGGCATCCTGTCGCTGCTCAACGCCACGCTCACGCTGCCCGGCATTGCGGGCATCGTGCTCACCGTGGGCATCGCAGTTGACTCGAACGTGCTGATCTATGAGCGCATCCGCGAGGAGGTGCGCGGCGGCCGTACCGCTATCAACGCCATCGACGCCGGTTTCTCGCGCGCGCTCGCCACGATTCTCGACTCCAATATCACCACTTTTATCGCCGCCGCGGTGCTGTTCTATATCGGTACCGGCCCGGTCCGCGGCTTCGCGGTCACGCTCGGCGTCGGCATCATCACTACGGTGTTCACCGCCTTCACCCTGACGCGGCTGATCGTCGCTTACTGGGTGCGCTGGCGGCGTCCCCAACGCGTGCCGATTTAAAGGCGCGCGCATGATCCCGAAGAGTGGGAGCCGGTTTTCGGGCGAGATCATGCGCAAGGAAAGATAGCTATGCGTCTGCTTCGCATCGTTCCGGACGACACCAAATTCGATTTCATGCGCTTCCGGCGCATCAGCTTTCCGCTGTCGGCGCTGATGTCGATCCTGGCGATTTCGCTCTATTTTTTCCATGGATTGAATTTCGGCATCGACTTCAAAGGCGGCCTTCTGATGGAGGTGCAGACCAAGGCGGCGCAGGCCGATCTCGCGCACATGCGCGCGACGCTTGGCGCGCTCGGCCTGGGCGAAGTCCAATTGCAGCAGTTCGGGCCGCCCAACGACGTGCTGATCCGCATCGCCGAGCAGCCCGGCGGCGACGAGGCTCAGCAGGCCGCGGTCAACAAGGTGCGCGGGGCGCTCGGCAGCGATGTCGACTACCGCCGCGTGGAAGTGGTCGGCCCGCGCGTTTCGGGCGAATTATTGTCCTACGGCGTGGTTGGGCTGATGCTCGCGATCCTGAGCATTCTCATATACCTGTGGTTCCGCTTCGAATGGCAATTCGCGCTCGGCGCCATGATCGCGAATGTGCACGACATCGTGCTGACCATCGGCTTCATGTCGATCACGCAGATCGATTTCGACCTCACCAGCATCGCGGCGCTGCTCACGATCCTCGGCTATTCGCTCAACGACACGGTCGTGATCTACGATCGTATCCGCGAAATGCTGCGGCGCTACAAGAAGATGCCGATGCCCGATCTGCTCAACGCCTCGGTCAACCAGACCCTGTCACGCTCGGTCATCACGCATTTGACGGTGTCTTTGGCGCTGCTGTCGCTGCTCTTGTTCGGCGGCCAGGCGATCCACTCCTTCACTGCCACGATGATGTTCGGCGTGGTGCTGGTCGGCACCTATACCTCGGTGTTCATCGCCTCACCGATCTTGATCTATCTCGGGGTCGGCCGCGGCACCGACGCCCTGACCGCGCCCGAGAAGAAAGACGAGAAGCCCTGATCCATGGTGGGCGCCGCCGATGCTCCGCATCTGCCGCGCCCGGCGCCGATCGAGGCCTACGGCAATGGCGGCTTCCGCTTTGCCGGCATGTCGCATCGCGGCTCGCTTCTGTGTTTTCCCGACGGCATTTGGGCCTGGCCGGTCAACAGCGTAACCGAGCTGACGACGGCCAAGTTCGAGGCGGCCTTGGCCCGCGCGGGAGAGCTTGATTTCTTTCTGATCGGCGCCGGGCGCGACCCGTTCGTGCTTCCGGAGCGGTTACGGGCGCGGTTTCACGAGGCTTCGCTGTCGGTCGACGCCATGACCACGGGCGCGGCCGTGCGCACCTGGAATATCCTGCTGGCCGAGAACCGGCGCATCGGGGCGGGATTGATCGCGGTGGATTGATTCCCGCTTACGCGGGCATAAGCGGTGTGGCACCGTCGCGAAGAATGGAAAGCAACTTCTCCCACTGCGCGAACCTTGTCCGCAATGCCGATCGCGATCGCTATCTCGCGACGCTGTTCGCGCCGGCGGACAAGCGTGCCGCGCTGTTCGCGCTGTACGCGTTCGAAGCGGAGATCGCGCGTGTGCGCGATGTCGCCCGTGAAACAATGCCGGGAGAAATCCGCCTGCAATGGTGGCGCGAGGCCCTGGAGGGCGGACGCGACAATGAGGTGCGCGCGCATCCGGCTGCGGCTGCTTTGCGCGAAACGATGGAGTACTACGCCATCGCACCGGAGCGGCTCGTCGCGCTGATCGACGCGCATCGGTTCGATCTCTACGACGAGCCGATAGCGACGCTGGCCGATCTCGACCGTTATGCCGAACAGACGCAATCGGCGCTGTTCGTTCTTGCAGCGGACATCCTGGGCGGAGGCGGTGAATCCATCGTCGATCTGACCCGGTGTTCCGGAATTGCTTATGCGGTGCGGGCCGTGCTGCTCGATTTGCCCCGTCACGCCGCACACCGGCAGATTTTCGTTCCGCTGGCGCTGTTGGATCGCCACGGTGTGAACCCGGAGGACGTGTTTGCCGGCCGCGACAGCGAAGGGCTGCGTGCGGCGCTCGGCGAGCTGCGGCAGCATGGGTTAAACGCGCTCGCCGCCGTGCGGGCGAGTGCCGCGGCGGCGACGCCGCAAATCCTTCCGGCATTTCTGTCGCTCGCGACGCTAGGGGCGGATCTGCGCCGCATGGAGCGGCGCGATTATCGGCCGTTCCAACCGGCGCGCCTGTCGCGGCTCAAGCGGCAGTGGCTGATCTGGCGCGCCGCGCACGATCCACCTCGCATTTTCAGGTAGGCTTTAGAACGAAAATCGGTCGAGCAGATTGCGCCGTCCCGCCACGATCGGGGCGAGCGCCTGCCGTTCGGCATCGCTCATTGGCAGCGCGTCGAGCGAGTCGATTTGATTCATGGCGATGAGCTGGAGCGCTTCCAGCCGGATTTCCCCGTCCGGCCGGCGCGGCAGCGCGTCGATCAGTTGCATGCGTTCGAGCGCGGGCACGGCGCCGTCCATGGCGGCGCGCAGGGCCTCTTCGTCGATGGCTTGCGCTT
>JAKAHJ010000065.1 GCA_021815055.1 Pseudomonadota bacterium | reverse complement strand
TGATCAACGGCCTGCCGATCGTCAACGACCGGCCGAATTTCGGTGCGCGTCCGACGGACGATCTGGAGGGCTACTACCGGGACAGCGTGATCGGCGGGCCCGGCGCCTTCGTCGTCCCGATCCGCGAACGCGAGAAGCTTATCGAGGCGACGCGCACCAAGCTGGTGCTGGAAGTCGCCGGGCGTGAGCCAGAAGCGCGCGCGATCCCCGCGAGCGCGGACAAGCCGCGCGTCTCCTGCACCATCGGCGAAAAGCTGTGGCAGGACCGCTGGGGCAACTACGATTTCCAGTGACCGTGCCGGCGCCAAGGCTATTTCAGCAACACCGTTGCATTCGGCGCCCCATCGGCGCCGTTGCCGGCGACTTGATTGGTCTTGAAGGTCGCCAGCGTTCCGCCGTTGGTAATCGCGAGGCCGGTGCCGTTGCCGGTGACGACACACTCGCCCATGCGGACCGTGCCGCCTTTCGCATGCACGCCGATCGAACTGTTGTTCTCGACATGCACGCGGGTCATCATCACGTTGGTCGGCGAACCCGCGCTGCCGGCGACCCGGATGCCGACGACATTGTTGGTCAAGACGCTGTCGCGGATTGCCGCTTTCACCTGTCCCGCGATCAGAATACCGGCGTTGCCCGTGTTGCGTACGCGCAGCCCCTGGATGTCGGCGGTGACCGGTCCGCCCGGCAGGTTGATGGCGAGCCCATCCGACGTTGTGCTGGTAATGGTCGAATTCAAAATGTGGAGCTGGCTGTTGCCGGAGGCCGGCGCAAAATTGATACCGCGCAGGCCGCCGCGGATGTCCACGTTTTCCAGCCGCAAGACCGCGCGAGCGCCGACATTGATGGCGAACAAGTTCTGGCCGGGGAATTGATCGATGGTCAGCCCGTGCAGCGATACCTCGACGCCGGGCGTATTGATCGTGACCGCGCTGACGTTGATGGCGGCGATCAAGGCCTCGACGCCGTCGGCCACGATGTTGAGCGATTGCGTAATGGTGATCGCGCCGAAGTCGCCCGGCGAAAGTACATTGATGGTGCCGCCGACACTCGTCTTGCTCTGTGCATACTGGAAGGTCTGGCAGGGTGCGGTGACGGTACAGCCGCCGCTGTCGGCGCCTGTTCCGGCCACCCAGGTCCGGCGATTATTGGCTTGTGCGAAATTGACGGCAGCCAGCAGGACGGCCGCCGAAAGTATAAACGAGAATATGTGCGAAATTCGTTTCATGGTCCCCCCTATGGATCGATCGCGTCGATCTCAATAGGTGGTATCATGGGTTGTAGCCAGCCGGAAGGCCGCGATGCGCTCCTTCAGCGCTCGAACTTCGCTACCACTTCGACATGATGTGAATAGCGGAATTGGTCGACCGGCGTGATGGCGCAGAGCTTGTAGCCGCCGTCGACGAGAATTTTTGCATCGCGCGCGAAAGTATTCGCGTCGCAGGAGACGGCGACGACCGTTTGCACGCGGCTTTTGGCCAGTTCGCGCGCTTGGCGCTCGGCGCCTTGGCGCGGCGGATCGAACACCACGGCATCGAAGGCTTTCAATTCGCCGGCGACGAGCGGCCGCCGGAACAGGTCGCGCACTGTGGCCTCGACCGGCTTCAGTCCCTGGGTCGTTTGCGCGGCGCGCTGTAGTGCCTTGATCGCGTCCGCCTCGCTGTCGAAGGCGGCGACGCGCGCGCGCTCGGCGAGGCGCAGCGCGAAGGTGCCGATGCCGGCGAACAGGTCGGCGATGCGTTTGGCATTGCCGACATGTATTTCGACCAGCCGCGCCAGCGTCTCTTCGCCTGCGACGGTCGCCTGCAGAAACGCGCCGGGCGGCAGCGGCACATGCGCGCGTCCGACCATGACCGTCGGCTGCGCGCGCTGCGCCACCAGTTCGCCATGGCGGGTCAGGCGCGCGAGCTTGTGGTCTTCGACCAGCCGCGCGAGGCGCGCCATGCGCTCGGGCGCAAGCGGACCGGAGCCGCGCACGTCGACATCCATGCCGGCGTCGGTTTCAGTCACCTGGATGTCGAGCGGCTTTTCCGTGAGCTTGAGCGCGTCGGCGATGGCCCAGGCCGCCGGGATCGCGCCGGTCAGTGCGGGCGAAAGGATCGGACATTCGTCGATCGCGACGATGTGGTGGGCGCGCGGTGCGGTGAAGCCCACTTCCAATACCTCGCGGCTGCCGCGCCGCGCATGCAGCACCGCGCGGCGGCGGCCTTGCCCATGCGCGTCGATCAGGTCGTCGACCGGCGCGACGAGACCGGCATGCGCAAGCGCTTCCGCCACGAGCGCGCGTTTCCACAGATGGTATTCCGCGAGCGACCAGTGCTGCAATGCGCAGCCGCCGCAGGTGCCGAAATGCTTGCAGATCGGCACGGCGCGCTCGGGCACCGGTCTGTCGACATGCACGAGATGGCGGCGGTCGGGATGGCCGGCGACACGCTCGACCGTCACTGTCTCGCCCGGCAGCGCATAGGGCACGTAGATGGTGCCTTCCGGCGTGTCGGCGGCGCCGTCGCCGCGATGGCCGAGATGGGCGATGGTCAATTTTTCAGTCACTTGTGGCGCCCAGCAGAAATTCCACATTGCCGTCGCCGCCCGCGATCGGCGAGGCGATGATGCCGATAACGCGCCAGCCGAGCGATGCAACGAAGCCGGTAATGCCCTCGCAGACTGAAGCGTGCACCGCGGCATCGCGCACCACGCCTTTTTTGAGCGCCGCGCGGCCGGCCTCGAATTGCGGCTTGATCAGCGCCACCAGTTCGGCCGGTTCTTGCGCCAGCGCGAGCGCGGAGGGCAGGACCAGCTTGAGCGAGATGAAGCTCACGTCGATCGCGATCAGTTGCGGAGGCTCGTCGATCGGGGACGGGGAGAGCGAGCGGATATTGGTTTCTTCCAGCGACACCACCTCGGGCCGTACGCGCAAAGATTCGTGCAGTTGCCCGCGCCCGACATCGACGGCGTAAACGCGCTTCGCGCCATGCTCCAGCAGGACCTGGGTGAAGCCGCCGGTGGAGGCGCCGACATCGAGACAGGTTTTGCCGTTCGGATCGAAGCCGAAATGCGCGAGCGCGGCCTCGAGTTTCAGCCCGCCGCGCGAGACGTAAGGATGCGCGGGGCTCGCGCGCAATGCGGCATCGAGAGGGATTTCCTCCGACGGTTTACGCACCGGCGTGTCATTGGCGGTGACGAGGCCGGCGCCGATCGCGGCCTGTGCCTTGGCGCGGCTCTCGAACAGGCCGCGCTCGACGAGCAGGCGGTCGGCACGGCGGCGGTGGCTCAAGGCCGGCTCCCTCGATACTTTTCCCGGGCGCAGCGCAGCGCGACGCGGTGCGCGGCAGACCCGGGATCGCACAAGCGTAAGGATTTCACAAAGCTATCTGCTCGGTGAGATCCGACCAATCAGGATTCAATTTCTCGATCAGTTCGAATTTCCAGACTCGCTGCCAGCGCTTCAGTGCGCGCTCTCGCGATCGCGCTTCTAGGATCGATCCGTATTCTTCGAAGTAGACCAATTTGCTTACACCATAGTTGGCCGTAAAGCCGCGGACGTATTTGCCCTTGTGCTCGGCGACGCGGCGAGCGAGATCGCTGGTTACGCCCACATAGAGAACGCCTTTGGGCCGATTTGCGAGGATGTAAAGATAGAACCGGCCGGTGGCCATGGTTTCTACCCTGGGCTGATGCCCGTTGTGGGGCGGCCCCGGGTCCGCACCGCATCGCTACGCGATGCAGTGCGCCCGGGACAAGTATCATATCACGCCAGCCTCACCGTCTCTTTGGCCGCGTCCTTGCCGAGCGCCTCGAACACCTTGGCGACGATGCCTTTGGTATCGAGGCCGGCCGCGGCATACATCGCGGCGGGCGTATCCTGATCGATGAACAGGTCGGGCAGCACCATCGTGCGCACGCGTAAGCCGCTTTCGAACGCGCCATATTCGGCCAGCGCCTGTAAGACGAAAGCGCCGAAGCCGCCGACCGCGCCTTCCTCGATGGTGACCAGCACCTCGTGCTCGCGCGCGAGCCGCAGCAGCAGGTCGACGTCGAGCGGCTTGGCGAAGCGCGCATCGGCAACCGTGGTCGACAAGCCCAGCGCGGCGAGTTCGTCGGCCGCCTTCAGGCATTCGCCGAGCCGCGCGCCGAACGAGAACAGCGCGACCTTGTGTCCTTCGCGCAGCACGCGGCCCTTGCCGATCTCGAGCGGCACGCCCTCGGCCGGCATCGGCACGCCGAGCCCTTCGCCGCGCGGATAGCGCAGAGCCGAGGGGCGGTCGTCGATCGCAACTTGGGTCGCCACCATATGCACGAGCTCGGCCTCGTCGGCCGCACCCATCAGCACGAAGCCGGGCAGACAGCCGAGATAGGCGACGTCATAGGCGCCGGCATGGGTCGGGCCGTCGGCGCCGACCAGCCCGGCGCGGTCGATGGCGAAGCGCACCGGCAGCTTCTGGACGGCGATATCGTGCACCACCTGGTCGTAGGCGCGTTGCAGGAAGGTCGAATAGATCGCGGCGAAAGGCTTGAAGCCCTCGGTCGCCAGCCCGGCGGCGAAGGTCACCGCATGCTGCTCAGCGATGCCGACATCGAAGCAGCGCGCCGGGAATTCCTGCTGGAACAGGTCGAGCCCGGTGCCGGACGGCATTGCCGCGGTGATGGCGACGATCTTGTCGTCCTTGCGCGCTTCCTTGATCAGGCTCTCGGCGAAAACCTTGGTATATTGCGGCGCCTGCGATTTCGACTTCGCCTGCGCGCCGGTGGCCACGTCGAACTTGACCACGCCATGATATTTGTCGGCGGAAGTCTCTGCCGGCGCGTAGCCTTTGCCCTTCTGCGTGACCACATGCACCAGGATCGGTCCGATCTGGGCATCGCGCACATTGCGCAACACCGGCAGCAGGTGGTCGAGATTATGCCCGTCGATCGGCCCGACATAGTAGAAGCCGAGTTCCTCGAACAGCGTGCCGCCGGTGACATAACCGCGCGCGTGCTCGACCGCGCGGGTGATGGCGCGGTCCCAAGCTTTCGGCAGATGTTTGGTGAGCTGCTTGCCGACATCGCGCAGCTTGAGATAGGTGCGCCCCGATCCGAGCCGCGCGAGATAGGCCGACATGGCGCCGACCGGCGGCGCGATCGACATGTCGTTGTCGTTGAGGATGACGATCAGGCGCTCGTTGCGCGCGCCCGCATTGTTCATGGCCTCATAGGCCATGCCGGCCGACATCGCGCCGTCGCCGATCACCGCGATCACGTGATTGTCGCGGCCGGCAAGGTCGCGCGCCACCGCCATGCCGATCGCGGCCGAAATCGAGGTGGAGGAATGGCCGGCGCCGAACGGGTCGTATTCGCTCTCGGCGCGTTTGGTGAAGCCGGACAGCCCGCCGCCCTGGCGCAGCGTGCGGATACGGTCGCGCCGGCCGGTGAGGATCTTATGCGGGTAGGCCTGGTGGCCGACGTCCCAGATCAGCCGGTCGGACGGGGTATCGAACACGGCATGGAGCGCGACGGTCAGCTCGACCACGCCGAGGCCCGCGCCGAGATGGCCGCCGGTCTTGGCAACGGCGTCGATGGTCTCGCTGCGCAGCTCGTCGGCGAGCTGCTTGAGCTGCTCGGCCGACAGGTTCTTCAGGTCGGCGGGCAGGCGCACGCGATCGAGCAGCGGTGTCTTCGATGTCTCGGGCAACAGTCACTCCGAACCGGTCTTTCGGCCGCGGGTATCCCTTCTTCCGGTTTCCCGTCCGGCCGCTCTTCACGCTTACAACAGATGGGCCATTTCCGGCAATTCGGCGATAGCTGGAGGCCGAATTCCCGGCATTTTTGTGCCCGCGGCGGCTGGCGGCGGGGGCGTCAGTCCACGTCGAGCGGTTCGCTGCCGGTCGGCTTGCCGGAAGCGTCCAGCGTGATCTTTTCCACCCGCGCCTCTGCTTGGCGCAACAGATGCTCGCAGCGCGCCTTGAGCGCCTCGCCGCGCTCGTAGATCGTCACGGATTCCTCGAGCGGCACCTTGCCTTCCTCCAGCCGCTTGACGATCGATTCCAGCTCCTCGATCGCCCGTTCGAACGGCATTTTGCTCACATCGATGTTGTTTTCAGCCATTTCCGCATTCCGGCAAGGATTCGTTGGGCCCATCTTATGCCCGCAACCGGGCGAGGACGATAGGGCGGTTATCCGCGACGGCGCGCCCGGTCCCAGCGCCAGGACATATAGGCCAGCACCAGGGGGCGCGGCACGAGCCGCGGCAGCAGCGTCAGCGCGCGGTTGGGCGCTCCCGGTACCACCAGGCGGCGCCCGCGCATGAAGCCGGCATAGCCTTCCCGCGCCACGCGCTCGGCCGTCCCGCCGAGCAGGCCGGGGAAATAGCCGGCCGGAATGCCGGCGCGGGCGTTGAAGCCGGTCGGTACCGGCCCCGGGCAGAGCGCACAGACGTGCACGCCGTCGGCCTTCAATTCGGCATGCAGCGCCTCGGAAAGCGAGACCACATAGGCTTTGGTCGCGTGATAGACCGCCATGCCCGGCGCCGGCAGGAAACCGGCCACCGAAGCGACGTTGAGAATGCCGCCGCGGTGATGCCTGATGCTCGGCAGCCAGCGCAGCGTGAGATCGGTGAGCGCGCGCATGTTGAGGTCGATCATGGCAAGCTGGTTGTCGCGCTTGAGCCGCGCGGCCGCCCCGAGCAGGCCGAAGCCGGCATTGTTGACGACATAAACGGGTTCGAGCCCCCGCTCGCGCAGGCCCTCGGCCAGACGCTCGACGCCATCGCGGGTGGCGAGATCGGCCGCGAACACGTGCGGACGTGCCTGTCCGCCGGCGGCGATCTCGTCGGCGAGCGCATCGAGCTCGGCCTCGCGCCGCGCGGTGAGCACGAGCGCATGACCGTGCCGCGCGAATTCGCGCGCGAGCGCAGCGCCGATGCCGGCGGAGGCGCCGGTGATCAGGCAGATGGGTTGCTCGGATGACATGGGATCATGAATGCTCGACAATGGCGGCGAATGCAACGCATCAGGTTTTTGGAGAACGGAGCCTCGCCGGTGAGCGACCTCAAGGACAAAATCGTGCTGGTGACGGGCGCGGCCGGCACCATTGGAGCGGCCATGGCGGTCGCGATCCGCCGCGCCGGGGGCATGGCGATCGCCTCGGATCTTTCCGGCCGCACGGGCAACGACCTCGATCTCGATGTCACTTCGGAAGCCGACTGGCAGCGCACCGCCGCCGCGCTCGACAAGACGCACGGCCGCCTCGACGGGCTGGTGAATGCCGCGGGTATCGTCGCGGTCGGCAGCGTCGAGAAGCTCGATTTCGCGACCTGGCGGCGCGTGCTCGCGGTCAATCTCGACGGCGCCTTTCTCGGCTGCAAATACGCCATGCCGCTGTTGCGCAAGCGCGGCGGCTCCATCGTGAATCTGTCGTCGGTTTCGGGACTGGTCGGCGGGCATAATCTCGCCGCCTACAATGCCTCGAAGGGCGGCGTGTCGCTGCTGTCGAAATCGGTCGCGCTTCACGGCGCGCGGCTCGATCCGCCGGTCCGCTGCAACGCGGTGTGCCCGGCCTTCGTAGAAGGACCGATGATCGATGGCATTGTCGCGGGCGCGCGCGATCCCGCTTCCGCGCATGCAAAACTGGCGCAGGAGATTCCGCTGCGCCGCCTGGGACGGCCCGACGAGGTCGCGGCGCTCTGCGTGTATCTGTTGTCGGACGAGTCTTCGTTCATCACCGGCGCCGACCTGCCGATCGATGGCGGATTGACGGCGCGATAGCCCCATTCGCGGGAACTTTTCCCAAAAAGTTCCGCTGCAATTTCAACTGACGCGCCGTTCACATTTGCCATTATCTTGGATTTAAAGAAAATGCTTACCGAAAATCGGGGAGGTTTTTGTGTTGGACTTCTTTCGCAAATGGTGGGAGCAATGGACCTTGCTCGACACCGTGATGGCGTCGTTGGCCGCGGCCATGTTCGTCGCCAGCCTCGAGCTGACGATCCTCCAGATCATCGTGGAAATGAGGAAGATGTATTAGAGCGGGTTGCGATTGCATGGTTCGCCCACTGTCCGTGTCCCGGGCGCACCGCAGCACGAAGTGATGCGGTGCAGAACCGGGACCTTTACAAACTCGGAGCCTGGGACGGTCCCGGCTCTGCGGTGCAGCGTTGTACGCTGCACCGCGTCCGGGACACGCGCATGAATCGCTCAATTGGGAGAGCAGGCGCTAGATCAGGATTTGCCGACATTGAATCGTGCGTTGCCGCGAACTCGCTTAACCTCTCCCATAGGGAGAGGTCGGATCGCGGCACGCGATCCGGGTGAGGGGTTACAAATTATGAGAGTCATGAACCCCCTCACCCCAACCCTCTCCCCAACGGGGAGAGGGAGCCCGCAGTGCTGTTGGCAAGCGCTTCCACTCAACTGGATCAGACTCTAGCCCCGCATCAGCGCGGTAATATGCGCGGCGACCGAGCGCGACAGGCCTTGCAGGTCGTAGCCGCCCTCGAGCATCGATACGATGCGCCCGTTGGCGCTTTCGTCGGCGATCTCCATCAGCTTCTGCGTGACCCAGGTGTAATCGGCTTCCACCAGATTGAGATTGGCGAGCGGGTCGCGCGTGTGCGCATCGAAGCCGGCCGAGATCACCAGCAGGTCGGGGCGGAATTCGCGCAGCCGCGGCAGGATGACCGTCTCGAAGGCTTCGCGGAATTGGTCGCCGCCGTCGCCGGCCCGCAAGGGCGCGTTGACGATATTGTTGAACACGCCGCGCTCGGAGACCGCACCGGTGCCGGGATAGAGCGGCATCTCGTGCGTCGAGCAGTACAGCACGCTGTCGTCCGACCAGAAAATATCCTGCGAGCCGTTGCCGTGATGCACGTCGAAATCGACGAGTGCCACGCGCTCGAGGCCGTGTTTCTTCTGTGCGTAGCGTGCCGCGATGGCCGCGCTGTTGAACAGGCAGAAGCCCATCGGCCGCGCCGTCTCGGCATGATGGCCGGGCGGGCGCACCGCGACGAAGGCGTTCGACGCCTTGCCCGCCATCACCTCGTCGACCGCCATGGTCCCGCCGCCGACCGCGCGTAGCGCCGCCTCCAGGCTGCCGGGCGACATCGAGGTGTCGGCGTCGAGCCGCACCATGCCCTGCTCGGGCGAGGCTTGGCGGATCGCCTCGATGTAATCGAGCGGATGGCAGAGCGAGACGATCTCGGCCTCCGCCATCGGTGCCTGCTCGCGCGCCAGCGTCTGGAAGCGCTCGGCCTCGAGCGCCTGCTCGATCGCGCGCAGCCGGTCCGGCCGTTCCGGATGGCCCGCGGGTGTCAGGTGGTCGAGACAGGCGGTATGCGTGACGAGAAGTGTGGACATGAAGGTGTTCTAACGCCGTTCTTTCGGGCTGTCATCGCCCGACTCACAGGCCGTCATCGCCCGCGCAGGCGGGCGATCCAGTACGCCGCAGTCTCAATCGGCCTCGTGCTGAGGAGCGCTGCGGAGCAGCGCGTCTCGAAGCATGGGCCGCCTCATCCTTCGAGATGCGCTCCTGCGGAGCGCTCCTCAGGATGAGGCGGAGAGAGGCCCCAAACTCACGCCCGCCGGCGGCGGCATGTCTTCGGGCACGAAGAAATCCACCTGCAAGGCCTGGCTGGGATCGGCGCGGTAGCGGTCGAAACCGCTTACGCCTTCGGCGGCGAGGAACGTATCGTCGATCAGGAAGTTCCCCGTGAAGCTCCTGGGCTTTTCGAAAATGCGGCAAGCCGCGTCCGCCAGGATGTCCGGCTTACGCGACATGCGCATGATCGTGTCACCGCCGAGCAGGTTCTTGATCGCGGCGGTGGCGATGGTGGTGCGCGGCCACAGCGCATTGACCGCGACACGCCCACGCATTTCGCCCGCGAGGCCGAGCACCACCAGGCTCATGCCGAACTTCGCCATGGAATAAGCGGTGTGCGGTGCGAACCATTTCGCCTTCATGTCGAGCGGCGGCGACAGCATGAGGATGTGCGGGTTCGCGGCTTTCTCCAGATAGGGCAGGGCATATTTCGACACCATGAAGGTGCCGCGCGCGTTGATCTGGTGCATCAGGTCGAAGCGGCGCATGTCGGTCTGCGCGACCGGCGTGAGTTGGATCGCGCTCGCATTGTTCACCACGATGTCGAGGCCGCCAAAGACGCGCGCGGTCTCGTCGATCGCCGCCTTCACCTGCGCTTCCTCGCGCACGTCGACCGCGAGCGGCAGCGCCCGCCCGCCGGCCTTCTCGATCTCGGCCGCGGCGGTGTGAATTGTGCCTTCCAATTTGGGATGCGGCTCCACCGTCTTGGCGGCGATCGCGACATTGGCGCCGTCGGCGGCCGCCTTCAGCGCGATGGCGAGCCCGATGCCGCGCGAGGCGCCGGTGATGAAGAGGGTTTTGTTCTTGAGGGACATTGGATGGCCTCAGACTTTCGGCTTGTCATTCCGGGACGCGAGCGAAGCGAGCGGGCCCGGAATCCATACGCCGCAGCGCTCCGGATTATGGATTCCGGGCTCGCGCCTTCGGCGCGCCCCGGAATGACAGAAAACTAAACGGTCAATGCCGCTTCCGCATCGGTCACGCTCTCGCCACCTTCCATCACCGTGCGCTCCAGCCCCGATGCCTGCACCGCGATGTTCTCGGCAAAGAACCGCGCCAGCGCGACGCGGGCGGGTGCGTCGCCGCCCGCGCGCAGGGCTGCCAGCGCCTGCTCCGCCAGCATGCATCCGCCGGCGGCATCGCCGAACAGCCGCAAATAGGGCGTCGCGCCGGCGAGCGCATTGGCCGAACCTTTCTGCGCCAGCAGCCATCGCGTTGCGCGTTCGAGGCTGTCCACGGCTTCGCCCAATCGCGCCGCGGTTTCGCCGAACGCGGGCGCATTGCTTGCGCGCACGGCTTTCACGGTCCGGCGCAGCTCGTCGATATAGTGCGCGATGGTTTGGCCGCCTTCGAGCGGCAGTTTGCGCGTCACCAGATCGAGCGCCTGGATGCCGTTGGTGCCTTCGTAGATCGCGGCGATGCGCGCGTCGCGGTAATGCTGGGCGGCGCCGGTTTCCTCGATGAAACCCATGCCGCCATGCACCTGCACGCCGAGGGAGGCGACCTCGATGCCGATATCGGTGGCGAAGGCCTTCGCCACCGGCGTGAACAGCGAGCAGCGCTCATGCGCGGCCTTGCGCGCGGCCTCGCTCTTGCCGCGGATCGAGCGGTCGAGCGCGACGCCGGTGGCGTAGCAGATCGCGCGCGCCGCGGCCGTGAGCCCGCGCATGGTGAGCAGCATGCGCTTGACATCCGGGTAGGCGACGATGGCGCCGGCCGCGCCCTGCTTGCGCTCGTGCGCATAGGCGAAAGCCTGCTGCGTCGCGCGCTCGGCGATGGCGACGCCCTGCAGGCCGACCGCGAGCCGCGCCCGGTTCATCATGGTGAACATGCAGGCCATGCCTTTGTGTTCCTCGCCGATGAGGAAGCCGACCGCGCCGCCCTTGTCGCCATAGACCATGGTGCAGGTGGGCGAGGCATGAATGCCGAGCTTGTGCTCGAGCGAATGCGCGCGCACGTCGTTGCGCGTGCCGTCGGCGAGGAATTTGGGCACGAGAAACAGCGAAATACCCTTGGTGCCGGGCGGCGCATCGGGCAGCCGCGCGAGCACGAAATGGATGATGTTGGAGGTCAAGTCGTGCTCGCCATAGGTGATGAAGATCTTGGAGCCGGTGAGGCGATAGCTGCCGTCGCTGGCGCGCTCGGCGCGCATGCGCAACGCGCCGACGTCGGACCCTGCCTGCGGCTCGGTGAGCTGCATGGTGCCCATCCATTCGCCGCTGATGAGCTTGGCGAGATAGCGCTGTTTCAGCTCGTCGCTGCCATAGGCGTGCAAGGCGTCGACCGCCGCCATGGTCAGCACCGGGCCGATGCCGAAGGCCATGGAGGCCGAGTTCCACATCTCCACGCAGGCGGCGTTCACCGCCTGTGGCAATTCCTGGCCGCCCCATTCGGCCGGCAAGGCGAGCCCGTTCCAGCCCGCCTCGGCCCAGGAGGTGTAGGCCTCTCTCCAGCCCGGGGGGGTGGTGACTTCTCCGTCCTTAAATGGCGTTCCGACCCGGTCGCCGACGCGGTTGAGCGGCGCGATTACGTCGGACGCAAAGCGCCCGGCTTCTTCCAGCACGGCGTCGATGGTCGCTTCGTCGAGCTCGCCATAGAGGCCATCCGCGAGGGCCTCCTTGAGGCCGGCGGCGTGTTTGAGTGCGAAGGCGATGTCGGAAACGGGCGCGCGGTAGGTCATGCGCCCCAATCTAGCGGGCGGGCGAGGGCGGTCAACGCGCGGCTGGCGAGGTCTTGCCGGCCGCTCGGAATGACGGGCCGTGACCGTTGATCGGGCAGGGCGCCGCCGCTATGGTCCGCCCGCCCGCGTGACCCCAGGGTCCGCGCGGCATTTCAGCCTGCGCGCGTTGGGGCGTAGCCAAGTGGTAAGGCAGCGGATTTTGATTCCGCCATTCCCTGGTTCGAATCCAGGCGCCCCAGCCAGGTAGTCCGTTCTCTTGTCTAGGTGGTCGTGAAAAGCGCGAAACCCGCGCGAACACGCGACTTCTTCAGCGTAAGGCTGGGTCTCCGGGCTTCCGAATTCCCTATATAGTCGCCGCGGAGTGGGGAAAATCTCTAGCCGCGTTCGGCAGTGCTCGACCCCAGATTTCGAATCTGGGCCAGCGGTCCAAGTCCTCTCCGGCGCGCCACTTGGCGCTCGGACGGACCACAACCTCTCAGGTCCGAGCGGCCAAAACGGCCTTTTCGAGCACCCACGCAACCAAGATGGAGACTAATTTTCCCGCGGATCGAGCGCGTCGCGCAGGCCGTCGCCGACCAGATTGAACGACAGCACCGTCAAGAATATCGCCAGTCCGGGCCACACCGCCATCCACGGCGCGTTGACGAGAAAGCGCTGCGCCGAGTTCAGCATGCTGCCCCAGGAGGGCGCCGGCGGCTGCTGGCCCAACCCCAAGAACGAAAGCGCGGCCTCGGCGATGATGGCGGCGGCTACCGACAGCGTGGCCTGTACCAGCAGTGCGGGCAGGATGTTGGGCAGGATATGAACGAGTGCGATACGCCAGCGCGGATTGCCGACTGCGCGCGCGGCCTCGACATATTCCTCGACCTTGACCGTCATGACCTGCCCGCGCGTCAACCGCACGAAGATCGGCGTGGTGGTGATGCCAATGGCGATCATGGCGTTGCCGAGGCTGGGACCGAGGAACGCCGCGAGCGCAATGGCGAGGATGAGAAACGGGCAGGCCAGCATGGCATCGGTGATACGGCTGATGAGCGCATCCGTGAAGCCGCCGAGATAGCCGGCCGCCAGCCCGAGCGGCACCCCGATGGTCAGTGCGATGCCGACCGAAATCACACCGGCCATCAGCGAGGCGCGCGCGCCGAACATCACGCGCACCAGAATGTCGCGACCGAGATCGTCGGTGCCGAACCAGTGCAGCATGGAAGGCGCCTTGCGCACCGAGGTCCAGCTCTGCGCGACGGGGTCGTAGGGCGTCAGCAGCGGCGCGAAGATCGCGACGGCGACGAACAACGCGATCAGGGCGAGCCCCAGCATCGCGCCCTTGCGGCGGATGAGGCGGCGTAGCGCCCGTCGCGCCGGCGTCTCGACGATCTCGTCGCTGTCGACGAGCGGTGCGGTGAGGGCGGTATCGACCATGGCCTTAACCGCGCAACCGCGGATTGACGAGGATATAGGCGATGTCGGCAAGGAGATTAAGCGTGATGTAGAGCGTCGCCGTCACCAGCACGACGCCTTGCACGACGGCGTAGTCGCGATTGAAAACGGCATCGACGATCAGCTTGCCGAAGCCCGGAATGGTGAAAATCTGTTCGGTCAGTACCGCGCCGGATAACAGCGTACCGAGTTCGAGCGCACCCAACGTAATGACCGGCGTCAGCGCGTTGCGCATCGCGTGTTTGAGGATGACCGTGCGCTCAAGCAGGCCCTTGGCCCGGGCAGTGCGCACGTAATCGCTCTCCAGCACATTCAGCATCGCGCTGCGCGTGTGCCGCATCAGGACCGCGGCGATCGAATTGCCCAGCACGAAGGCCGGCATGATGGTGGAGGCAAGGCTTGCCCGCCAATCTTCGGTGAGCGGTACGTAGCCCGAGGCCGGCAGCCAGCCAAGCTTCACCGCAAACAGGAAGATCAGCATGATCCCGAGCCAGAAATTCGGCGTCGAGATGCCCCAGAGCGCGAACACATTTGCCGCATAGTCCCAGACCGTGTTTTTGGTCACCGCCGAGATCACGCCGGCGGTGACGCCGATCAGGAGCGCGATGACGATCGCCATGCCCGCGAGTTGCATCGTCACCGGCAGTTTTTCGAGCACGAGATCGCGCACCGGTACGTGAATGCGCATCGACTCGCCGAGATCGCCCGACAGCACGCCCTTGAGCCAGTATGCGTACTGCACCGGGATTGGCTGGTCGAGCCGGTACTGGGCGCGGATCTGCGCGATTACTTCGGGGTCGCGCTCCTCGCCCGCCATGATCGTGGCGGGATCGCCGGGCAAGAGCTGCTGCAGCGAGAAGATGATAACCGACACGAAGAACAGCGTCGGGATCAGCTGCAGCAGCCGTTTGCCGAGGAAGGTCAGCATCCGGTCGAACCCTTCCGTACGGCCTGCGCACCCAGCGTCACTTGAAGCGCAGCCCGACGACGCGCACCAGCCCGTCCGGCATTTGCGTATAGCCTTCGAGCTTGGCGGTATGCGCGATCAGGATGCGGCGGTGATAGAGATAGAGCTTTGGATCGTCTTCGAGGATGATCTTGGTGAGCTTCTGGTAGATCGCCTTGCGGGCGGCAAAATCGCTCGGCACGCGCGCCTCGTCGAGCAGCTTGTCGGCCGCCGGATTGCAGTAGCCCGGATAGTCCTGCGGCGCCTTGCATTTGTGGAAGATATAGATGTTGCCGTCCGGGTCGGTGCGTCCGCTC
>JAKAHJ010000193.1 GCA_021815055.1 Pseudomonadota bacterium | reverse complement strand
ATGGAACGGCGGGCGGGGCGCCGAGCTCTCTTTCGGTCTTCAAAGACCCAGGGATAATCGGGCCCCCGCCCGTCACCGCGCCGCCAAGCCTATGCGAGTCGCGGCGATGAAAGTTACAAGGGATAAGCCTCACTGCAACGCTTCAGCGAAGCCCCTTCGGCCGCGCCGTGCGATGCGCTATGCTGCCGCCATGAGCGCTCTACCCCGCAATCGCATGAACGTCGACGAGTACCTGGCCTGGGCCGAAAGAAATCCCGGGCGCTACGAGCTGTACGATGGCGTCGTCCATGCGATGTCGCCGGAGGGCGCCGGGCATGCGGAGGTGAAATTCGCGGTGCAAAGTGCCTTGGCGGCGGGCATCCGCGCGCGCGGCCTGCCCTGTTACATGCTACCGGATGGGATGACCGTTCGTGTCGAGGCCCGAACGGCATTCGAGCCGGATGCCCTGATCTATTGCGGCCAAAAGGTCGCAACATCGGTGCTGGAAATCCCAAATCCGATCATCGTCGTCGAAGTGCTCTCGCCGTCCACGCGCCACATCGACGCATCGAGGAAACTCGCGGGCTATTTCCGCGTACCAAGCATCGCACATTATCTGATCGTCGATCCGACCGAGCCGCTCATCCTCCATCACACACGCGGCAGCGGCGACGCGATCCTCACGCATATTGTGCGAGAGGGGAGCACCAAGCTCGATCCGCCGGGATTGGAATTGCGGCTGGCGGATGTGTATGGGGCGGATGAAAGCAAACATAAGTAGGTTACAGCCACGGGCGCCTTGCGGCATGACGCACATGGATGATTTCAATCGTGTCGTCGTCGAGTACCCGATAGAAAATCTTGTAGCGATAACGGCCAAGAATCTTTACGCGAATAGCAGGATCGGACGTTTTCTCAGTCGCATACGGGAATGACGCGATTTCGTCGATTGCCACGTGGATTGCGCGTAATACATTGCGCACGCCGATACGGCTTCTCGGCCCGAGATAAGAATGGATTTCCTCAAGATCGCCAATCGCTCGCGCGCGATAGCGTATCTTCACTTTATACCATGGCGCTTCCAGAAAGCTGCCACTTGCTCGTCCGGGACAATTTCAGTCTCGAGCGCTTCGGCAATTGCCGCACGCTCCTCGTCGCTCAAGACATAGACGCCCGTGCGCCGCGCCTCGATCTCGCGCGCGACCTCGGCCAGTTCCTGCTGGTCCTCCTCGGGCCAGGAGGCCACGTGCTGGAGGATTTCTTTGACCTGCGCGTTCATACAAAAAATATATCCGCGATCATGGGTCGCCGCCAGCGGCGTTTTCAGGCGAGATGGAAGCGAAACCTTCCAGTTTGGCGACCCGGGTGATTTTGCGGCAGCACGTCGAACGCCATAGCGGAAATCTTATTCAACAATTCGTCGAGGCTCGGCGCATCGGCGGCGGCCGGAATGTCGTCGCAATGGCCGCTCCAGACCGAGGCGTCCTCGTCCTAGACCGCGGAAATGGCGAAGATCAGCGGCTTCGACATGCTGAGACCTTTCGGCGCGGAAGAGACTTGAAAGCGGTGCTCACCGATCCAGCGAGGCGTCCTCGACCATCCAGGAAACCAGTTCCTCGAACGGGATTCCGGCATGCGCGGCAAGCTCGGGCACCAGCGAGGTTTCGGTCATGCCCGGCTGCGTGTTCACCTCGAGGCAGGCAAGACCCTCAAGGCCCGGCTTGCCGTCGTCATAGCGGAAATCGGCGCGGGTGACGCCGCGGCACTGCAAGGCGCGATGCGCGGCCAATGCGAGCCTGCGGCATTCCTCGTAGACCGCGGGCGCAACCGGCGCCGGCAGCAGGTGCTTGGAACCGCCGGGCGCGTATTTGGCTTCGTAGTCGTAGAATTTGGTAGCGGCGACGATCTCGATCACGCCGAGCGCCGTGTCGCCCATCACCGCGCAGGTGAGCTCTTTGCCGGGTATGAAGGGCTCGACCAGCACCTTGTCGCCGAAATGCCAGTCGGGCCGCGTGAGCTCCTGCGGCGGATGCGCATGGTCCTCGCGCACGATGAACACGCCGACGCTGGAGCCTTCCGCCACCGGCTTGATCACGTAAGGCGGCGGCAACAGATGCGCCGTGGCGGCCTCGAAGCGCGTCGCCACCATGCCGCCAGGCACCGAAACGCCGGCCGCGCTCAGCACGGTCTTGGCGATGTCCTTCTGCATCGCCGCCGCCGAGGCCATGACGCCGGAATGGCTGTAGGGGATGCCGAGGATTTCGAGCATGCCTTGCAGCGTGCCGTCCTCGCCGGGGCGGCCGTGCAGCACGTTGAGCGCGCAGTCGGGCTTGAGCGCGCGTAAAGTGGCGGCGATGTCGCGGTCGACATCGATGCGGCTGACCCGGTAGCGGCCGATGCGCTCGAGCGCATCGGCGCAGGCCTTGCCGGAGCGCAACGAAACTTCGCGCTCGGCCGACCAGCCCCCCATCAGAACGGCGACGTGTTTCATGGCAATATCCTTCGAGGCTGCCTTATCCCTCCCCTGAAAGGGGAGGGTCGATCCGCGCGGCACGCGCGGATCGGGGTGGGGTCATCGCGCGCATCAATGACCCCCACCCGTCCGCATTCGCAACGCTCCGGCGGACGACCTCCCCCTTGCAGGGGGAGGTATCAAGAAGAGACCCCAATTCTCTTAATTTCCCATTCCAGTTCGACGCCCGAGGCCGCCTTGACGCGCGCGCGCACGGTCTCGCCCAGCGTCTCGATGTCGGCGGCCGTCGCGCCGCCGAGATTGATCAGGAAGTTGCAGTGCAATTCCGACACCTGGGCGCCGCCGATCGTGAGGCCGCGGCAGCCGGCGGCATCGATCAATGCCCAAGCTTTTTCCCCGGGCGGATTCTTGAAGGTGGAGCCGCCGGTGCGGCTCTTGATCGGCTGTGTCGCCTCGCGCGATTGCGTAATCTTGTCCATCTCCGCCGTGATGGCCGCCTTGTCGCCGGGCTCTCCCTGAAACAGCGCCTGCGTGAAGATGAGGTCTTCGGGCGCGCCGCAATGGCGATAGCTGTAATGCATGTCGGCGCTGGACAGGACATGCGCACGGCCTTCGCGGTCGAGCGCGCGCGCTTCGATCAGCACGTCTTTGGTCTCGCGCCCATAGGCGCCGCCGTTCATGCGCAGCGCGCCGCCGATGGCGCCCGGAATGCCGCGCAGGAAGGCGAGCCCGGCGATGCCGGCATCGGCCGCCGCGCGCGCGACTTTCACATCCGGCACCGCTGCGC
>JAKAHJ010000064.1 GCA_021815055.1 Pseudomonadota bacterium | reverse complement strand
CCGGCCTCGGTCATCTCGCCGCGGTCGGGCTCGTCTTTTTGACGCTCGTCGCGCTCACGCGCGAATTGCGCGGACGCGGTTTCTGGACGGGGCTGCGTCCCGAGCCCGATCTGTTGTCGCTGTTGCATCTGGTCGCGCTCGGCACGGTGGCCGATGTGGTGCCGCTCAAGGGCCTCAACCGCGCCTTCGTCGCCAAGGGGCTGATCGCATTGCGCCGGCGCGAGCATCTGGGCGCCACCGCGCTGATGGATGCCGCGCGGCTCACTGGTCCGCCGGAGGCCTGGCATCTCGGCTTCCTGCTCGGCCCCCGCATTAACGCCGGTGGCCGCATCGGCCGCGCCGATCTCGGCGTGCGGTTGCTGCTCGAGGAAGACCCGAGCGAGGCCGCGCGCATCGCCGCCGAACTCGACCGGCTCAACCGCGAACGCCAGCAGATCGAGATCGCGACGCTGGCCGAGGCGGAAGCCGAAGCGCTCGCCGCACTCGGCCTGGAAGAAAAGGGCGCGGTCGTCGTCACCGCGGGCCAGGGCTGGCATGCGGGCGTGGTCGGCCTGGTCGCGGCGCGGTTGAAGGAGCGCTACGGCCGTCCGGCATTTGCGATTGCGCTCGAGCCGGGCGGCATGGGCACCGGTTCGGGCCGCTCGATCGCCGGCGTCGATCTCGGCCGCGCGGTGCGGGCGGCGGTGCGCGAGGGGTTGCTCGTCAAAGGCGGCGGGCATGCTATGGCGGCCGGCATCACGCTGCGCAAGGACGCTTTAGGCGCCTTCCGCGCTTTCCTGGAAGAGACGCTGGCTGCCCCGGTCGAAGTCGCGCGCCGCGACAACACGCTCGCCATCGACGGCGCGGTGAGCGCGGGCGGCTTCACTCTCGAACTGGCCGAGATGCTCTCGCGTGCGGGTCCTTACGGCGCCGGCAATCCCGAGCCGCTGCTGGCGCTGCCCGCGCATAGGCTCAGCTATGCCGATCCGGTCGGCGAGAGCCATATCCGGCTGCGCTTCAAGTCGGGCGACGGCAAGTTCGTCAATGCCATCGCCTTCCGCGCGATCGGCCAGCCGCTCGGCAAGGCTTTGTTGGACAGTCGCGGCCGCGCGATGCATGTCGCGGGCTTCATCGCCATCGACCGCTGGCAGGGCGAAGCGCGCGTGCAGATGCGCGTGGCCGATGTGGCGATGAGTTGAGCGAGACAAGGAAGTGCCGGGCTCCGATCGAACCCGGGCCCGGCACGATCCTGTGCAACGTCTTTCGCCGCAATCAGCGGCAGGCCGCCCAATACCCGTACCCGCGGTCGTCGGTCGTGACCCAGCACATGCGCGCCGGGCCGGGCGGCGGTGCGTAATAGCCGGGCCCATAACCGTAATAATAGGGCGCCGCGAGGGCGGTGCCGACCACCGCGCCGCCGACAAAACCGGCGCCCCAGCCCCAGCCGGGGCCGTACCAGCCGCGGCGGTAGCCATACCAGCCCCGGCCGCGCCATCCGCCGCGCCAGCGTGCGGCGCGGTATTGCACCGTCTCCACATTGGGGCTGCCGAGGTTCTTGGCCGCCAGCGCGTCGCCGCGCGGCATGGCCGAGGCCGCACTCGCAAACGATGCGAGGCCAAGGGCGGCCACCGCCGCCGCGACCGACAAGCGAAACCGGTTGTTCATGATTTCAACTCCTCGATTTTTCCAGTGTTCTCCGCGCACCAGCGGGGGCGGGAGTGCCGCAAGCAAAGCATCTCAACTTTTATTCAAAACCCGTCCAAAGGTTCCAATGCGATTGAGGCAAATCAATCGCCGAAATTTGACCGGCCGGTGACCGCGCCCGCGCCGCGGCAGGCTCACGGCTTGCCGCCGATGCCGAGCAGCTCAGGCCGGTATTCGAAATGCATGGTATCGTAATGATACCACTTGCCGCCCCAGATGAATCCGTGCCGCTCGAAGATGTCGACGATCTCCTGCGGCATGCGGTTGCGATAGGGAATCGGTCCGGCTTCCTTCCGCCACAGCCAATAGTCGGATCGCCCGACATTAAGGTCGATGGCGGCGGCATAGCTGTGCATGCTGGGCCGCCCGGTGTCCTTTACCGGCCGGCAGGCGAAGGTGCCCGCGACCGGATAGGCCGCGCGCTTGATCGCGGCGGGCAAAGCGTCGAGTTCCGCGGAAATTGCCGCCAGCCGCGCGGCAACGCCGTTGACTTTCGTGACGTAGATCGTCCGGCCCCAGCTCTTTGGCATCCACGTTACCGGAACGAGATGGCGCCGCACCTCGCGCCTGCGGCAATCTCCGTACATCCTGTTGAAGAAAGCCTCGTTGCGGAAACGTCCGGGGTCGTCATTGACGGCCGGCGGTTGTGCGAGCCGGCCGCGCGGATAGGCCAGGCGCAACTGGTCGAGGATGGAGGCGTCGCGCAACAGCGCCTCGAAAGACTTCTGCGATTTGCCGTCCGACACCGGCATGCGCGTGCCGTCGCGCCAATAGATCGCGCTGCCGTCGTGGCGGAGGATCGCCTCCGGATAGGCTTTGACCAGCGCATCGAGCGCGGCGCTGGCCGATTGCGCCGCCGCCATCCCGGGCCAAGCGAGCGCGAGCCCGATGCAGGCAGGTAGGAGCCGCATGGCCTCAGGCCACCATTTGCGCGGCGGCGGCCGGCGCGCCCAGCCGGGCGCGGATCGCGTCCGCATTCATCGGCCGCGCGAAATAATAGCCTTGTCCTTCGTGGCAGCCCTGCGCGAGCACCAGTTTCATCTGCGCTTCCGTTTCGATGCCTTCGGCGACGACCGTCTTGTTGAGGTTGGCGCCGAGGCTCGCCACGGCGGCAATAATCGCGCAGCCGTCGCTGTTCTCGGTGACGTCGCGCGTGAAGGACTGGTCGATCTTGATCTTGTGGAATGGGAACTTGCGCAGATAGTTGAGCGACGAATAGCCGGTGCCGAAGTCGTCGAGCGAGACGGCGACGCCGAGATCCTCGAACTGCTTCATGGTCGCGAGCGTATCCTCGCTGTCTTCGAGCAGCACGCGCTCGGTGACTTCCAGCTCGAGCCGATGCGCGGGCAGGCCGGTCTTGGCGAGCGCGGACAGCACTTGGAAGGCGAGGCTGCGGTCGCGGAACTGGATGGGCGACAGGTTGACCGCGACTTTGACGTCCTTCGGCCAGGTCGCCGCTTCGGCGCAGGCGCGGTGCAGGATCCATTCGCCCAGGGCGATGATCAGCCCGGTCTCCTCGGCGACCGGAATGAAAACCGAAGGCGGCACATGGCCGCGCTCGGGGTGGCGCCAGCGCAGCAGGGCCTCGCAGGTGGTCACACGCCCGGTCCGCAGATCGACCAGCGGCTGAAAGTGCAGCTCGAACTGCTCGAACGCAAGCGCTTCGCGCAGATCGAGTTCGAGGGCGCGCCGGGCCTGCGCGGCATCCTCCATCTCGGTGGCGAAGAACCGATGTTCGCCGCCGGTCTTTTTGGCGCTGTAGAGCGCCATGTCGGCCTTCTTCAGAAGCTGGTCGGCGTCGTTGCCGTCGGCAGGCGACATGGCGATCCCGATCGAGGCGCCGATATCGATGCGGTGCCCGTCGATCTCGAACGGATCGGCGAGCGCACGGGCCAGACGTTGCGCGAGCCATTCGGCGTCCTGCCGCCGGCTCGCGCCGGCCTGCACCACCACGAATTCGTCGCCGCCGAACCGGGTGATCGTGTCGGTGGGTCCGATGATCGTGCTGAGGCGCGAGGCAACCTGGCGGAGCAGCTTGTCGCCGATCGGGTGGCCGAGCGTGTCGTTGACCGATTTGAAGCGGTCGAGGTCGATCAGGTGCACGGCGATCTTGTTCTCGCCCTTACGCACGGTGGCCATGACCTGTTCGATCCGCTCGCGGAACTGCGTACGATTGGCGAGACCGGTGAGCTCGTCGTAGCGCGCGAGGTGCGCGATGCGCTCCTGCGCACGTTTGCGCTCGGTCACGTCCTCGAGGATGACGACCGAGCCGCCGTCCGCCATCATCCGGCGCGACAGCGCGATGGTGCGATCGCCGTCGGGCGAGGTCTGCACCTGGTCGAACCGGTCCTGGTTCAGGCTGCGCGCCAGTTCCCTGAACACCGCCTTCACCTTGCGCGACTTGAAGTTGCCGGCGCGGATGCTGTGGCGCACCAGTTCCGGCACGCGCATGCCGACCCGGATAGGGGCGTTCTTGAGGTGCAGCAGTTCGAGGAAACGCTCGTTCCAGACCCGCAAACGGTTCTGATCGTCGAACATGCACAGGCCGTGCGACATATTGTTGAGCGCGATGTCGAAGCGGTTCGCCTGCTCCTCGAAACGGGCGGCGAGCGCGGCCTCCTTGCGCGTCATCGTCAGGGCCTGGATGATGATGTCGCGGATGCTCAGCGTGATGTCGATCATGCCGTAGATGAACATCATGACCACGAAGCCGAGCGCCCTGTGCACCCAATCGGGATAGATCAGGAGCGCCACCGCCATCGGCAGGGTGGTGAGCGTCAGTTGCCCGACCGCGATGATCGGACGTCCGGCGTTGCGTCCGGAAATGGCGGCGGCGTAGCCGGCCGCGGTCGTGGTGACGGCCATCTGCAGCGAGGCATCGGTCGTCCGTGCGATCGTCAGCCAGCACAACAAGCCGAGCAGGCCGGCGAAGCCCCAGGCGCCGTATTCGTAGACGATCTCCCATACCCGTATGGCCTGGGGTTTTCCGCGCTGCCGGTCTCTTTTGTAGAGTGCGGCGGAGGCGACGCGCATCATGCCGACGACGAAAATCGCCATCGATACGACCATGATCCAGGGGTCGCCGATGCGCACCGCCACCGCCGCGCCGATGATCGAGCAGGCGGCGGCGCCGACGAACAGCGACGCGATCGGCGCAAACAAGGATTCGACCAGCGCAGCACGAATGTCCGACGGCAAAGCGGCGTCGGTCCTGCGGGTCTCGATCAGCTTCTTGATGAGCATTTCGGTATAGCGCGCCTTCCTGGACGGGCCGGATAGTACGGACGTTTGTTCAATAGGTGGCAAACGAGGACGGCCATCGGTGCGCATGATGAACGGCTGGAAAACTCGAAATCCGCAATTTTCGTAAGATGTTGTTTGTTGCGCCGCCGCGCACGCGATGGCGGTATTCTTTGCAGCGGAAGCGCGGTCGGCCAAAGGCCGAGTGCCGTTCAATCGGCGCGTGCAGCGCGCCTGGAGGTTTTGCCGCCCGCAAAATGCGTCAATCGTAGTTAACGCGCATTAACTGGGCCTGCGGCGGGCGTTTTTTCGCTCGCGCGGCGCCACGGCATTGAGCGCCGAGCAAGTTTTCATTCGCGCTATGCGCGCATAGACATTGCCCGCTTGGTAACTTTTTGTTAGGGTAAAAAAATAATGAAAATGGTGCAGGCGATGTCAGTGTCAGCGTTGCCGAAAGCGTTTTGCGTTAACCAAGCCGCCACTTATCCGGCGCCTTTTGCTCCGCTCGGCTTGGCGGGACGGATGAAAGAGGCGCCGCCGTCCGAACTGCGGGCGGTCGAGACGGAACCGGCCGCACCGCCCGTCGTCGATTTCGAAGTGGTAAGCACGCACCGGGCGGCGAGCGACGATGCACGCCGGCTGTTCGAGTTGGAGCAGCTCGAGGCGTCCTGGGAAGGCGAGACGGGCACGCTCTGGACCTTCATGCGGCCGCGCGGGCGGCCGAGCTACAATCCGGATTTTCTGGAAGATTTCCACGCTTGGCAGCGCGGTATCGTGGCGGCCTATGGCGACCGGCGCGACGACCTGCGCTATCTCGTGCTGGGCTCTCGCACGCCCGGCGTCTTCAATCTCGGCGGCGATCTCGATCTTTTCGCGGCGAAAATCCGCGAGCGGAATCGGCAGGCGCTGGTGGATTACGGCAAGTCCTGCGTCCGTATCCTGCACCGGAACATGAACGGTCTCGGCCTGCCGATCGTCACGATCGGCCTGGCACAGGGCGACGCGCTCGGGGGCGGCTTCGAGTCGCTGCTGTCGTTCAACGTCATCGTCGCCGAACGCGGCGCGAAGTTCGGCTTCCCCGAGACGCTGTTCGGGCTGTTCCCCGGTATGGGCGCGTACAGCCTGGTGGCGCGGCGTACCGGCGCGGCTTTCGCCGAGGAGATGATGCTCACCGGCCGCACCTATACCGCCGAGGAGATGAAGGAAGCGGGGCTCGTCCACATCGTGACCGAACCGGGACAGGGTATCGACGAAGTGCGCGATTTCATTCAGCGCAACAGGCGCCGGCACAACGGCATGCGCGCGATTTTCGACGCGGGCCGCGCGGTCAATCCGGTCTCGCTCGCCGAGCTCGACCATATCGTCGGGATCTGGGCGGACGCCTGCCTGCAATTGTCCGACCGCGACCTCAAGGTGATGCAGCGCCTCGTCAATGCGCAGAACCGGCTGACGCCGTCGTTACAGGCGGCGGAATAGCATTTTGGGCGCCATACCGCTTTCATGGTATGTAGCGCGGCCGGATCAAGTTTAGCGTATCGGGGCTGCGAATCCAGGCACAGGCGCTTGCAGCCAACAGGGGGACTCCCAATGCATCGCACCTCTCTTCTTTTCATCGCGGCCGCGGCCAGCGCACTATTGTTCTCTGCCGTGCCGTCTTTCGCCGACCGGGCCGCCGCCGACAAATGCGCTGCCGGCCTGTCGGCCGATAGCAAGCTGATCTACGCCGCCGCGATCGGATCGGTGGCGCCCGGCGTCGATCTCAAGGACGTCGTGACGTCGAAGACGCGTTCGCTGGTGTTCGCCGGCAAGCTCGGCCGGGGCGGGGCCCGCACTGCGGCAGAGGCCGCCGGAACCTGTCTCGTAAAGGCCAAGTGAGGCGGGCGCCGACGCAATGCCGTGGGGCATTTGATTCACCGCAAGTCCTTGGCGGCGTGTGCCGCTACGATCGCGCGCGTCCGATAGCGGCAGGTCGAGGCCGCGGCATCGGAAAACCGCGAGGACGAAGCGCATGGCTCAAGTTCGACAGATCGTCTGCCCGCATTGCGCCGCCATCAACCGCGTGCCGGCCGGCAAGGAGGCGCGGCAGGCGCGCTGCGGCGCCTGTCACCGGGCGCTGTTCGACGGCCATCCCGCCGCTACCGACGGTGCGCAATTCGACAAGCATCGCCGCGCCAACGATATTCCGGTGCTGGTCGATGTGTGGGCGGCCTGGTGCGGGCCATGCCGGTCGATGGCGCCGATGTTCGAGCAGGCCGCGGCCGAGCTCGAGCCGGATGTGCGCCTCGTCAAGCTCAATGCCGACGAGGAGCCGCGGATCGCCTCCGAGCTCGGTGTCGCCGCGCTGCCGACCATGCTGCTGCTGCGCGGCGGACGCGAGGTCGCGCGCATTTCGGGCGCCATGAGCGCGCGCCAGATCGTCTCCTGGGCGCGCAGCCAGCTTGCCGCCGCGGCGTGAGCGCGCCGCGCGCGGCTATTGCAACGTGCCCGACGCGAAAGCCTTGCGCGCCTCGGAGTTGAACTGGCGCCGCCACATCACCACGAGGATGCCGGCGGTCGAAAGCGCGAAGGGGACGGGTCCCAGGAACCAGCCGAGATAGCCGAGCGCGAAGAAGAAGGCGCGCTGGCCTCGGTTGAAATGACGGCCGGCATCGGCACACAGCCGCGCGGCGCGATGGGCGAAGGCTTGGGCATCGGCGGTTTCTTTCTCGGCAGGGGCGGGCGCCGCGCCCACCATGATCGCGAAATAATTGAACAGCCGGTAGGACCAGGCGAATTTGAAGAAGGCATAGACGAAGATGACCGTGAGACCGAGCATCTTCAGTTCCCACAGTTCCGGCGTCGGCCGGGCGTTGAACGGCAAGAGCGACATCACCGGCAGGATCTGCTCGGTCGAGCGCAGCAGCGTCAGCGCGCCGCCGATCGCGATCAGGCTGGTGGACGCGAAGAACGCGGTGCCGTTCTGCAAGGCGGCCGTCACCTGGGCGTCGACCATCCGCATCTCGCGTTCGAGCAGCCGCTCCATCCATTCGTCGCGATAGCCGTTCATCAGCGCGTTAAGGCCGGTGCGGCCCTTTTCCGTCTTCTCGATCACGATCGAATAGGCGATCCAGGCGGCCATGAACCAGGCGAAGGCCAGGAGGTCGGGCAGGGTCAGCGCGGTCATGGGGTTTCCCGAGTCGGTGCTGGTCAAAGATGGTGCCCGCTCGGGCCGTCGCGTTCAACCGGCCGGGCCTTGAGCGGCGGCGATGCGTCTGCCACATACGGGGCGCACAGGAGGCCTAGATGCCGCAGACCATCACTACCGGATACAAAGCCCTCGTCGACGCCGCCGAGCGCGAGATCGAGACCCTGCCGACCGAGGAAGCGATCGAGCTCGCCGGCCGCGACGATACCGTGCTCATCGATATCCGCGACATCCGCGAATTGCAGCGCGAGGGCAGGGTGCCGGGCGCCTTCCATTGCCCGCGTGGCATGCTCGAATTCTGGATCGATCCGCAGAGCCCCTACCACAAGCCGCTGTTCGCGCAGGACAAGAAATACGTGTTCTTCTGCGCCGGCGGCTTGCGCTCGGCGCTCGCCGCGCATACCGCGCACCTGATGGGGCTTAAGCCCGTCGCCCATATCAAGGGCGGTTTCGGCGCCTGGAAGAGGTTCGGCGGGCCGGTCGAAGCGCCCGAACCGGCGCCGGGGGAGACGAAGAAGGCGTGAGTCATTCACGGCGCTCACCGCCGGCATCAGACAAATTCGTTTGCAGCGTGTCCCGGACGCGGTGCAGCGTGGAACGCTGCTCCGCTGAGCCGGGACCGTTCCGAGCT
The DNA here is from genome assembly GCA_021815055.1 of Pseudomonadota bacterium. Taxonomy (GTDB): domain Bacteria; phylum Pseudomonadota; class Alphaproteobacteria; order Rhizobiales; family Xanthobacteraceae; genus Pseudolabrys. Next base: position 6,274 of record JAKAHJ010000064.1, on the reverse strand, counting down.
CGGAGTTCGTAACGGTCCCGGTTCTGCGCCGCAGCACCATAGCGCGCCGAAGACGCGCGTAGACACGCTTTTCGTGCTGCGACGCGCCCGGGACACGGTCACTTACCCCAATTCCGATTGTAGGACCCCCATGTCACTCACCCTCATCATCGGCAACAAAAACTACTCCTCCTGGTCGCTGCGGCCGTGGATCGCCATGAAGGTGGCGGGCATTCCCTTCGCGGAGAAGGTGGTCCCGCTTTACGAGCCGGGCAGCAAAGAAGAGATCTTGAAATATTCTCCGGCCGGCAAAGTGCCGGTGCTGATCGACGGCGACGAACACGTCTGGGAATCGCTCGCCATTCTTGAGCATCTGGCGGAGCGTTTTCCCGATGCCGGCCTGTGGCCGCGTGACGCCCGCGCGCGCAGCCATGCCCGCGTGGTGGCGGCCGAGATGCACGGCGGCTTCCAGGCGCTGCGCAAGCATTGCACCATGAATCTGTGGCTGCCGGTGAAGGCGCGTCCGCAGCCGGATGAGGTGCTGGCCGATATGCACCGCATCGAAACCTTGTGGGCCGATTGCCGCGCGCGCTTCGGCGAGACAGCGGAGCGGACTGGGCCGTTCCTGTTCGGCGGCTATGGTGCGGCCGATGCCATGTATGCGCCGGTGGTGGCGCGTTTCCACAATTACGGCCTCCCGGTCGGCGCCGGCACGCGCCGTTACATGGACGCGGTGATGGCGCTGCCGGCCTGGCAGGAATGGACGGCGGCAGCCTTCAACGAGCCGTGGATCATGCGGCACAACGAGCCGGACTGGCCGCTGGTGCGCGGTGTTTCCGTGGCATGAACCGGCGCGCGGCGATTACGCTTTGGTAATGTCGCGGCGGCGGATGGTCGGAAGCGCGCGCTTAACGGCCTGTATTGTCGTGTCTTTCATTGTCCGGCGGTATCGTCGCTTGCGCTGACTTGCGGCGCCAATCATCCAAATTTTTGTCAAGATTGTGCGCACCATCGCGCCATCTTTTCACGGCGCAACTCTATGCGATCGGCGCCGTGTTCGCTCATTGGGGGAGACGTTTCGAGACGGGGCCGCCGTGGCCCCGTGTGGGGTTACTGCCATGACACATCGCCTCATTGCGTTCGTTGTCGCACTGCTCGCGCTTGCCGCTCCGGCGCTCGCCGCCGAAACCAAACCCGACGTCAAAGGACTCTATCTGCTCAGCGACTATCCGGCTGTGACGGTACAGCCGGGCACAACTTCGACCGTGAGCATGAGGCTTCGCAACTACGGCCTCGCCCCCGAGCGGCTTTCGCTGGCGGTGGCCGGTGCGCCGGCCGGCTGGAAAGCGACGCTCCTCGGCGGCGGCCAGCCGATCGCGGCGGCGATGCCGGCGACCGACGACAGCGTGTCGTTCGATCTCAGGCTCGACGTGCCGAAGGACGCCAAGACCGGCACGCAGACGGTCACCGTCAGCGCCGACGGTTCGAGCCAGCACGTATCGCTGCCGATTCAGGTGACGCTGGCCAAGGAACTGCCGGCCAAACTCAGCCTGACCCCGGAACTGCCGGAGCTGCGCGGCTCTACTCGCTCGACTTTCGAATATACGATGACCATCAAGAACGACAGCGGCAAGAAGCTGCTGGTCAGCCTCGCCGCCGATGCGCCGCGCAATTTCGACACCTCGTTCACCGAGGCCTATGGCTCGCAGCAGTTGACCGCGATTCCGGTCGACGCCGGCAAGACCAAGGACGTGAAGCTCAAGGTCACCCCGCCCGACACGGTCGACGCCGGCAATTATCCGGTCACGGTGCATATCGGTGCCGGCGACGCCAAGGCGAGCGCAAAGGTCGCGCTCGACATCACCGGCGAGCCGAAGCTGACGCTCGCGGGCCGCGAGGGCCTGTTGTCGGCGCGCGCCACCGCCGGGACCGAAAGCTCGGTGCCGGTCATCGTCAGCAATACCGGCACCGCGCCGGCCGAGAACGTGCAGCTTTCCGCCAATGCGCCGAGCGGCTGGAAAGTGACATTCGATCCGAAGTCGATCGAACGCATCGCGCCCAACCAGCACAAGGAAGTGCAGGCGCTGATCACGCCGCCCTCGAAAGCGATCGCCGGCGACTATGTGACGACTTTCAATGCATCCGCCCGCGGCGAGAACGGCAGCGCGAATTTCCGCGTCACCGTCACCACCGCGACCATGTGGGGCATTGCCGGCGTCGGCATCATCGGGGCCGCGCTGCTCATCATGGTGGGCGCCGTCGCCCGCTTCGGCCGCCGGTAAGCGGCCATGAGCGAAACGGTCATCGAGGCGAAAGGCCTCACCAAACGCTATGGACGAGCGAAGGCCGTCGATAGCGTGACGTTCAGCGTCGGCGCCGGCGAGATTTTCGGCCTGCTTGGGCCGAACGGCGCCGGCAAGACCACCACCATCCTGATGCTGCTCGGCCTCACCGACATCAGCGCGGGAACGGCGCGCGTGTTCGGACACGATCCGATGCGCGAGCCGCTGGCGGTGAAACGCCGGGTCGGCTACCTGCCCGACACGGTCGGCTTCTACGACAACCTCACCGCCGCCGATAATCTGCACTACACCGCGCGGCTGATGGGCATGGACCTGAAAACGCGCGGGCAGAAAATCGCGGCGGCGCTCGCGCGCGTCGGCCTGAGCGAGGTGGCGAACAAGAAGGTCGGCACCTTCTCGCGCGGCATGCGGCAGCGGCTCGGCCTCGCCGAGATCGTCATGAAGGATGCGCGCGTCGCCATTCTCGACGAGCCGACCAACGGTCTCGATCCGCAGGCGAGCATCGAACTGCTCGAACTGATCCGTTCGCTGAAGACGCAGGGCGTCAGCATTCTGCTGTCGTCGCATCTGCTCGACCGCGTGCAGACCGTGTGCGACCGGGTGGCGCTGTTCAATGCCGGACGGATCGTGCTGATGGGCACGGTCGCCGAGCTCGGCCGCCAGGTGCTCGGCGGCGGCTTCGCCGTCGAAGTCGAGGCTATGGGCGGGGCCGGCATCGCCGGGCGGCTTTCGGCGCTGCCCGGCGTGCGCAGCGTCGAAGAACCGGCGGCGGGACGCTGGCGGATCGCCTGCGACCGCGATCTGCGCGGGGAGGCAGCGGCCGAAGTGGTGGCGGCGGGCGGGCGGCTCAACCAGCTCTCGCTCGACCAGCCGAGCCTGGAGACGATCTATACCCGTTACTTCCAAGGGGAGGGCGTGCGTCATGCGGCGTGAAGGCTCACCCTGGCAGGGCCTGGGCGTGGTAACGCTCAAGGAACTGTCCGACCATTTCACCAGCGCGCGCATGCGCGTTTTGGAATGGCTGGTCGTGCTGGTCGCGCTCGCCGCGGTCTATGGCGCCATCCAGCAGATCCGCGACGTCACGGCGGAAGACCCGTTTCTGTTCCTGCGGCTGTTCACCACCGCGCGGGAGCCGTTGCCGTCTTTCGTGTCGTTCCTGAGCTTCCTGGTGCCGCTGATGGCGATCGGGCTCGGTTTCGATGCGGTCAACGGCGAGCATAGCCGGCGCACGCTGTCGCGCATCCTGTCGCAGCCGATCTATCGCGACGCGCTGCTGTTCGGCAAATTCCTTGCCGCGCTGGGGACGCTGTCGGTGAGCCTGATCGCGCTCTGGCTTTTGGTGATCGGACTCGGCCTCATCACGCTCGGCGTCCCGCCGGGCGGGGAGGAGATGGCGCGCGCCTTCATCTTCCTCCTGGTCACCATCGCCTATGCGGGGGTGTGGCTGGCGCTCGCCATGCTGTTCTCGGTCGTCTTCCGCTCGGCCGCGACCGCCGCACTGGTGACGCTCGGCATCTGGCTGTTCCTGACCGTGATCTGGCCGGCGCTCGCCCCCGCGATCGCGCAAGCGGTAGTGCCGCCCGACAACCAGGAGGCGCTGCTCGTCACCGCGCAGATGCTGACGCGGCTGTCGCCCTCGACGCTGTTCGGCGAATGCGTGCTGGCGCTGCTCAATCCGACCACGCGCACGCTCGGGCCGGTCTATCTGAGCCAGCTCCAAGGCGCGGTGATGGGCGCGCCTTTGCCGCTCTGGGACAGCGTGATGGTGGCCTGGCCGCAGATCGTCGGGCTGATCGCGGCGACCATCCTGTTGTTCGTCGGCGGTTACGTCGCGTTCCAGCGACAGGAGGTGCGGGCATAATTGTTGTTACCCTCCCCCGCCTGCGGGGGAGGGAGCCTGCGCTTGCTAGCCGGACTGCATTGCGCCGTCGGCCGCCAGTTTGAAGGTGAAATCGTGCGCCGCCATCGTGTCGGCCACCAGGCGGTCGAAGTGATGGAGCAACGCCGGCGTTGGCTGCGCCGACAAGGTGCGCCCGCGCTCCAGCCGCACCAGGCCTTTCGCCTCGGCCTCCTGCAGGAGCTTGCGCACCTGCGTGCGCGAGACACCGAAGCGCGTGCCGATGTCGCTATAGGCGATCCGGCGCGTCGTATCTCCGTTCGGTCCCGCAAGATGGAGGAGCTTGATCACCACCATGATCCCGGCTTCCCGGCTCATGAAATGCATCATCGTCTCGTTGCGCGCCATCACCTTCGCGGCGAGCGGGAATTGCCCGACCGCGGCGAGCCGCTGCCTGCGCTGGAAATCGCGGTCGCGCTCCATGATCGGCGCGTAACCCGGATCGGGAAACAGGGCCTGCAACGGCGCGTAATGGGCGACCAGCCAGTCCTGATCGAGCGCGATCATCTTGTCAGTCGGCCGCAGGATGCGGACGCGGCCGTCGCCCGCCGCCGCGGCCTGCTCGATATAGCCGGTCTCGATGAGACGGGCGACGAGGTCGGCAATGCGGCGGGGACTGGCGATGCCGAATGCCGCCATCGCCTGGGTGACCGCCGCGAGCGTCGGCCAGGTGGCGCGGTCGGCTTCGTCATAGCCTGCATCGAGACACATGATGACGACGAACACGACGTTGCGTCCAACCTCGAGCAGCAGCCGATTGAGAAACGGGTCATGCTCGTAGAGCGCCAGCATGGCCTCGACCATCGCCGCGCGTGCGAAGGGAAAACGTGGATGGGACAGGATCTCGGGCACGGTGCGCTGGCCGGGGAACGCGGGCTCATCGAGCGAAATCTCGGACATCGCAGTCCCCATCAAATCATAGACGGTCAAAGTGCCGGCGCGCCGAGACGCAACCTGAAACAAATACAACGACTCCTATACAATTACAGTTCATGCGCCGGTTCAATGCCGGGCCGTATGTGCGAGGCGGCCGAAGGAAACACGGTTCGGCGGCGGTCCGCGCCGGCCGCGCTACGCTTCGGCCGTGTCATCCAGCTTGCGCACCAGTTCCTCGATGAAGGCCCGCTGGCCGGGCAGGATTTTGCGGCGCGCGACGGCCAGCCGGAAATAGGCGATGCGGTCGACTTCCGGAAAGCTTGCGCGCCGGCCCGAACGGGGCGGCCACTCCATCTCGAACGAATTGCTGGAAAAGCCGGCGAGGTTCAGGTCGGCAGCGCAGGCGAAAGCGTGCACCATCTTGCCGCTCTTCTGCCGCAGCGGCGTCAGCGCCATGAAGGGACCGGCGGCGGCCAGCCCGGTCTCCTCGTAGAATTCGCGCCGGGCGCAGGCGAGCAGGTCGTCCGTTTCGACCAGGCCCTTGGGGATCGACCAGGCGCCTTCGTCGCGGTTGTGCCAATAGGGCCCGCCGGGATGCGCCAGCAAAAGCTCGATGCCGTCCTTTTGGCGGCGGCGGAAGGCGAGGATTCCGGCACTGACTTCGTTTCGGCGGGACATGGATCGACTCGAAACCCATCCTGACCGGAAGCAAAGCACGGGCCGTTTTTTGCGCCCAGACGCAAAAATGTGATGGCGGCGCAGGCCAGCCATGCCGCGCGGGCGGAATGCGGGTGGAGGAGCGGCCTCCCGGCCTCGCATGCGGCGGCACACCGGCCCGCTCGTCGTGGGAAGAACTGCATCGTCAGCAATAAGCGCGTGAAAAACCCGGCGCGGGCGCGCCGGATTATCTTGTCTGCGAAGGCGGTCCGCCGTCAGTCCTCGACAGCGTCCTTGACCGCGTCCTTCATGCCGCCGATCGCATTCCGGACCTTGCCGGCGGTCTTCTGGGTCTTGCCTTCGGTCTCGAGCTTGGCGTCGCCGGTCAGCTTGCCGGCGGTTTCCTTGATCTTGCCCTTGGCCTGTTCGACGCTGCCTTCGATGCGATCCTTGTTCATGACTGCTCCTATCCGGTTCCGGTGACGTGAGCGCTCCTCCGCGGAGGCGCCGGGACGCTTTGGCGCCTGGGGCGCACACCCGCGAAGGAGCTCAGCGGAACGGC